>NZ_AYTM02000002.1:3507500-3820695 GCF_000507185.2 Pseudomonas syringae KCTC 12500
TCGGCGAATGTCGTCTTCACAGTATAACCAGATTGCTTGGGGTTATATGGTCAAGTGAAGAAGCGCATACGGTGGATGCCTTGGCAGTCAGAGGCGATGAAAGACGTGGTAGCCTGCGAAAAGCTTCGGGGAGTCGGCAAACAGACTGTGATCCGGAGATGTCTGAATGGGGGAACCCAGCCATCATAAGATGGTTATCTTGTACTGAATACATAGGTGCAAGAGGCGAACCAGGGGAACTGAAACATCTAAGTACCCTGAGGAAAAGAAATCAACCGAGATTCCCTTAGTAGTGGCGAGCGAACGGGGACCAGCCCTTAAGTTGTATTGAGATTAGCGGAACGTTCTGGAAAGGACGGCCATAGTGGGTGATAGCCCTGTACGCGAAAATCCCTTTGCAATGAAATCGAGTAGGACGGGGCACGAGAAACCTTGTCTGAATATGGGGGGACCATCCTCCAAGGCTAAATACTACTGACTGACCGATAGTGAACCAGTACCGTGAGGGAAAGGCGAAAAGAACCGCGGAGAGCGGAGTGAAATAGATCCTGAAACCGTATGCGTACAAGCAGTGGGAGCCCACTTTGTTGGGTGACTGCGTACCTTTTGTATAATGGGTCAGCGACTTATTTTCAGTGGCGAGCTTAACCGAATAGGGGAGGCGTAGCGAAAGCGAGTCTTAATAGGGCGTCTAGTCGCTGGGAATAGACCCGAAACCGGGCGATCTATCCATGGGCAGGTTGAAGGTTGGGTAACACTAACTGGAGGACCGAACCGACTACCGTTGAAAAGTTAGCGGATGACCTGTGGATCGGAGTGAAAGGCTAATCAAGCTCGGAGATAGCTGGTTCTCCTCGAAAGCTATTTAGGTAGCGCCTCATGTATCACTGTAGGGGGTAGAGCACTGTTTCGGCTAGGGGGTCATCCCGACTTACCAAACCGATGCAAACTCCGAATACCTACAAGTGCCGAGCATGGGAGACACACGGCGGGTGCTAACGTCCGTCGTGAAAAGGGAAACAACCCAGACCGTCAGCTAAGGTCCCAAAGTCATGGTTAAGTGGGAAACGATGTGGGAAGGCTTAGACAGCTAGGAGGTTGGCTTAGAAGCAGCCACCCTTTAAAGAAAGCGTAATAGCTCACTAGTCGAGTCGGCCTGCGCGGAAGATGTAACGGGGCTCAAACCATGCACCGAAGCTACGGGTATCATCTTTTGATGATGCGGTAGAGGAGCGTTCTGTAAGCCTGTGAAGGTGAGTTGAGAAGCTTGCTGGAGGTATCAGAAGTGCGAATGCTGACATGAGTAACGACAATGGGTGTGAAAAACACCCACGCCGAAAGACCAAGGTTTCCTGCGCAACGTTAATCGACGCAGGGTTAGTCGGTCCCTAAGGCGAGGCTGAAAAGCGTAGTCGATGGAAAACAGGTTAATATTCCTGTACTTCTGGTTATTGCGATGGAGGGACGGAGAAGGCTAGGCCAGCCTGGCGTTGGTAGTCCAGGTTTAAGGTGGTAGGCTGAGATCTTAGGTAAATCCGGGATCTTAAGGCCGAGAGCTGATGACGAGTGTTCTTTTAGAACATGAAGTGGTTGATGCCATGCTTCCAAGAAAAGCTTCTAAGCTTCAGGTAACCAGGAACCGTACCCCAAACCGACACAGGTGGTTGGGTAGAGAATACCAAGGCGCTTGAGAGAACTCGGGTGAAGGAACTAGGCAAAATGGCACCGTAACTTCGGGAGAAGGTGCGCCGGTGGAGGTGAAGCATTTACTGCGTAAGCCCCTGCCGGTCGAAGATACCAGGCCGCTGCGACTGTTTATTAAAAACACAGCACTCTGCAAACACGAAAGTGGACGTATAGGGTGTGACGCCTGCCCGGTGCCGGAAGGTTAATTGATGGGGTTAGCGCAAGCGAAGCTCTTGATCGAAGCCCCGGTAAACGGCGGCCGTAACTATAACGGTCCTAAGGTAGCGAAATTCCTTGTCGGGTAAGTTCCGACCTGCACGAATGGCGTAACGATGGCGGCGCTGTCTCCACCCGAGACTCAGTGAAATTGAAATCGCTGTGAAGATGCAGTGTATCCGCGGCTAGACGGAAAGACCCCGTGAACCTTTACTATAGCTTTGCACTGGACTTTGAATTTGCTTGTGTAGGATAGGTGGGAGGCTTTGAAGCGTGGACGCCAGTCTGCGTGGAGCCAACCTTGAAATACCACCCTGGCAACTTTGAGGTTCTAACTCAGGTCCGTTATCCGGATCGAGGACAGTGTATGGTGGGTAGTTTGACTGGGGCGGTCTCCTCCTAAAGAGTAACGGAGGAGTACGAAGGTGCGCTCAGACCGGTCGGAAATCGGTCGTAGAGTATAAAGGCAAAAGCGCGCTTGACTGCGAGACAGACACGTCGAGCAGGTACGAAAGTAGGTCTTAGTGATCCGGTGGTTCTGTATGGAAGGGCCATCGCTCAACGGATAAAAGGTACTCCGGGGATAACAGGCTGATACCGCCCAAGAGTTCATATCGACGGCGGTGTTTGGCACCTCGATGTCGGCTCATCACATCCTGGGGCTGAAGCCGGTCCCAAGGGTATGGCTGTTCGCCATTTAAAGTGGTACGCGAGCTGGGTTTAGAACGTCGTGAGACAGTTCGGTCCCTATCTGCCGTGGACGTTTGAGATTTGAGAGGGGCTGCTCCTAGTACGAGAGGACCGGAGTGGACGAACCTCTGGTGTTCCGGTTGTCACGCCAGTGGCATTGCCGGGTAGCTATGTTCGGAAAAGATAACCGCTGAAAGCATCTAAGCGGGAAACTTGCCTCAAGATGAGATCTCACTGGAACCTTGAGTTCCCTAAAGGGCCGTCGAAGACTACGACGTTGATAGGTTGGGTGTGTAAGCGCTGTGAGGCGTTGAGCTAACCAATACTAATTGCCCGTGAGGCTTGACCATATAACACCCAAGCAATTTGCGTCGAACGACCAGATTGCGGTGACTGTGAAGATGACACGAACCGAAAGTTTGCGTCACGAACGACACCTGAACCAGCTTGCTATCACATACCCGATTTGCTGAAGCGCGCCGCAGGGCACGATTCGGTACCCGAATTTCTTGACGACCATAGAGCATTGGAACCACCTGATCCCATCCCGAACTCAGTAGTGAAACGATGTATCGCCGATGGTAGTGTGGGGTTTCCCCATGTGAGAGTAGGTCATCGTCAAGATTAAATTCCAGAAACCCTCATCGCTTACGCGTTGAGGGTTTTTGTTTGTCTGGGGTTCCGGAAACCTCTGCATTCTCTATCTGGCTCATCTCATTGCAATGCAGCCGCATTGGCGCCAGAGACCCCCAAGGTTTAGTGAAACGCCCCCATCCCTGCCAGTCTGCCGCCCGCTCGCAGGTGGAAGCTGCGCAGCACCGGCAGACTTCCGTCCGGCTGACGTGGCGCATCCCACCCCGTATCCGAGACATCCTCAAAGTCTGCGTCGGTTACCGGCGTTGGCAATGTCCAGGAGTTGTGTGCCATATCCAGTCCTTCGGTGTTGACGGTCAAGCGTCCCTTGTAAGCGATGTTGTTGGACAGGTTGCCGAGAGGGATCAGCGAACCATCCGGGGCGATACCTGCCATGTTGTAGTTCACGCCATTGGAAAAAGCCGTGTTGTTGGTGAAGTCCAGTGCCAGGGTATGGTGATTGGCATAGAAACCAGCGGACTTATTGTCGAAGGCAACGGAATTACGGACGATATGCTTCACGCCGTCAGGCACATATTTGCCACCGTATCCGCCCGCTTTGATGCCATTACCATTGCCGGCTTCAAGTTTTGTGCGCGTGCCAGGCAGGTAACCTTGCTGCCATGCCCATGAGCTTTCGATGGTCACTGGCGAAAAGGCATTGATCAGGTCAAAGCCGTCGTCGGAATTGGCCCACGCTCTGCAACCGCGGAATACATTACCTGGATGGCCCGCCTTGATATGTGCACCGAAGCCGTCTGCACTCTGACCTGCGCCGTTTGAGGTGTAAGGATCGTAGTTGTGGTGAGAGTCGGAATTCAGTACCAGGTTATAACCGCCGTTCTGAATGAACAGGCCGGGTCCCATATTGTGATGCAGATTGAGTTGCTCGAAGGTATTGTGGCTGCCGCTGTTCCAGATCCCCCAGGACTCGTGGTTGAGATGGTTTTCCGGCTGTTGCGGCACGCCTTTCACCTCCAGCCCCTTCAGGTGTAACCAACTACCGGTAACGTTGAAGCCTTTGACGCGACAATCGTCTTTCATGGCCGAGAAATCGAAAACCGGTGTTTCGCCCGGATAGGCCCAGTAGCGTATGGGTTTGTTTTCGCTGCCGCTGTTGTTCAGGGTGATGGCATTCACGGTGTCTGTACGGGTAGCGCAGCGGTTGATGCCTGCTGTGTAGGTATAGACGCCGCCGCGAAAGTAAACCGTGTCGCCGGCTATTGCGGCTTGCTGCGCGCGCATGATGGTGCGCAACGGTGCACCTTTGGTACCCGCAGCGTGATCATCGCCATTGGGGGCCACGTAGTAGTCAGTTGCATGCGCTGTTGCAGCAACGACCAGCAAGACCGTCAGCAATATCGTTCTCATGGGGTCACTCCAAGCTTGCCTGGTGTAATCGTATGCGTGTTCGCTGCACCTCATTATGAATTCGATGAATAAAGAGTCTGTCCGCCGGAGGCCTGCAACAGGGCCTCACTCAATTCAAAGACAATAAAAAAGGCCGCATTCTCATGCGGCCTTCTGACAACAACTTACAGCGCTTACGAGGCCAGTTCAGGAACTTCTGGTTTCACATCGTCACGACGCTGAATGTATTTCCAGTCCGCTTCATCAATGTAGATGCCATTGGGTCCGCTGCCGCCTTCCAGGTCGATGGCAACGTGAGCCGAGACCTGTGGCTTCACACTGGCCAGAATTGGAACGAAGCCCAGTTGCAGGCTGGTTTCCAGCAGGGCTGCCTGATTCTTCTCGTCGATGTCTGCGGCTTCGTCGAGGTAGTAAGGCAAACGCACCCGACCGGCCTGGTCGCGATCCATCAAGTGCAACAGCAGGTACATGTTGGTCAATGCCTTGATGGTCATCGTGGTGCCGTTGGAGGCAGCCCCATCGATATCGGTGTGGATAACCGGCTGACCGTTGACCTTGGTGATTTCGAATGCCAGCTCGAACAGGTCCTTCAAGCCCAACTGGTTGTGGTTGGCAGCCACAAGCCGGGCCAGATATTCCTTGGCTTCTTCGTTCTTGTTGTCCTGCTCTGCGCTCTGGCTCAGGTCGAAGACCGACAGCGTCTCGCCTTCTTCGTACTGCCCTGCGCTGTGGATGATCTGATCGATGTGCTTGAGCGCTTCCTTGTTAGGGGCGAGCACAATACGGAAGCTTGCCAGGTTCGAGACCTGACGCTTGTTGATCTCGCGGTTGAACAGCGCCAGTTGATGCTCAAGGCTGTCATAGTCGCTACGGATATTGCGCAGGGTACGTGCGATATCCGTGACCGCAGCGCGACGAGCCTTGCCCAGCGTAAGTGCTTCGTCGGTACGGTGCGCGTAGGCATTGATCAATAGCTGCAGGCGACGCTCCATGTCGTCCTCGCTGTCGAACTTGGCCACACCCTTGAGGCGAACCTGTGCGTACAGCGCCTCGATCTGTCCATCGCTGCGCAACAGACCCTGCCAGCTGTCCTGATAGTCGTTGAGCAGCGGCAACAGGTTATCCATGGAATCGTCGATCGGGTCCATGAACGGTGTGCCGAACGGAAGATCCGCAGGCAGCAACTGACGGCGACGTAGCGCATCGTCCAGCGTACGTTGCTTGGATTCCATATCGCCGATCTGACGTGCGATCAATTGCAGCTTGGCGGACAGTTGCTGCACGCGCTCGGTGAACGCGTCGCTGGAGCGTTTCAGTTCATCCTGAGCGGCTTCCATCTGCGCCAGTTCTTCCAGCTTGGTGGATTCCTCCGCGCTCAAGGTCTGGCAGCGGCGGAAGTCTTCAAGCGCCTTTTGAGCATCCAGCACCTGCTGATACAGCGCTTCGGTCTGGGTCTTGCTCGCCGAACGGTCGGCGGCGACAGCCTGCTGGGTTTTCAGTTGTTTGAGTTCTTTCTCCAGTCGCTCTTTCTGATCGCGCAACGCGGCACGATCGGCCAGCGCCTGCAGGGCAGGAGGCTCGATGCTCGACAGGTTGATCGTCAGCCCCGGTACCGCGAACTGATCGCCCTTGAAGCCGTCCAGAATGGTCTCCAGCGATTTGACCCACGCATCGCCATCATCCAGCGCAATGCCTTGCTCACCCAACGGCAGGCTGAACAGCGCGCTGTTGAACAGACGCATCAGACGTTCTACGTCCGGCTGGGAAAACTCTTCACGCAGACGGGCATAACTGTTGTTGTCCGCATGATCAAGCTGCTGCTTGACCGACTTGAGGCGTTTTTCCAGATCGCGCAGGCGCTCGTCCAGGTCTTCGGCGCTGAACTGGCGGGACTGGGCCAGCGCACCGGCCAGCTCATCGTGAGCGTCCTTGGCGGCGAGCAGCTGTTGCTCCAGCACCTTGACGTCATCGACCAGCGCAAAACGGTTTTTCAGTACCGACAGCTCGCCGACCCAGCGCTGGATGCTGCTGATCTCGCGCTCCAGGCGCATCAGCTCCTGAGTGCTGCTGCGCTGATCGTTCTGCATCTCATCCTGCTGGGCACGGTAATGCTCGGCCTGAATGACCAACTCTTCCTTGCGCGCACCGGAGTAGTCCGACCAGGTGCCGAGCAGTGAATCGAGGATCGGTGACAGACGATGAAGCTTGCCGCGCAACACATCGCGCTGCTTGACGCCAGCGGCCAGCGCCTCGACCAGTGGACCCGCCAGCACCAGCGAGTTGTAGTCCTGTTCCATACGCCGCACATCGCGGAAGGCTTCTTCACAGGCGGCAATATAGTCGACGCTGCCCGAACGCAGGCTGTGCTCGAAAGCATCCAGAAACAGCTGCTTGAGTTTGGCGGCGGTGATTTCACGCATGTGCAGCAGGTTGATGAACAGTGCGCGGAAGGTCTTTAGGCTCTGCTCGCTGGTGGAGCGCAGCGGGATCAAGGTCAGGTCCAGCGGAATCGACGTGTGCCCGCCGACCAGCAGACGGCGCAGTTCGTCAGGCTTGAGCTCGTAGGCTTTCAGGCCCTGGCTTTCCAGGTTGCTGAACAGCTCTTTCTGACGCAGGCAGGTGTCGTTCTTCTGGTAATGACCCAGATCCAGCTCGCCGGCATAGGCGAAGAACTGGTGGCCGAAGCCGCCGCCCGGACCGCGACCCACGACGCCGATGACATGCGGGCCGTGAGGCAGGGAAACTTCCACCAGAATGTAACTGGTGTCGGAAGCAAAGTAGAAGCGTCGTGACTGTTCCAGACTGTACTTGCCGAAGCTCATGTCCGACATGCGCGCCAGAATCGGGAATTGCAGGGCGTTGATCGAGGCGCTTTTACCGAGGTTGTTCGCGCCGTATACCGACAGCGGATTTTCCAGCGGGAACAGGCCAAGGCTGTAACCGGCAGTGTTCAACAGGGCAAAGCGGCGGATGCCATAACGTTCCTGGCTCATGTGTCCATCTCCTGTCGTTGCTCATCGGCGATTGCCCGGGCCAGCGCCTCTTCCTCGGTCTCTTCGCCGAATTCAGCCAGGTCCAGCGGGTCATCGGTTTCCAGCAGCTTTTCGTCGCTGTCGTCATCGATGAGCACAGGCGTCGGCAGGGGCAGGGCGCTATGCAGGCTGGCGGCCAGATCGCGGTCCTGTTGCACCGACAGGCACACATCGAGAAAACGGTGCATCGGCGGCAGGAAGCGGTAGATACCCACTTCCTCACTGGCAAAGCCCAACTGCGTCATGCGCCGCATGATCTTTTCTTCGAGCTCTTCCGGGGTCTGTACTTCAGCCTGGAGAAACAGGTCGCGGTACTTTTCCAGCATCGAAGGCAGCTCGTCGCGGCCCAGGCTGCCACCGTCGAGCACTGACATGGGATCACGGCCCTGATCTGCCAGATGTTCAACGAGGATGAAGGTGAACAGTGCCAGGCGCTGGGCGGTCTTGTTGACCTGCGCAGCGGCCAGTTCAGGCACGAAATAATAAAAGCCACGCGTATCGCAGACCAGTTCGAAGCCCAGTGCCTTGAACAGCGTGCGGTACTGGTCCTGGCAGTTGGAGAGCTGAGCGTACAGCTCCGGGTCGCGGCGGCTGATGTGATAGCCCTTGAACAGCTCGCGAAAGATCGGCGCGAGCTGGGACATTTCGGATAGATCAAGATGCATGAACGGTGCTCTCGGAATGCTCGGCCTGCTCGTCTTTTGCAGCGAGCAGGGCAAAGGAGCGCAGGCTGACGCGGTGCTCCCGGGTGAAATATTCGCGACGCTCGAGGCGTTCACGGGCGAAGCGCTTGTCGCGCGACAGGCGCGAGAACCAGTAGAGCAACTCGTCGGTTTCGCCGGTTGGCTCCTGCTCCAGCAACCAGACCATCAGGTCAGGCATCGGCAAGGCATCTTCGCAGCGCTCGAGCATCTCTTTGACCGTACGCGGTGCGCGTGGCGCC
This sequence comes from Pseudomonas syringae KCTC 12500, assembly GCF_000507185.2. Lineage (NCBI taxonomy): Bacteria > Pseudomonadati > Pseudomonadota > Gammaproteobacteria > Pseudomonadales > Pseudomonadaceae > Pseudomonas > Pseudomonas syringae. Next base: position 3,516,072 of record NZ_AYTM02000002.1, read on the forward strand.
TGACCCTTGCGGGTGCCACTGGCCTTGGGGAATCTGGCGGGTTTGGGTTCGAAGCGCGCCAGGGCATACACGTAGGCCTCGACCTGACTCGCACTGCCCAGAAACGTACTTTGCGGACGGGTGAACATCGGCATGGCAGCCTGAGGCACCGCATCCAGCCCCTTGCGGCGAATGGCAGACAAGGCCAGCGCTGCGCCGCGGGTCACGGCGTTATGGCGCCGCGCTTCTTCACGCAGTGGCAGCAGCAGTTCGCGTGCATGGCGCAAGGTCAGCTGGGCACTGGTCTGCATTTCCAGAATGCGCGCATGGGTACGCAGCAGCATGTCGTCGTCGACCAGATGACCGAGACGTTGTTGCTCGGTCAGCAGGCGCAGCAGGACGTTCTCGACCTTGCGCACGCCCTGCTCGAACGCACCGTCTGCGTTGACCAGTTGAATCATCGGCTCGACGTATTCGTCCCACGTCGCCAGCACTTCGGCATAACGCTGGCGCAACGGGATCTGCCGGTCACTGGTCTTGGCCCGGTCGGCCACGGCGACCAGCGCCTGTTCGTCGTTGGCGAGCTTCTTGAGTACGTCGCGCACGCGCATGTCTAGCAGGCGCAGCTGTCTGGCCAGGTCGTTGGCGTCGCGAACCTCGAACGCGTCCTGAATGTAGCCGGCCAGTCGCTCCAGATGGCGCAGGTAGGCCTCGATTTCCAGACACAGGCCCAGACGGTGCTCGCGGCGCAGGTACGACAGGAAGTCATGGATCTGTGCGTTGAGCTCGAAACGGTTCGGGCTTTTCGCGACGGGCACCAGAATGTCCAGACGGATCCACACGTCCAGCAGATTGGTGATGTCTTGCGGAGTGCTGTCCTGCTGCTGAGCGCCCAGTTGCAGGCGCAGCTCGCTCAGGCTCAACGTACCCTGGTCGAAATGTTCGCATAAGGGCTCAAGGAGCGCCCAGTGCTCGGCAAGGGCGCGCAGAACGCGCTTGGGTTCGATCATCGTTAGGCCGACTGTTGGCAAGTGAAAAGCGGCAATTGTACTGCATCAGTCGACTGATATTTCACCTGCGGGCGATATGCTGCAGCGCAAAAAGGCGAACAACGCTAGAATTGCGCGCTTAACTTATCCACAGGTGGCTGACCCTTGCTCAACGAGTCCCGTCGCCGCGCTTATTTGACTGCCATGCAGGTGGTCAACTGGCTGCCGCGCACAGAACTGCCATTCGCCGCGCCGTCACGTCCGCAACTGCTTGTGCCGTTGCCGCCGCCGGTCGAGGTGCAACGTGTCGCGCCTGCTGCTTCGCCAGCGGAGCACGCTGCGCCTGCCGAAACGTCGAATGTCGAGCCGGTTGCCCGCCAGCCCGAGCGCCCGAGGGTCGAGGTGCCGCGCCCCTCCCTGGCCAGCACGCGCACAGCGACCCCGGCCGCCGAAGAGGCCGAGCCGGCGCCGCCGAAGGCGCCGGTGGTACCGCCACCGCGCTTTGCCCTGCAATTGTTGCGCGCCGGACGCTGCCTGTTACTGGTCGAACTCACCACGGGTCAGCCGTTTCAGAGCCGTGATCCTTCCTACCTGCTGCTCAAGGACATGCTGCGCGCCGCCGGTCTGCCCGACAGCCCGCAGATCATCGGCGAGCCCGTGCGCTGGCCGTTGCTGGTCCGCGGCCAGATGGACCAGGGCCCGGAAGCTGCGCGAGATTTCGTGCAGGGTTTCGTGGGCGCGCGGCTCGAGGACGAGCCCTGCGCCTGCCTGTGGCTGATCGGTCTGCCGTCGATGAAGTACGCCGGTGAAGCCGATGCCGAGTCTTACCACCGTGAACTGCAGATTGAAGGTCTGGGTACGGCCTGGGCGCTGCCAGGTCTTGAATTACTGATGGACGAGCCTGAGCGCAAGGCGGATGTCTGGAAAGCCATGCGTCGGCTGATGACGCGCTGGAAATCGATCGATGAGTGATGCCGTAACCTTCCGCCGCATGACCGAAGCCGACATGGACGCAGTGCTGAAAATCGAATACGCGGCGTTCAGTCATCCCTGGACACGCGGCATCTTTCTCGACGGGCTCAAGTCCTATGAGATCTGGTTGATGTTCGAGGGCGCGCAGCAGGTCGGACACGGTGTCATTCAGGTCATCATCGACGAAGCGCACCTGCTCAACATTACGGTCAAACCTGAAAATCAGGGGCGGGGTCTTGGCCTGTTACTGCTCGACCACCTGATGAAGCGCGCTTACCAGCTCAATGCACGAGAATGCTTTCTGGAGCTGCGTGACAGCAACCGCCCAGCCTATCGTCTGTATGAAAACTACGGTTTCAATGAGATAGGCCGGCGTCGTGACTACTACCCGGCATCCGACGGCGGCCGTGAAGACGCAGTGGTCATGGCCTGCACGCTGCTGGACTGAGTGTCCGGATCAGCGCTGGTTGCCGTCCAGCGGGTCGACGAGTGCCAGTTCTTCTTCGTCCAGGCCGTTGCCACCGCCAATGTCATCTCCATCGACGACCGTAACATCTAGGTCGGCCGGGAGGTCTTCGCCTGGCTCGTTGGGGGAGCGGGCGCCGTCTTCATGGATCAGGGTTTCCGGAGACAGATCATCGTCGGTCGAATGATGGTCATCAGTAGAAGCCCCCGTGAGGCCTGCTTCGCGCACTCGCTGATCCGGAATTTCATGTTGCAGCTCGCCTTCAGGGATAAGATCGCCGATACGGCCCGGTTCTTCCTCGTCGAAATCGAGTGTTTCCATGGAGCCCATGCGGTCTTCGTTATCGTCGATAGGTTCCGGTTCGGTGGCACCAAACGGACGGCGTGAATCGTTCATGAGAAATCCTCATTTCAGGTGGTCGTAAAAAGTGGACCGACCGTGACTTTGAAGATTCCTTTTTGTTGACGACAGGCATTCGCAACGAGTGGCATCACAGCGTGACTTGAAGGATCGGACACCAGTCCAAGGCTGGGCATCATTATCGAGATCGAGGCGTCAAAGCATGAACGAGCTACAAGACCTGATTGATAACAATGCACGCTGGGCCGATGCGATAAAGCAGGAAGATCCTGAGTTCTTCGCCAAACTGGCCCGCCAGCAAACCCCTGAGTTCCTGTGGATCGGTTGCTCCGACGCACGCGTGCCGGCCAACGAAATCGTCGGCATGCTGCCGGGTGATCTGTTCGTTCACCGCAACGTGGCCAACGTCGTACTGCACACCGACCTTAACTGCCTGTCAGTGATTCAGTACGCAGTGGACGTGTTGAAGGTCAAACACATTCTGGTCACAGGCCACTACGGTTGCGGTGGCGTGCGTGCGTCCATGCAGGACCGCCAGTTCGGCCTGATCGACGGCTGGTTGCGCACGATTCGTGACCTGTATTACGAAAACCGCGAGTTGCTGGCCAAGCTGCCGACCGAGGAAGAGCGCGTCGACCGCCTGTGTGAATTGAATGTGATTCAGCAAGTGGCCAACGTCGGTCACACCAGCATTGTGCAGAACGCCTGGCACCGTGGGCAGAGCCTGTCTGTGCATGGCTGCATCTACGGCATCAAGGATGGCCGCTGGAAAAGCCTCGACGTGACCATCAGCGGCTTCGAGCAACTGCCGCCGCAGTACCGCCTGCGTCCGCAGGACTGATAGCCGTTGATCGCCAGCCAGCCTCTTGTTGCAGGCTGGCTGGCGAGTTAACCCATCACAACACGAAACGCTGCACCATCAGGTTCAGATCATTCGCCAGCATCGACAGTGCGTTACTCGCGACGGTGGTCTGCTGCGCGCCTGATGCGGTCTGGCTGGACAGGTCGCGAATACTGCTCAGGTTGCGGTCCACTTCGGTTGCCACCTGGGCCTGCTGCTCGGCGGCACTGGCAATCAGCAGGTTGCGGTCGTTGATGGTGGCGGTTGAATGAATGATCACTTGCAGGGCTTCGCCGGTCGAGGCGGCCTGTTCCATCGTCAGGTTGGCCTGCGTCGCCGTGTGGCGCAGCGAGCTGGCGGTTTGCTGGGTGCTTTGCTGCACGCCGCTGATCAGCCCTTCGATTTCCGCGGTGGATGCACTGGTGCGTTGCGCCAGTGAGCGGACTTCATCGGCCACCACGGCAAAACCGCGTCCGGCTTCGCCTGCACGAGCCGCTTCGATAGCCGCGTTCAGGGCCAGTAAATTGGTCTGATTGGCGATTGCGCGAATCACATCGAGGATGCTGCTGATGCTCTGGGTGCGTTCGGCCAGCCCTTGCGCCTGATGCGACGAGTCCAGCACATTTTCGGTCAGCTCCTTGATCGACAGAATGGTCGCCGACAGCTTGTCCTGCCCTTGTGCTGCCGCCCGGGTCGATGCCTCCGATTCGGTCACGGTATTGCTGGCATTACCTGCCACTTCGATGGCCGCCTGGCTCATCTGATTGACCGCGACAGCGGCCTGTTCGATTTCAGTGTTCTGCAATTGCAGATTGAGCGCACTGGCTTCGGCGATGCTGCCCATCTCCTGAACCGACTGCGACAACTGCGTCGCCGCTGCGTAGATCTGGTCGATCGTACTGTGCAGGTTGGTGCGCATGCGCCCGAGGGTGATCAGCAATTGCGCGGTCTCGTCCTTGCCGTCCGGTATCGGGTGCTCGCTCAGGTCGCCATCGGCAATGGTGCTGGCGATGTGTAAAGCCTGCCGCATCGGGTGGATGATGCTGACGCTCAGGCGCCAGGCCAACAACAGGGTCAGTGCCAGAACCAGGCCAATGGCGCTCAGCGCAATGATCCGCGTTTGCTCGTAGCTGGCACCTGCGGCCTCTACGGCGGCGGACGCACTCTGTTTGTTCAGCTCCCGCAACAGCTGCACCTGCATGTCCATCAGGTCGCCTTGCAGCGAGAGCATGGTGTTGGCCAGCATCCTGGCCTCGTCCAGCTTGTTCTGCTCGATCAGCGCGATCTGATCCTGCAAACCGGGCATGAAGGCCTTGTAGGCATCCTGCAACGCGACAATGGAGTCATGCTCAGTGCCCGACTGGACACGCGCCAGGTATTCCGAGAAGCCTTTCTCGACCTCGTTCCTGAGTTGCTCGACATTGATCTTGCTGTTGATGACGGCGCCCGGATCGTCGGCGTTGGCGATCAGACGGGTGGTTTCGCTGCGCAGTTTGACCAGACCGATGGCGATGGCATCGGCGGTGGCGATACTGGGCAGGGCGCCGCTCTCGACTGCCTCGCCCTGGGTGCGGATCGCCTGCATCTGCAACAGGCAGAACGCGCCAAGCGCTACCATCAACAGGGAGGTTATGGCAAAGCAGATGACCAGGCGCAGGGTGATTTTGAAGCGGCGCAAGAGTGTTGTCGTTGTGGCTTGCCGACGTAGGAAACGAGGCATCAATCTTTTCACGGCACACAACCCCTATAAACACACGGACCTTCTCGGAGAGCCGTTTATAGGGCAATTGTGTGATGTCTTTATGACATCTGCTGAATGATGGATGTGCAGCCAATGACTCATGGCTGCAGGGGAGCAATTTCCTCCATCAGTTCATCCAGAAAGCGCTTGACCCGATGGTGCCGGGCTTTCGCCAGTTGTGCGCCGGTAGCGGTCTGAAAACCGTCAGCCAGTTGCAGCAGCTTGGTGTGGAAGTGGTCGACGGCGAAATTCAGGTCGTCATAGGGGCGCTGGCTGGCATACGGATCATTCGGGTCGTAGAGCGCTCTGCCGAGACGCCCTGACACGTAGAAGGTGCGGGCCACACCGATCATGCCCAGCGAGTCCAGCCGGTCGGCGTCCTGCAGTATTCTGGCCTCGAGGGTCAACGGCGTGATCGCCGCCGAGAAACTGTGCGCTTCGATGGCGTGGGCGACGGAGGCGATGCTCTGCTCATCCCACCCCATCTCGGTCAACAATTCGCTGGCCCGCGCCGCCGCCAGTCGCGATGCGCTGGCGCGAAACGGCGAGTCTTTCTCGACCGAAACGCAGTCATGCAGCAGCGTTGCCGCAATCAGCACACGGGCATCGCCGCCTTCACGGTCACGAATGGCGCAGACGTTCTTCCAGACACGCAGCAAGTGCGAGACATCGTGCGAGTCGTCGATTTTCTCTGCGTGGGTGTGGGGTATCAGCAGGTTGGCCAGATCCTCGAAGGGGGTGAAGCTGGCGGCGGTCATGCGGTGGTCCTCGGAGGCTGGGCAGGCATCAGCATTACAGACAATGCCGCCTGATAAAACCCTGTCACTGGTCAAGAATATGGCTGATCTGGCCGGCAAGCAGCCCCGCACCTCTGGCGTTGAGGTGGTTGAAGTCCTTGTAGTACGAATGCAGGTCGCCGATCAGGCATTGCCTGTCCTTGCAGAAGGCGTCATCCAGCGTGATCAGGCTGATGTGTTTTGACTGGCTGGCACGCAGGAACAACTGGCGGGTGAAACGCTGCAACAGGTCGTGTTTTTCCACCGGCACCGACAGTTCGCTGACCCGCTGCAAGGCTTGCGCATCGTCTTCCGAAGCGTCCCGCGCCAAGCGATAGTAGAGACTTTCAGGGTTGATCATTTGCTGCGGCACCTGCGCGATGATGAACACCTCGGCGCCGATACTGCGGTAGGCCTCGATCGTGTGTTCAAGGGCCTGGCTGAATACCCTGCGCGAGGTTTCGCGGCTTTTCTGCGGATCGGCGCGCGAGGTCAGGAAATACGTGCTCATCGTCCTCTCGCTGTAATCGTCGCCGGTATACAGCGTCCAGCGCGCTACGAGCACGACCTTTTTGATGCGCTGCCGCTTCACGTAGTCGAATTCCCGATCGGCCAGCGCTTCGCAGACCCCGGCAGCGTAGTTGCCGTTGGCCACGTCCACGCCGAGCAAGGGCAGGCAGCCGCCCAGGCCGATGTGCGCGAGGGTTCTGCCCTGATCCCGGGCGGCGGCGTCGAACGTCGATAACAGCGCTTCGGCATGGCTGTCGCCGAACAGCGCCATGTCCGGCGTTGCCTGATCGTCAGCAAGGCCGAACAGGCAAAAATCGACGTTGCCGCTCTTGCCGTCCAGAGGCTGGTCGCATTTGTCGCGTATCAACGGGTCGGCGAATGCTTGATGCAGCTCCGGGTCGACAGCGAAGCGCTGGGGAAAGCCGTTATTCACATAGCCAACCAGCCCCAGCGCGATAAAAAGCGCCGAGGCAGCGCCTGCCGTGGTGAAAATCTGACGGCGATTGAAGGTGCCGGCCTTGCGAAACGGCTGCTCGACGAAACGCCAGCTCAGCCAGGCCAGCACCAAAGAAACAAGGGTAAGCGCCAGCATGAGTGGCAGGCCTGGCTCATTCAGGTTGTACTGGCGGGCAAAGGCAAAGACGGGCTGATGCCACAGGTAAGCGCTGTAGCTGAGCATGCCGATCGCGACGGGCGCACGTGAACTCAGGGCGCTTCCAACCCAGGTCTTGCCATGGGCGAAGACGATGATCAACACCGCACCCAGTACCGGCACCAGCGCATTAAGACCGGGGAAGGGCGTGCTGCTGTCGAAACCGACCACGGCATAACCGATCAGCAAAATCCCCAGTAAAGTCGCCGCCTGATCGACAACGCTCGCGCGCCCGATGCTGCGCGGTCGCCATGCAAAGTAGAAGGCGATGAACGAGCCCGCCAGCAATTCCCAGGCACGTGCCGGCAGCAGATAAAAAGCGTTGCTGGTGGCTTGATGGGCGCCCAGTTGCGCCAGCGCCAGGCTGGCCAGGGCAGCGACTATCAGTAGCACGATCAGCCACTTGCGGCCCAGGCCCCAGGCCAGCATCAAGAGCAGCGGGAAGAACAGGTAGTACTGTTCTTCCACCGCGAGCGTCCAGGTGTGCAACAACGGTTTGAGTTCTGCCGTGGCGTCGAAATAGCCGCTTTCCAGCCAGAACAGCACGTTGGATGAAAAAGTCGGCACCGCCACCAGACTCTTGGCAAAGTACTTCAGGTCAGATGGATCGAGCGTCAACCACGCGACAGGCAGGCAGATCAGCATCATCACGAACAGTGCAGGCAGGATGCGCCGCGCGCGTCGTTCGTAAAAGTTGATCAGCGAGAACCGGCCTCTGATCTTCTCCGCGATGATGATCGAAGTGATCAGATAGCCGGAGATCACGAAGAAGATATCGACGCCCACGAATCCGCCGCTGAACAGCGGCAAGCCCGCGTGGAACAGAATGACCGGAATGACCGCGAGCGCTCGCAGACCATCGATCTCGGGTCGATAGCCGAGTGCCGGGTTATGAGGGATGCCCATGTGATGTGCTCGATGCAGTAAGTGGCAAGAGACGGTAAATGCACGCTGCAATAGCTACCGCCAACGCGAAGCGCAGGGGCGTGTAGGGAGAGGAAGATGGGGAGTTATCGGAAAGAGAGTGCTGTATTTTTTAGTTCAGGTCTTCGCTTCTGTCCAATGACGGAAGCAGGTTTATGACGGCAGATCAGTCACTTCCCACCTGAAACAGGAAAAGCCCTTTATAATGCATGGTTTTACCCCTCCTCGATGCGAGAACCATTGTGAGCTTACCGTCCTGCCCGAAATGCAATTCCGAATACACCTACGAAGACGGCAGCCTGCTGATCTGCCCGGAATGCGCCCATGAATGGTCTGCCGACGCCGTTGGCGCCGATGCGTCCGATGACGTGAAAGTCATTAAGGACTCAACGGGCAACGTGCTGCAGGACGGCGACACCATCACGGTGATCAAGGACTTGAAAGTCAAAGGCTCCTCGCTGGTGGTCAAGGTCGGCACCAAGGTCAAGAACATCCGCCTGGTCGATGGCGACCATGACATCGATTGCAAGATCGACGGCATCGGCGCGATGAAACTGAAGTCGGAGTTCGTCCGCAAGGTTTGATTCTGCCGGGTAATGGCTTTAGCCTGAACGCCTCGCCGGTCCTTTGATTGGCGGGGCGTTCATGTTTCCGGGCGCGCCAGGGCTGTTTTTCCTGAACAGGTGAATACCGTGTCGAACACTCCCGCCCCGTATCTGAAACCTGATGAATGTGTCGTGCTGTTCGATGGCGTCTGCAAGCTGTGCAATGGCGTGGTGAAGTTTCTGATTCGCCATGATCCGCATCGGCGTCTGCGCTTGGCCGCCGTGCAGTCGGAGCAAGGGCAGGCGTTGCTGAAATGGGCCGGGCTGCCGCTCGACGATTTTCATACCATCGCGGTTATCGTCAACAATCGGGTATTCGTGCGTTCGGATGCCTTTCTGCACATCATGGGGTTGTTGCCTGCGCCGTGGCCTCTGCTCAAAGTGCTGGGGATTTTTCCACGCTTCCTGCGGGACTGGGCCTACAACCGTATCGCGCTCAACCGATATCGCCTGTTCGGGCGCTATGATCACTGCCTGTTGCCGTCGCCCGAGCATCGGCAGCGCTTCCTCGATGGCTGACGACCGGCGGTCAATTGCAAAGTCGGTTATGTGCACACGGGTTGTGATCCACTCTGGCGGTCCGTAGAATTCGTGTCATCTGGCTTCACTCCCCATATCCACAATAATCCACTTTGCACACTGCGCCCGATCCTGAAGGTCGAGCGGAGCGTTTTTGCGTTGGTTTTTCAGGGGAGCGAGCCGCGGTTTTCCATACAGGTGTCAGGCGTGGATGTACACGCGTGGCGGTCGGCCTTCGGGTCGGAATATTTTCAGGGCGTTGTGATTCTTGATAACTTCACCTCCAAACGAGCAGGCAGGTAGCTGGCTTGGCGTATTCGCGCTGGCCTTGGCGGCCTTCATTTTCAATACCACCGAGTTCGTGCCGATCGGTCTGCTGAGTAACATCGGTCAGAGCTTCGAGATGACCCCGGCCCAGGTCGGGCTGATGCTCACGATCTATGCCTGGGTCGTGTCGCTGATGTCGTTGCCGATGATGCTGGCGACGCGCAACATCGAGCGCCGCAAGCTGCTGATGTTCGTGTTCGGCCTGTTTGTGGTCAGCCACGTCCTCTCCGCGATCGCCCCCAGCTTTGCGATCCTGCTGGTGAGCCGGGTCGGTATCGCGTTTGCACATGCGGTGTTCTGGTCGGTTACGGCGTCGCTGGCCGTACGCATCGCACCGCCCGGCAAGCAGGTTCAGGCGCTGGGCCTGCTGGCGACCGGTACGTCGTTGGCGATGGTATTGGGTATTCCGCTGGGCCGCGTGCTGGGTGAAGCCCTGGGCTGGCGGACCACCTTTTTGGGCATCGCCGGCATCGCTGCGCTGGTAGTCTTCCTGCTGGTCCGCGCGCTGCCTTTACTGCCCAGTCAGAACTCCGGCTCATTGCGCAGCCTGCCGATCCTGTTCAAACGCCCACGGCTGATGGCGATCTACCTGCTGACCGCCATCGTGGTGACCGCTCATTTCACCGCCTACAGCTACATCGAACCGTTCACCCAGACCGTGTCCCGGCTCAGCGGCGAAATGACCACAATTCTGCTGCTGGTCTTTGGCGGGGCCGGGATCATGGGCTCGATCATCTTCAGCCTGTTCAGCGATCGCTTCCCCAATGGGCTGTTGATCACCGCCATTGGCACGCTGACCCTGTGCCTGCTGATGCTGTTGCCGCTCTCCGGCGATGCTACGACGCTCGGCACGCTGACCATTATCTGGGGCATGGCGATCATGTGCTTCGGCCTGACCTTGCAGGCGCGCGTGCTGTCGCTGGCACCTGATGCGACCGATGTGGCGATGGCGCTGTTCTCGGGCATCTTCAATATCGGGATTGGCGGCGGCGCGCTGCTCGGCAGCGTCGTCAGCAGCCATCTCGGGGTTGCCAATGTCGGCATCGTCGGCGGCCTGCTGGCCCTCGGTGGGTTGGGTTTGTGCTGCTATACCACGCATCACTTCGGCAAGGTCCGGCCTGCTGCCGAGATGCAGGCCGAGAGCAAATAGGGCGCGCATAAAAAAGCTCGCTGACCGCGCAAGGCGTTCAGCGAGCTTTTTGGTCTGACTTGCAGGTCAGGCTTTAAGCCGACCGAGCCACTCCAGCGACGTTCTCCAGATACAAATCCCCAGGAAATACGCCGACATTGCCAGCCACAGCCCCATGACCACCGGGCCGTTGTGCGGATGGTTGATGATCAGCAGTGCGCTGGACAGCAACCATACGGTGGTCACCGCGATATTGAGCGGCATGAAGCGGCGCACGCGGAACGGGTGCAGGAACTTCATGCGGGTCATGGTCAGCAGCGCCAGGGCGATGATGGTGATGAACGTCAGCCATGGCGCCGGTGACAGAATGTAGAGGCACAGTGCAACGACGTTCCAGGCGGCGGGGAAGCCCTGAAAGTAGTTGTCCTTGCTTTTCATGTCGACGTTGCAGAAACAGAACAGCGACGAAACCAGAATGACCGAGATGCTCAGCAGCAGCGTGTAATCCGGCACCGGTATGTAGCGGTAGATGAACAATGCCGGGATGAACACGTAGGTCAGGTAGTCGATGACCAGATCCAGCACTGAGCCGTCGAAGTGCGGCAGTACCGACGTGGTGTTGACCTTGCGAGCCAGTGAGCCGTCGACTCCATCCACGATCAGGGCCGCGCCCAGCCACAACAGGCAGGCTTTGGGTTCGTTGTTGAACAAGGCAATGGTCGCCAGGAACGCAAGGACTACGCCGGTGGCGGTGAAGCCATGTGCCCCCCATGCGTTGAGTCTGGCTATGCGTTGATTGGTTATCACGGGGGCGCTCTCCAGGAAGTAATGCTTGCCAGGGTGTGCCGCAACCTGACCGGTAGCAACTATCGACCCGGCAATTGCCGATAAGTTTAGCGGTGACTATCCCTTGTTTCCCGGTTGTTTTCCAGAAAGCCACGCTCTTCGTCTGATCGCTGGTCTCTGTATTCTTCCGGTTCGACGAAACAGGTAGGCGCGTCACCGTTGGCATTGAGTTGGTTGATCAGGGTCGGCTGGCCCTGTTCATTGAACAGTACCTGCCCGACACCTGCCGAGTTCCATAAGCGTTCACCGGCCTTGCTGTGCTCGGGCGTGCGCGGAACAACCTTCATCAGGCGGCGCTTGGTGAACCAGTTAAGAGGTGAGCGGGGAGAGTATAACCAGCGATTCAGCCGATCAAAAGTGTCGAGTAGACGACGGGGGAATTCATTCTTGATGCCACTGCTGGTGATTTGCCAGATGTGAGGCCCGCCGCTGCGCTGGCGGATCAGGATTTCGTAGACGAACGAGTAATGCACATCGCCCGACAGGATCACATAATTGCCCGGGGTTCTGGAGTGGCGAAAGATGTTCAGAATCACGTTGGCAGCACCACGGTGCGCCATCCAGTTCTCCGCATCGACCAGCAACGGATAGCCACACCAGCTGAAGATACGTTGTATTGCCTCGATCAACTTGACGCCGAACACAGGAGCAGGTGAGACGATAATCGCCGATTTATGGTCGATCAGCTCCTGTTGCAGCTCACTGAGCGCTTCCCAGTCGAGCAGCCCGGACGGGTGATTGAAGTTCGACTCGCTGCGCCAGCGTCGGGTGCGGGTATCCAGTACCACCAGCGCCGGGCTGGTCGGTAGCACGTAATGCCATTGCTGAAACTTCAACAACTGATCAATCAACTGGTCCTGGGCCTGGCTGTCCAGCCAGTTGTCGTTCGACACGGCCTCGCTGCTCAGGGCATAAGCCTGTTTGACCAGCCCGTTGAGCGCATCCGGGTTATTGCCCCAGCCCTGACACAGCAGATAGGCAAGCAGGGCGTTACCGATGATGCGTTTGGAGAATGGATGGCCGTACGCCGTTTGCTCCCAGTTCGCCGACAGGTTCCAGTCATCGGTGATGTCGTGGTCATCGAAAATCATCATGCACGGCAGATGCGCCATCGCCCGTGCTACGCCGCCCAGTCCCTCGGCAAACGCCTCGACTAAGTGCTGCTCCTTGGCGTAGCGCTCGACTTCCCCGTCTTCCAGTTGCGGCCTGCCGGGCTCGATCAGGGTCCAGGGCGTAGGTGACCAGACCAGCAGGTACATCGCCATGACTTCCGCCAGGTTGACCAGATGGTTATCCGCTGTGCTGCTGGTGAATACCGGTTTGCTGGTGCCGCCGAAGAAGCGCTCGCGCAGCGTGTCGTTGCTTTTCAGGGCCGGCAACAGGTCGGCACGCTGGTAATAGCTGGCCGGATGCGCATAAAGACGAGGGCTGTCATCGACGATGGCACCGTCAAGTCGCTCGTCGAACAACCCCAGCCGTTCGATCAATACATGGATGGCGCGCAACATCGGTCCGGCGACATCGTCGGCGTAGATCTGATCGCCGCTCATCATCAACAGCGCAGGGCGTTGCAGCGGCTCCTGGATATCGGCCAGCAGGCGGTCCACGCAAAGCAGACCTTCGGCCGCGCTGTGGTGCGGCTTGCGGCACGAGCCATGCAGCAGATGATCGATGCTGCTGCGCACCACGAAGTTCGGGTAACGGTGGCCCTCGTACAGCAGGTGCGGCGCCCATTCGGCAATACCGCCTTCGCCGTCCACCAGCAGGTCGTAATCGATCCAGGTGTCGCGGGGCAGTTCGGCGTCGAGTTGCAGGTCGATCAGGTGAATGAACGCATGGCGCCCAATTGCGATGACCTGACATTGACTGTCGTCGAGTACGTAATCGTTGAAGCCCGCAGTGGCGTCATCAGTAGCGGCATGACGCAGGCGCACGGTCAGGCGCAACGGACGAGACCCCACCAGCCACAACACCAGGCGGTCAGCTTCCTGACGGCGCAACAGCGGGCCGGCAAGGATGGACGGCAGCGAAGTGAATGGTTCGATGGAAGAAGCGGACATCCTGACTCACGGCTCTGGGGGACACAGGCCGGGATGGTAACGCAACAGGCCTGGAAAGTTCTTGTTACGCCACGTGACTGCATGTTTCCGGACAGTGCAGGCAATGCGAAACGCCCGGCTCAACCGTGCTCATATGAAGACTTTGTTAACCGCCTGCAGAGTGCGCTGAAAATGCCGATATACACCTATGCAGAGGGCATCAGAATTCCATAAAGTTTTTATGGCGTTATGCCATATTTGCTCATAAGGAATCCGGCTATGAAATGGTTTTACAACGCAAGGCTGTCCGCCAAGTTGTTTATGGCTTTTGCTCTGTGCGCGCTTTTCACCCTTGGGGTGGGCGTAATAGGCAGTCGCGGCATCAGTGCCTTGTCCGTCAGCCTTGATAACGTGTTTACCAACAGCCTGCTGTCGGTTACAAAAACAGGCGAGGTCAAGGCCTCGGTCATTGCTCAGAACCGTGATCTCTATCGTTTATTGGCTGCCATGGCAGGCAATGCGCCACAAAGCGTCAAGGACGATATTCTCGCGAGCATGACCGTTAACAGGGCTCAGGCTGAAAAAAGCTACGCCACCTACCGGGCTACGCCGCTTGAAGATGATGAGCGCGCTGCCGGTGATCAGATGGACAGAGACTGGCCTGGCTATCAGGCACTCATCGAGCAAGCCAAAGGTGTTGCCCTGTCCGGAGATATTGCGGGGGCAAGAGCGATCATCGACGGTGATGTACGCAGCGGTTACCTGAAGGTCATGGATCAGCTGAGCACCATCGTCAATTCCAATAATCGTCAGGCAGGGGAGGCTGCTGTAGCTTCCGACCAGACACAGGACGCTGCGCAACGAAATCTGTACATCGGCATAGGTTTGTCATTCTTTGCTGCGTTTGTGATGGGCCTGTTCATCAGTCGCGCCATCAGCACGCCAATCAATACTGCAGTGACCAATGCCCGGCGAATTGCAAGCGGTGACCTGACCCTGCCGATTGTCAGCCAGTATCACGACGAAGCCGGCATGATGCTGGTTGCCCTGAGCGATATGCAGGACAACCTGAAAAGCACGATCGGGCAAATATCCAGCGCTGCCGACCAGTTGGCCTCGGCTGCTGAAGAGCTGAATGCCGTGACTGAAGAAAGCAGTCGCGGTCTGATACGTCAGAACGATGAGATTCAGCAGGCCGCTACGGCTGTGAACGAGATGACCGCTGCGGTCGAAGAGGTCGCGCGTAACGCCATGTCGACGTCGGAAGCGTCCCGACAGACCAGCACCGACGCGGCTGCCGGTCGTGATCAGGCCCGCGATGCCGTGAATGCGATCAATACCGTCAGTGCCGAGATCAGCAGTTCGACCACCATGGTCGAAGAGCTCGCCGGGCGCGTCCGTGAGATCGGGCAGGTACTGGACGTGATCCGTGGGATCGCCGAGCAGACCAACTTGCTGGCCCTCAACGCTGCCATCGAGGCCGCACGTGCAGGCGAGCAGGGGCGCGGTTTTGCTGTAGTGGCGGACGAAGTGCGGGCGCTGGCTGCCCGAACCCAGGCGTCCACCGGCGAAATCGAAACCATGATCGGCAGTGTCCAGGCCAGTGCCGATCAGGCCGTGCGGGCCATGGGCAACAGTCGCACCCTGGCCAGCAACACGCAAACCCTGGCTCAAGCCACAGGGCAGTCGCTGGAGCGCATTGCGCAGAGCGTCGCCGAGATCAACGACCGCAACATGCTGATAGCGACGGCCTCTGAAGAGCAGTCCCACGTTGCGCGTGAGGTTGATCGCAACCTGGTCAACATTCAGGATCTCTCCGCCCAGACCGCCGCAGGTGCCAATCAGACCAGTGCTTCAAGCCAGGAACTGTCGCGTCTGGCGATTTCCTTCAACAACCTGGTGGGCAAGTTCAAGGTCTGACGCACGGCTCAGGCCGTTGTGTTCGGCAGGCGCTTCTGAAAAAAGAAGCGCTTGTTGCCGGACGGATAGTCTTCAATCTGGCCAAACTCGGTGTAACCGTGGCGGCGATAGAAATCGGGGGCCTGGAAGTCGAAGGTATCCAGCCAGATTCCCGTGCAGCCCTTTTCAACCGCCAGATCCTCGGCCATCTGCATCAAACGCGAGCCCATGCCTTGCCCACGGGCTTGTTCCGGCACGACCAGCAGCTCGATGAACAGCCACTCATAAAAAATGCGAGCGTGCAGCCCGCCGAGTACTTCCCGGGTTTGATCATCGCGAATGAACATCGCCACTTTCTCGGACTTGCCGTCGCCCGCCTGCTCGGCGTTGAAACGTTTCAGTGGTTCCAGAATCGCCAGACGATCCTCTTCCGTAGGGTTGGTATTGACGTCAATGTGAACGCTCATGCGATGGCTCCCAGCCTGGGTGTGCACCGAGATTAAAGTGGCAGGGGCATGGCGTAAAGCAGGATCCTGCGGGATGTCATTTCACGCGGAGCACACGCAATTACGTCCGGCACGCTTGGCTGCATAGAGGGCATTGTCAGCCGCGCCAATCAGGTTCTCGGCACTGGTCATAGGCGCTGTCGCACACGCCACACCGAGGCTGACGGTGACCAGCGCGTTTTCGCCGAGCACCGGGTGCGGCAACTTGAGTTCGGCAACCGAGGTCTGCAGGGCCTCGGCTACTTCTCTGGCCTGCAGGGGATTGCCGATCATCAACACCAGCACCTCTTCGCCGCCGAACCGGAACGCCACAGCACCATGCTCATGCGCGCTTTGCTGGACTTTCTGACAGAGCAATCTGAGGCAGGTATCCCCTTGCGGATGCCCGTAGTTGTCGTTGTAGGATTTGAAGTGGTCGATGTCCAACAGGATGATGGCTACGTTCGCCGGCGTATTACGAGCGTGTTCCCAGACGGAGGTCATCACTTCGTCCTGGTAGCGTCGGTTGAACAGCCGGGTCAACCCATCGGTACGCGCGAACTCCATCAGTTGCACTTGAAGCAGGCGTCCGCGAAGCGCAAACAGGTAGCTCATACGGCCTGCCCGCTCCAGAAAGTAGGAGGCCATCAGCAGCAATGCCACGGTCGAGACGAACAACACAGCGTTGGCCTGCCAGATCACAAAGTCGGCGAAGCTGGCAATGTAGGTAGTCGCCAACTGGATGATCAGCATGCAGGACATGGCGACAGCGGCATGGCGCAACGGCAATTGCTGGATCATGGTGCAGTAGACCATGATCAACAGCATGCCGAGTTGATAAAAGATTTGATAAGGGCTGTTGCTGTGAATCATCACCAGCAGTGGCATGAGCGAGCACGCTACCGTGGCGAATGCAGCGATGGTTTCCAACGCCCATCGCGTGGAAACCCGTTGGGCCAGCATCAACAGCGCGATAAACATCGGCGTTATCAGGCACAGACGGCCCACGGCTACATAGAAAAATACATCCCGCAGTATCAGCCAGTCGCTGATCAGGAACAGGTTGTAGATCAGACAGCCGCCAATCCCTACAGCCGTCAGGAATTCGCGCCGCGGCAGCCGGGTTTCTTCCTGGTAGCGTTTCTCAAGAACACGGCTGAAGCGCAACGAGCCGACACCTGAAGTGATCGTCTGCTCGACCTCGGCAAGGAGTTGCGCATCTTCAAGGCTGGGACGTTCAAGGGCAGAAACGAGCATGTGACACCGGGACATTAACATCGAGAAACATAGGACATCACGGATGATGTCTTAGTGCTATCAATGTATCGTGTGACCAGCCCAAAGTCGACCGGTGGTGGCCGCTGCCCGTAAGCATAAGGCTTCAACCGGTGTCCTGTACCTTTGGTCACCGACGTCCTGGCTATCGTGCAGGACGATGGTGAGTTTCTCGATGCAACATCGGCCGTCAGCTGCGCGATGCAGACGTATCTGAAAAATGACTGCTTGCACTTCAGATCCCCATCTATAGTGGTCCTATGCTTCGACTCAAACAATGTGGGCTGCTTTCGAAGCGACCGCGCCGGGATTCATGAATTTATCTCGGCATAATAAATGAAGCCAAGCGAACCCAGACCGAGCTCCTATTTATGAATACACCTCAAGACTCTGTAATGATCACAGGTATCACTGGCCAGGACGGCGCGTATCTGACTCAACTTCTACTGGAGAAAGGTCATAAGGTTTACGGCACCTATCGCCGTACCAGTTCGGTCAATTTCTGGCGTCTCGAAGAGCTTGGCGTAGCCAGCCATCCGAATCTGCACCTGGTTGAACATGACCTGACTGATTTGAGTGCCAGCATCCGCTTGTTGCAAAAAGCCGAACCCACTCAGATTTACAACCTGGCGGCGCAAAGTTTTGTCGGTGTTTCCTTCGATCAACCGATAACGACTGCCGAAATTACCGGCTTGGGTGCAGTCAACCTGCTCGAAGCGATACGCATCGTAAACCCCAAGATACGTTTTTATCAGGCGTCGACCTCCGAAATGTTCGGCAAGGTACAAGAAGTTCCACAGGTCGAAAGCACGTCGTTCTATCCGCGCAGCCCTTATGGCGTCGCCAAGCTTTATGCGCACTGGATGACGGTCAACTATCGGGAGTCCTACGGGATTTTTGGTGCCAGCGGCATTTTGTTCAACCATGAGTCTCCGCTGCGCGGCAAAGAGTTCGTCACCCGCAAAATAACTGATTCTGCAGCACGTATTTCACTGGGTATGTCGCAACTTCTGGAGTTAGGCAATCTGGATGCCAAGCGTGACTGGGGGTTTGCCAAAGAGTACGTGGAAGGCATGTGGCGCATGTTGCAAGCCGACGAGCCCGACTCATTTGTACTGGCGACCCACAGATCCGAAACGGTTCGTGACTTTGTGGCCATGGCGTTCAAGGCTGTCGACATAGATCTGGAATGGAAAGGCAGCGCGGAGAACGAGCGGGGTATCAATGTGGCGACGGGCGAGACACTCGTTCAGGTCAATCCCAAGTTCTACCGCCCCTCTGAAGTCGAGTTGCTAATTGGCAATCCTGAAAAAGCCAAGCGGGTGCTTGGTTGGGAAGCAAGTACTAGTCTTGAACAACTCTGTCGTTTGATGGTGGACGCAGATTTGAAGCGTAATCGGCAAGGGACATCGTTTTGAGCAACCCTTTCCTACTATCGGACTTGACTGTCCGACGTGAGCCTCAGGTGCTAATGATCACAACGCCGTTTGCACTGCGGCGTTATGACTCAAACCATTTCAGCTACCTCATCGCGCCAGTAATTCAAAAGCGTTGCGAGCGTATCCTGCAGCTTCGTCGTGGGCTCCCAGTCAGTCACTGTGCGGATAGCGGAGTTATCGCCGAACGCGCTGGGTATGTCGGACGGCCGCATTCGGTCTGGATCGTTGACAACCTCTATCGTGCTTGAGCTCAGTGCCGTGAGTTGAGTAAGTATGGCCTCCATACGCATGGGCTCGCCACGGCAAATATTCATACAACGAGGATGAGCTTGGCGCGTGTCGGCCATTTTCAACAGGGCGATATACGCATCGCACACATCACTTACATCGAGAAAGTCTCGCTCTGCTTGCAGGTTGCCAACTTTCAACTGTGGTGCCTGCCTGCCTGATTCTATCAAGGCTATCTGACGAGCAAATGAGGCCGTTGCGAAGTCAGCTGATTGCCCTGCACCAATATGATTGAAAGGGCGTACGACGATACCTCTCTGTCCGCGACGAAAGTTCTCGTGGAAGGCCGTTTCAGCAGCGAGTTTGCTGGCGGCATACGGGTTCATCGGCCTGCATATGCTGTTTTCGTCGAGGGCAATACCCTGCTTGAACGCCTCGCCATAAACCTCCGATGAGCTCACAAACAGCACAAATGCCTGTGGATTCTGGCGTTGTAGTGCCTGCAGAAGGTTCATGCTTCCCATGACATTGGTTTGCCATGTCGTCAACGGGTCCTCGAAACTGGCGGGTACGTGAGTGATTGCGGCCAAATGGACAACATGAGTGGGGTTTGATTGGGATACTGCCTGTTCTAAGCCAGAAGCATCGCGAATGTCACAATGCAGCGATTCGGCAGCATGACTGGACCTCGGAGACCCAGGGCTCACCAATGCAGCTACATGATGTCCTGCCTGCTGTAGCTTTCGACACAGCATCTGCCCGACGAAACCGTTTGCACCAGTGATCAGAATGCGTTGCATCGTGTGGCCTCCTCGTGGCGCGTGCTGCAAGTAAGTGAGTTTAGCAATGGTGGGTCGATCTGTCTGACCCTCTGCGCATGCCCTTTGTTTCGCTTTAGAGGCGCCCTTCAGCAGGCTGGTAAATTCAAGAATTTTGCATTTAAAGCACCGCAGGCGCTGGGGACAACATACACCAACCCAATCTGCCACCATCAGACGAAATGCCTTAATTTCGTCTACGCTTGTGTCGATATATACGTACAAACCTCACTATGGGTGCCGTCATGTTCAACGCTCGCTTGAAAAAGGAATTACAGGCACAAAAGGCCGAGTTATCCATGTACCGGCAGATGCAGAAAGGGATGGATGCGCAAATGGTCTGTCTGACTCTGGACGCCAACCACCACATCGTCCACGCCAACGAGAACTTTCTCAATACGCTTGGCTACTCGCTCGAGCAATTGCTGGGTAAGGACCTGGACCACTTGGTGCCCACTTACGTCAAACAGCTTGATTGCTACCGCAGTCTCAAAGTGGCGGTGCAGAAGGGTGAGTCGGTCATCGACAGGTACCGTTTTCTGCATGCAGACGGCAGGCTGGTTTGGATTCGCGCCCTCTGGCAGCCGGTGCTGGATGAGCAGGGCAGGCTGATGACGTTGCAATGCTACGGATCGGACATCACCCAGATCGTCGAAACGGCTGCCGAGAACTCTGCGTTTATTCAGGCATTGTTGCGCTCCACCGCCGTGATCGAGTTCAACCTGAGCGGCCAGGTACTGACTGCCAACGATCAGTTCCTGCGCGGCATGGGTTACAGCCTGGCGCAGATCAAGGGTAAGCATCACAGTATATTCTGTGATCCGGCAGAAACCTCTCAAGCGTCGTACCGGGAATTCTGGGCGATGCTTAACCGTGGCGAGTTCGTGGCCGGACGCTTCAAGCGTATCGATAGCAACGGGCGTGAGGTCTGGCTGGAAGCAACCTACAACCCGGTCCACGATGCTCATGGCAGGCTCTACAAAGTGGTCAAGTTCGCCACTATGGTGACCGACCAGGTGGCCCGCGAAGAAGAAGTCAGTCAGGCCGCCAGCGTAGCGTTTGAAATCTCCCAACAGACCGACGTCAGCGCCCAGCGCGGCGCGGACGTGGTGCAAAACACTGTCCAGACCATGCGCAAGATTTCCGAAGAAATGCAGACGGCCTCCTCGGGCATTGAAGCGCTGGGCAAACAGTCATTGCTGATCAATTCCATCGTGCAGACCATTGGTGGCATTGCCCAGCAAACCAACCTGCTGGCACTCAACGCGGCCATCGAGGCCGCACGTGCCGGTGAGCAGGGCCGGGGCTTTGCCGTGGTGGCTGACGAAGTCCGCCAACTGGCAGGCCGCACAAGTGCCGCAACCGAAGAAATCGTCAGCGTCGTGCAGCAAAACCAGGCGCTGGCCGATGAGGCGGTACGCGGTATGGCCAACAGCCGCACCCAGGCGGAACAGGGACTGGTACTGGCCAACGAGGCCGGTGCGGTGATCGTCGAGATTCAGGAGGGGGCCAAACAGGTGGTGGGTGCCGTGGGGCGGTTTGCCAATCAGTTGAAGTAGCGCCCTCTGAGCACCGAGACTTCATTTCAATGGTTGCGTATTGAATGGACGAAAAGGCTTTTTCTCCACCCGGCGGAAAAGCCTTTTCCGTTGTGTCGGGATTTTCCTACAGTTATTTCGCTCAGCACGACACGTTCTCATCTGACGCCAAACCGCTGGCGTGATGCCTGTTTGCTTGGCAAAATCCCCTGCACAGACCATAACTGCAGGGAGCAACCATGAACGGCATGGAAATCGATGGAAAACGCCTGGCCGACGAGTACATAGCGAAAGTCGCGATCAAACCCGTTAAAAAGCGCTTTCCGGTCGCAAGCGAAAGCTCTACCACGCAACGTGGTGGCCGCATCGTCGCCACCAGCAACATGCACACGACGGGCGGGCGCGTGGCGCTGGTGGGAGACCTTGCGCATTACCCCGATGGCAGCCAGTCACGCATTGTGTCTGGTGTTGGCCCTGCAATGCACCATGAAGGTCATCAAGTCGCTTTGGTCGGTAGCGTTTTTGAAAATGGCGACGTCATCACCGGTCCCGATCACAGCGGTATGGTCGTCGTGGAGTATGCCGACGAGTCGGCGGCTCCAGGCCTGCACGATCCTGTTTCGCCAACGGGAGCATACTGATGCTGCCCCTTATAGTGATTGGCGATATGACTTCCCACGGTGGCGTCGTTGTATCAGGCGCCGCCACTATGTTGATTGATGGCAAGGGGTGCGCGCGTATAGGCGACATGGTGACGTGCCCGCGTTGTAAAGGCGTGTTCCCGATCGCCGAGGGCGACCCCAGCCTGATCGAAGACGGTAAAGCCATTGCCTATCACGGCTGCCGGACTACCTGTGGCGCGATGCTCTATTCCAGCCAGGTCAGCACCATGACCTATCCTTCCAGCGGCGCGGCGTCGGGTGTCCAGGGCGGCTTGATCGATGGATTTGGCCGCATCAGTCCCGGCCTGATGGCGGGTTATCAGGATGAGCCGCTGGATTCATCCGCGAAGATCTTTCGCGGTCGCTTTCAAGTGCTGGATGCAGCGACTGGCAAGCCCATCGCCGGTCAGCCAGTGCGCGTGCGCTCGTCCGACGGCCAGTACCTGACCGGCAGCACCGATGACGAAGGTTTCACCCAATGGGTCGAACGCGACACCGACGAAGCGCTGGCGTTTGACCTCATTGATGAACCCGGCCAATCATGAGCGAGCCCATAAAGCCCGGTGCGCCGTTGGCCAATGGTGGAATGTCCCCAGAGGGCAGCACCACGCCGGTGAAGCTCAGCAAGCCCGAACTGGACTTCGCTGACAAGAAAGTACTGTGTTCGGCAATTTGCAAATGCAAAAGCACGCCCGGCATCGGCAAGGATGGACGCTCGCTCAAACAGTCCTGCGTCTCCGGACAGCTCAAAGCGCTCGACGGTATCCTCCAGCACCGCAGCCCTTACAAGCCGGAGGTCAACTACGACATGACCCGACAACCGCCAGCGCCGATCATGGACCGGAACGTGGAAACCAAGGGGCACGACTGGCTGCCCGGCTGGATAAAAAAATGGTGGGATGCGCCGGATGATCAGGGCTCCCGGCGACCGCCATTCACCGCCGGTGAAGGCATGGTTCGCCGGCCTGACGTGGTGATCGTCAACGATCCGACCAAGCCTCCAACGCAGGACAACATCAAGCAGGTTGTGGAGATAAAGTTTCCGCCGGACAAGATGGATGAAAGGCAGGAGTTGGCTTACATAAGGATAGCTGGTGACGAAACCAAGCTGGTTGAGATGGGGCCGGGGGACTGTGACTGTAATCAATCTGAGCCCAACTCTTCCAAAATACCTGTTGAGCAACTCGGCCCGGCAGCGTTGCTTGCCGGTATCTTGTACATGCTGCTGACCAAGCGTCCGCCGCCCGGAATGGTGCCTGCGCTTTAAGGACTTGATATGACCGACTTACCGTTCGACCCTATTCAGCTGATGCGGGAGCATCCGGAAAAAATGCGTGTCCCTGGAGGGCTGCTGACCAAGCAAGGTTCGCAAGACTATGTCGGTAGCGTGCCCGCGATCACCGGCACGTTATTTTTCAATGACGCTCACCTGCCTGAAGTGCGTGAGGCCATCTGTTCATGTTTTGACGAATATGAGGCCCTCGCCAAGGAGCACATGACCTGGCTGTGGCGCGAGGAGCCGCCAGAGGGGCCAGACAAATTCGCTTATGCCAAGGCGCCGTCCATGCGCACAATGGTGAAGCGCATGAAAGAGAACGATCTGATGGCGTTCTGTTACACCAGCGGAAAACAAGCTCATGACGCTGGTGACTGGGAGTTTTATATTTCTGGGCTTCGTGGCTGGGAAGCGAAGATGGGTAGTTGGGGCGCATCCGTTTTGCGCTTCAGTGTTCCATTACTGTACGTCGAAGAGAACCCAATCGCTTTTCAAGCGATGTTCGTAAGTTTTGCCAGACGCTTGAAGGCTATCCATGGCTACGGTGGTCATGGGCTCGTATTGTCTGCAGTACGCGTGAGCGACAACCAGCCTTTCGAAGCAATGCTTGCGGATAAGTTAAATGGCTTGGATGTAGGGCGACCACTTGGTGCATCCGATGCAGCCAACAAGGGTATTAAAACCGTCTCATGGCTGACGGCCTTGAACCATGAACTGGTAGAAAAAGTAGGCGGGATAGGTGAGATTCAGGCCGAACTGCCGATGGACTGGTTTGCGCTCTATGACTACGGCTTAGGGCTGGTCATCCAATCCGGGCCGATACCTGAAGCTGCGCCGACCGACCAGCCAAAGCCTGCCCGTCTAGTGCTGCCGAACCGACTATTAAAGAGCATTCGTGCACCAAAGGTCCGTCTGCACAATGCTTCCAAGAATGGCGAGCCACGCATCATCGGCTGGGCAGCCGAGCA
Source organism: Pseudomonas syringae KCTC 12500 (assembly GCF_000507185.2). Taxonomy (NCBI): domain Bacteria; kingdom Pseudomonadati; phylum Pseudomonadota; class Gammaproteobacteria; order Pseudomonadales; family Pseudomonadaceae; genus Pseudomonas; species Pseudomonas syringae. The sequence goes on from NZ_AYTM02000002.1 coordinate 3,540,335, forward strand.
ATGGCTCAAACGCTTCGATATCGAAGAGGATGAGCTGATGGCTTATAAAGCCAGACTGTTAGATGAGCCCAGGCTGACCAAGGCCACTACGTTGCCGGATCGCTTGTGATGTCACTTGCACCTTATTACTTGGTGCACGACGGCAAGGGCTCGATATGATTGATCTTCTGTCCGACCCGATTCAGTTGATGCGCGAGCATCCCGAAAAGATGCGTGTCCCTGGAGGGTTGCTGACCAAACAAGGGCCGCAAGATTACATCGGCAGCGTGCCTGCGATCACCGGTACGTTGTTCTTCAATGATGCTCACCTGCCTGAAGTACGCGAGGCCATCTGTTCATGCTTCGACGAATATGAGGCCCTCGCCAAGGAACATCTAAGTTGGCTGTGGCGCGAAGAGCCACCTGAGGGACCGAATAAGATAGCCAAGGCCAAGGCCAAACCTATGCGCGATATGGTGAAGCGCATGACTGAAAACGATCTTTTCAGTTTTGGTTATACCAGCGGCGAGCAACCACACGACGCTGGCGATTGGGAGTTTCAAGTCTATGGACTGCGTGGCTGGAAAGCTAGGATGGGAACTTGGGGGCTATGCTCTCTACGTTTCAGTATGCCGATGCTCCACGTCGAAAATAACCCAACTTCTTTTCAGGCTATGTTTGTGAGCTTCGCCGCAAGATTAAAAGCTGTTCACGGCTACGGCGGACTTGGGCTTGTTCTCTCTCTAGTGCGTAGCGACAACAACGAGCCCTTTGAGGCGTATCTCTCGGAGCGATTAAATGGACTCGATGTTGGAGGACCAATTGATATTTGCCGAGCGGCCGCAAGCGGTATAAAGACCGTATCCTGGCTTACTGCGCTCAACTACAAAATGATTGAAAAAGTGGGCGGGGTAGATGAAATACAAGCCGAGCTACCTATAGACTGGTTCGCGCTTTATGACTATGGCTCGGGATTGGTCATTCAGGCTGGGCCAAAACCTCAAGCAGCGCCCATTGATCAGCCGAAGCCTGCTCGATTGGTTCTCCCAAACATGATGTTTAAAAATGTCAGGATGCCGCAGATAGGTAGTTTGCATCGTAACTCCAGTGTTGGCGAACCGCGCATCACCGGCTGGTCTGCCGAGCAATGGCTCAAACGCTTCGATATCGAAGAGGATGAGCTGATGGCTTACAAAGCCAGACTACTTGATGAGCCGAAGTTGACTAAAGCCACCACTTTGCCGGATCGCTTGTGATGTCACCTGCTCATTATCTCTTGGTGCAGGACGGCAAGGACTCGATATGATTGATCTTCTGTCCGATCCGGTTCAGTTGATGCGCGAACATCCCGAGAAGATGCGTGTCCCAGGAGGGTTGTTGACCAAACAAGGGCCGCAAGATTACATCGGCAGTGTGCCTGCGATCACCGGTACGTTGTTCTTCAATGACGCTCATCTGCCTGAAGTGCGCGAGGCTATCTGTTTATGCTTCGACGAATATGAAGCCCTCGCCAAGGAACACCTGACCTGGTTGTGGCGTGAGGAGCCACCAGAGGGGCCGGACAAGTTTGCCTACTCCAAAGCTCCGGCAATGCGGACCATGATGAAACGCATGCATGAGGACGACTTGGTCAGCTTTACCTACATCAGCGGTAAGCAGGCTCATGACGCCGGTGACTGGGAGTTCAAGGTTTTCGGCATGCGCGGCTGGGAGGCGAAAATGATCGTGCGCGGCACTTCAGCTATGCGCTTCAGCATGCCGTTGCTTTACGTCGAAGAACATCCGGCTGCTTTTCAAGCGATGTTCGTGAGTTTTGCACAGCGCTTGAAGGCTATTCATGGCTATGGCGGTCATGGCCTGGTGCTGTCTGCCGTGCGCATGAGTGACAATCAGCCTTACGAGGCTTTTCTGGCCGAAAAGCTACACGGGCTTGATGTGGGTCATCCTGTTGCCGGGTCTACTCATGCCCACAAAGGCATCAAAACCGTCTCATGGCTGACGGCCTTGAACCATGAGCTGGTAGAAAAAATAGGTGGGATAGGTGAAATTCAGGCCGAACTGCCGATGGACTGGTTTGCGGTCTATGACTACGGCTCAGGGCTGGTGATCCAGTCCGGGCCTACACCTGAAGCCGCGCCGACCGATCAACCAAAGCCCGCACGATTGGTATTGCCGAACAGATTATTCAAAGAAATTCGTTCCCCAAAGTTCAGCCTGCACTACGCCTCCAGGGACGGCGAACCACGCATCGTCGGCTGGGCAGCCGAGCAATGGCTCAAACGCTTCGATATCGAAGAGGATGAGCTGATGGCTTACAAAGCCAGATTGCTTGATGAGCCAAGGCTGACCAAAGCCACCACGTTGCCTAATCGTATGTGACATTTTGCGCAACGGGTAAGCGAGCGATTACCCGGCAACAGCCCCCGCTTTGCCAGCCTCCACCACAAAACCCTTGAGCGTCGACACGCTCGCCGCAGGATCCAGCACATCCGACACCACTTGAAAGCGGGTCTGCATGTGCTGCTCGCTCAGGTCCACTGCCACATAACCGCGTTGACGGCTGTCGAAGAACTTCACGTGTGGGTTGAGGCCAAGAATGCTGTTGAAGGCTTCGAACGGTGGCCCGCTGGAGGTTACCGAAGTGCCGACGAATTCGGTGGCGACGATGGCTGAATCCGGATTGCCCGCGTCGGCGTGCAGGTCGGTGGTCCAGAACGAATGGATATCGCCACCCCAGAACACCGGGTTGCGAGTCTGGTGGCGTTGCAGGGAGGCCAGCACGCGCTCGCGGGTGGTCATGTAGCCGTCCCAGCCGTCGGTCCAGTGGCCCTGCGCCTGTGTCTTGAGATCGCGCTGTTCCAGTGGCGCGACCAGCAAATCCTGGGCAATGACATTCCACTGTCCGGGAGACTCGGCGAAGCTGCGGTCCAGCCAGGCTTCCTGTTCCCAACCGAGCATGGTGCGTTTCGGGTCACGCAGATCCGGGCAGTCGCTGGGCGCGACATGACCTCGACGGCTGCCGTTGGCCTGGATGCAGGGTTGCTCGGAACGGTACTGTCGACCGTCCAGCACGTGAAAACGTGCCAGACGCCCATAGTCGAGGTTGCGGTAAATACGCATTTCCTGTCCTTTGGGCAGGCTGCTGGCGCGCAACGGCATATGTTCGTAAAAGGCCTGATAAGCGGCGGTCCTGCGGCGCAGGAAACTGTCCACCGGCACGTTGGGGTCCTGTGACCACTGGGCGGCGTAGTCATTTTGCACTTCGTGGTCGTCCCAGGTGGCGACGCTCGGCGCACAGGCATGCAGCGCTTGCAGGTCGGGATCGGTCTTGTACTGCGCGTATCGATTGCGATAGCCCGCCAGGTCCATGGGGTCAGGTGTAGCGTGGTGACGCGGGAACCGAGGGTTTTCCGCGGACACGTTCATCTCATAGATGTAGTCGCCAAGGAAGAACACCAGGTCCGGGCGCTCCGCCGCCAGGTGTCGATAGGCGCTGAAGTACCCGGCCTCCCAGTGCGAGCACGACACGAAGCCGAACCGCGCCGAGACCATGGCGCTGGCCAGCGGTGCCGTGCAGGCCTGCCCGACAGCGCTTTGCGCCCCCAGGCTCTCGAACTGATACCAATAAGGACGCCCAGGCTGCAAGCCGCTCACTTCGACATGCACCGAATGGGCAAGGCGCGGGTGGGCGGTGGCCTGTCCTGTGCGGACTACGTGAACCATGGCCGCATCGCTGGCGATCTTCCAGCGCACCTCAGCGGGTTTGCTCAGCCCGCCATCGCCCGAGGGCGTCATCACCTTGGGCGCCAGACGTGTCCATATCACGAAGCCGTCCGGCAACGGATCCCCAGATGCCACGCCGAGCGTGAATGGATAATCGACCCCCGCGCTGCGCGCAAACGGGCTGAGGATCGACAGCAATGTTGCACCGGCCACTCCGGTGATGATGCGTCGACGGTCGGGGTTGAAATCTGTCATGACGTGGCCTCTGACGATGCGTATTCCGAGCGCAACAGGCTGAACAGCAGCATGTTTTTGAACACACCGTTTTTCAGAAATGCCTCTCTGGTGCAGCCCTCATACGATAACCCGCACTTCTCCAGGACCCTGGCGCTGGCCGGGTTGTCGCTGAAGCACTGGCCGGCGATGCGGTTGAGGTTCATGTCCGTGAAGCCATGCCTCAGCAAGCCTTTAGCCGCTTCGCAGGCATAACCCTGATTTTGGTATCGCGTTCCTGTCCAGTAACCCAGATGGCCGCTGCTATGCGATATCGAAAGGCGCAGCGAGACGATCCCGGTCAACTCTCCGGTTGCCTGGATGTGAACCCCGAGGCTCACCGTCTGACCGGCGGCGTATTGGTCGTGGGTCTGTGCGATGAATACCTGCGCATGCTCAAGGGTGTAGGGGCTGGGCAGTGCCGCGGTCGTGGCCGCAATGGTCGGCTCGTCGGCCAGGCGTGACAAGGTAAGCGCCTGTTCAGGCTGCAACGCGGCGAGCAGCAGACGCGAGGTTCTGATAATGGGCAGCGGGTGGCTCATCCGTATTTTCCGTCGGGTTGAATGCTCAAACGCTGGCGCGTTGTTATGGCATTTCCGTGACGGCCTGAAGAATCATTTAAGTGCCATGAGATGTACAGGTAACCGCCATGTAACGGTCATGTATCGGTCTTGTAAAACCAGCCGATCGGTCATGTTCGGTTGCTAGATTCTCGGCCTCTAACAAGAAAGCGAGAGGCTGGCATGAGAACGTGGGACGAACCTAAAAAGCGCAAGGCGCACATCGAACTGATCCCCATGATCGACGTGATGATGTTCCTGCTGGTTTTTTTCGTATTGGTAAGCCTGAACGTGATTCCGGCGTTGGGTATGAAAACCCAGTTGCCGAGTGCCAGCAGTTCACAGCAGCTCAAGCCGCAGAACAAATCGATCCTGACGCTGGGGCTCAACGGCGAATTACAGCTCGACGGCAAGGCGACCACGGTCGATGCCCTGGTGCCTGCCTTGAAGGCGCTGGAAAAACCCGACAGCAAAACCACGATCATCGTTAACAGTGACAAAGGCGTGGAAGTCGCCCGTCTGGTCGAGATCATGGACACCCTGCGTCTGGGTGGTTTCACGTCGGTCTCCATCGCCACGCGCAAATCCTGACCATGTATTTCCTGTTTCGTGTACGTCAGTGGCTGGGAGGCTTGCCCGCGCTGGTGGCGCTTATCGCAATCGTGATCGGTGTGCAGACGCGTCCGCTGAAAATGGAGCCGGTCTACGACGAGTCGGCCGTGGAGCTGGCGCTGATCGAGCCCGAGCAGCCCGCGCCCGAGCCCGTCGTGCAGCCCGAGGCGCCTGCGGTACAACCTGACGAGCCGCCACCTCCGCCGCCTGTAGTCGAAAGCGAAGAAGCCGAGCCGGCGCCACCACCACCGCCGCCCAAGCCCGCTCCCAAGCCAAAACCCAAGCCGGAGATCAAGCCAGAACCACGGCCTAAACCCTTGCCCAAACCGGCAGTGGCAAAACCCGCCGAGCCGGTTCAGGCACCCAGCAAGCCGATCGCCAGCGCCCCGGTTGCGCCGCCGTCACCGCCTGCGCCACCCGCAACGCCGAAGGTCGACACCCAGGGTATGGAAGGTGGCTACCTCAAAGGGCTGCGCAGCGAACTGGACGGTTACAAACAATACCCGACCGGCCGTCAGGCCTCACTGGAGCGCCCGAGTGGCGAGGTTGTGGTGTGGTTATTGGTCGACCGCCAGGGGCGAGTGCTGGACTCCGGCATTCAGACCCAGGCCTCCAGCATGCTGCTCAACCGCGCAGCCGCCAACAGCCTGCGACGCATCAAGCAGGTCAAGCCATTTCCCGAGCAAGCCTTTGGTGGACGCAACGAACAGCGCTTCACCGCCACCTTCAACTACAGCGTGCAATAGCACTGACAAGGAACAAAGTGATGAAGTTTTCCAGAATTCACCTTGCGTTGGTCGCCGCGGGCATGAGTCACGGCATGGTTATGGCCGACACGAGTGCCAGTGATGTCGGCACCATTGGCGTGCAAGGCAGGGCGACGGTTGGCGGTGGCTATATGGTGCAGGAGGAGAGCATCAAGGCGCGTTCCACTGTCACCAAAGAAGCGCTCGATAAGCAGACGGCAACCGGGAATGCGATCGACAAGCTCAAGTACACACCGGGCCTGAACATCTCCAGCGAAGACGCCACCGGTCTTTCCGGTTTCAAGTTCACCATGCGCGGGCTCAACTCCGATCAGGTCGGCATGTCGGTAGACGGGATGCCGATCAACGACTCCGGCAACTACGCGCTGTACTCCAACCTGCTGGGGGACCCGGAAAACATCGATCAGATTTTCGTGACGCAAGGCTCTGCCGAAAGTGACGGCCCGCATATCGGTTCCAGCGGTGGCAACATCGGTATCGTCACCATCCGGCCCACCAAGGAAACCGGCGCATTCGTCAAGCAGGTGGCGGGCAGCAACGGCACTTACAAGACCTTCGCGCGACTCAACACCGGAGAAATCAACGGGCTGAGCAACTGGCTGTCGATGTCTCACACCGAAGGTCAGAAATGGCGCGGCGATGGCGCGGTGCGTGCCGACAAGGTGGAGTGGAACAGCTTCTTCGACATGGGCTCGGGCAATACCGCCAACCTGATCCTCAAGTACCACGAACAGGACAACAACAGTTACAGCCAGCTCACCAAGAGTCAGTTCCAGCAGAACGGGCGCAAGTTTGACCCTTATCCTTCGACGCCAGCGCTGGGCAGCAACGGTAAATTGTCCAGCTACTACGAGCTGGCGCAGAACCCGTTCCAGACGTTCACCGGCGTGCTCAATACCCAATTCAAACTGGCCGACAACCTGTCTCTTTCCGTCATCCCCTATTATTTCTGGGGTAACGGCAGCGGCGTGAACAGTTCTTCCTATGCGCTCAACCGCGGCTCGAATCAGAACGGCGTATTCGACCTGAGCAACCTGCCGACGGCGGCGGCTTATAACGCAGACGGGTCATCGACCACTGGCGTGTATTACCGTCCTTCGCGCACCCAGACCTGGCGTCCGGGGATCACCACCAAGTTGAACTGGGACGTCAACGACGAACACAGCGTACAGGTCGGCTACTGGTATGAACGCGCGCGTCAGTCGCAGACTCAGCCCTTCATCCGCCTGAAGAGCAATGGTAAGCCTGAAAGCATCCAGCCGGATTCGGACTACATGGTCGATGCCAACGGCAATGAGATCCAGGGCCGTGACCGCTATACCGTGACGCCTGCACAAAAAGTCTGGGCTCAGGACACCTGGTATTTCGCCCCGGACTGGACGCTGGTCGGCGGCCTGGCCTTCATGAACGTCGAACGCGAAGGCACCAACCACGGCAGCCTGACCGAGCGGCCGGAAAAACGGGACCAGACCTACAACAAGCTGTTGCCGAACGTCGGCCTCAAATACCAGCTGGATGAGCGCGACCAGTTGTTCTACAGCCTGTCACGCAACATGCGCGTGCCGCAGAACTACGTTCTGTATGACCCGGGCACCGGCTCCATCGACAGCAAGCCGGAAACCAGCTGGAACCACGAACTGGGCTGGCGCTACACCGAACAGGACATGACGCTGGCGGCCACGCTGTTCTACCTGCAGTTCAAAGACCGTCAGGTGTCATCAAAAGACGTCAATGGCGACTTTGCCGACATCAACGCCGGTGCAGTCGACAACAGCGGTCTGGAACTGGAATGGAGTGGCCTGCTGCCGCACCATTTCAATTACTACACCTCGTACACCTATACCCGCGCCAAACAGAAAGATGACCTGACCGTCTTCAATAACGGCGCCGCCATCGAGTTGCCCACCAGTGGCAAGCAATTTACCAACGTGCCGAAGAACATGCTGGCCGCCAACATCGGCTACGACGACGGCAGTTATTACGGGACCTTTGGCGCCAAGCTCACCAGCAAGCTGTATGGCGACCTGACCAACGACGAAAGCATTCCGGGGCGCACCATCTTCAATCTGGGCGCAGGGATCTACCTGCCGGTGGACAAGAAAATCGTCAAGGACGCCACCTTGCGTCTGAACGTCGACAACCTGTTCGACAAGGAATACCTGGACGGCGTGTACACCACCAAAACCAACGCGGGCACTTACAGCGGTTTCCGCGATGGCGACCCGGCCTACATCGTCGGGGTCGAGCGTACGGTCACCGTTTCTCTTGAAGCCAATTTCTAATCTTCATTGACCAGAGGTCCCTGCCATGGACATGAATCAGCTCCACGACATCACGTTCTATGTGATGTACGCCGCCATCGCGATAGCGATCTTTGTCGCGATCGAACGAGGCATCTACTTCGCCTACGTGCGTCGCCAGTCGCGGGCGCTGCAAACGGCACTCGGTGCTTCGGTACACAGTGAAAAGGATCTGCCGGAGACGCTGACACGGCGGACCAGCCTGCCACTGGAAATGGTCCTGCCGGTGCTTGCGCAAAAAAATGCGCAGGGCTCGCGCAGGGATCTGGATGACGTCATCGAAACCCAGTACCTGAGCACTCGCGCACCGCTGGCCCGCAGCCTCTGGCTGATCGAAACCATCACCACCGCTGCGCCACTGTTGGGCTTGTTGGGGACGATTCTGGGCATCATCGATACCTTCAAGGCCCTGGCCAGTGCCGGGGTGTCCGACCCCGGGCAGATTTCCGCCGGTATCGGTACAGCGCTGTTCGCGACCGGGCTGGGTATTGCCATCGCCTTGTTCTGCGTGGTCTTTCACAACTACTTTCAGGACAGCCTGGAACGCATCAATGACCAACTCAAGATCCTGCTGATCCGCGCTTCCAGCGGAGCACGTGTGCATGACGAGGCCGAGCATCCGGTTGCGTCGGCCCAACCGAAATACCGGACGGCCTGATCCACTGAACGGCGCGTGCTCTGGCATGCGCCATCTTGTCTGTGTCTGGCGATGAGGCTCGCAATGCCCTTTTACCCTTCGTATCGTCGATTGTCCCTGAGCTCCCGCGCCGTGATCGCAGCGTTACTGCTGGGCAGTTCGTGCGCGCAAGCAGACTTCGCCATCCCGGGTTTCGAACTGGTACACACCGTGCCGGTCGGGTCTGACCTGCAGACGCCTGACCTGCGAGCGCCCGGCGAGGTCTGGCGCGAGCTGTTTGACGGGGCTCGCCAGCGTATCGACATCGAACAGTTCTATGTCGCCGACCACGCAGGCTCGGTCATGGACAAGGTGCTTGAAAGCCTGACGGCAGCCGGGCAGCGCAGAGTGAAAATCCGTTTTCTGCTGGAAGAAAAAGGCCTGAAACTTTCCGACCCGCAGACCCTTGAGCGACTGCGCGCCATCCCCAACCTCACCTTGCGCGTACTGCCCTACGCAAAGCTCACGGGCAGCGGCATCATTCACGCCAAATTCCTGGTCGTGGATGGACGACAGGCGTTCATCGGCAGTCAGAACTTCGATTGGCGCTCGCTGGAGCATATCCATGAAACCGGCCTGCGCATTGACGAGCCGACCGTCGTACGCCAGACGCAGGCCATATTCGATCAGGACTGGCTTGCCCAGGCCGCCATTACCGAGGGCAAACCGGTTCCTGTACCGCGCCCCGTCGATAGCACTTTGCCCAACGGCAATTACCTGATCGCCAGTCCGCAGCGCTATAACCCGCCGGGGGTCGTCGACTCCCAGACCGAACTGCCCCGGTTGCTGGCGCAAGCCAAAAGCGAGGTTCGTGTCCAGTTGCTGGACTACGCGCCCCTGTCCTACGGGCCCGACAAAACCCGGCCTTACTATGCGGTCATCGATAATGCCCTGCGCAGCGCAGCCGCCCGCGGCGTGTCGATCAAACTCATGGTGTCCGACTGGAACACCGGTATGCCCGAAGTCGCCTACCTCAAGAGTCTGGCCCTGGTGCCCAACGTGCAGGTGCGCATCGTCACATTGCCGATGGCGGCTCAGGGTTTTATCCCCTATGCACGCGTGATCCACAGCAAGACCATGGATATTGATGATCAGGTTGCCTGGGTAGGCACCAGCAACTGGCTGGGCGGCTACCTCGACAACTCGCGCAATCTGGAAGTGGTGATGCACGACGGCTCGATGGCCAAACGCATCGGCCAACTGCACGAGCAGCTTTGGGATGGGCCGTACGCCAAGCCCATCGACATCAATCGCGACTACCCGGAACCGCATCCGGGTAAGCCGAATGCACCTGACCACTAGGCCCCTCTGCCCGCTTCAGCCACAATGACGCCTTTCACCCACCAGCCTGCTGCGGGCTGTAAACGGATTGGTGCTACTGATGATGCTCTCTTTCAAGCCATGGTTGCGGGGCCTGGCGCTGGTTTTGCCACTGGCTGCGTTACTGACCGCGTGTGACAAGTCCGACAAATCTGACAAGCCGGTGACGCCGTCTGCGCCGCCGCACACCACGTATAGCCAGGCTGGCTGGGACGCGCTGCCTGCGGTGTCCGACGCGGATTTGCAGGCCGGTTTTGCCTCTTGGCGCAGTGCGTGTGTGCGTTTGAAATCTGATGCGGTGTGGGGGCCAACGTGTGCGGCGGCTGCGAGTCTTGCGGCTGCGCCTGATGCTGCGCAGATCCGCACCTTTTTGCAGGAGCAGCTGCAGGTCTACAGCCTGCGCGCCGACGGGGGCAGTGCCGATGGTTTGATCACCGGCTACTACGAGCCTGTTTATCCGGGCAGCCTGACGCAGACCGCCACGGCCAATGTGCCGGTGTATGGCATTCCGGACGATCTGATCGTGGTCAATCTGGACAGCATTTACCCCGAGCTCAAAGGCAAGCGTCTGCGCGGTCGGCTTGAGGGGCGTGTGCTCAAGCCTTACGACGACGCTGCGACGATCAGCGCGCAAGGCTTGAACGCGCCGGTGATTGCCTGGCTGACCGACCCGATGGATCTGCAGTTCCTGCAGATTCAGGGCTCCGGTCGCGTGAGTCTGGAGGATGGCTCGCAGCTGCGTCTGGGCTATGCCGATCAGAACGGTCGTCCGTATCGCGCGATTGGTCGCTGGCTGGTAGAGCAGGGGCAGTTGAAGAAGGAAGACGTGACCATGGGCAGCATCGCGGCCTGGGCCAAGGCGCATCCGGAGCGGATCAGCGAGCTGCTGGCGAGCAATCCCAGCTACGTGTTTTTTGCCCGTAACCCCGACAGCAACGAAGGCCCGCGCGGCTCGCTGAATGTGCCGCTGACCCCCGGCTACAGCGTGGCCATCGATCGCAAGGTGATTCCGCTGGGCAGTCTGCTCTGGCTCTCCACCACGCGGCCGGATGGCAGCAGCGTGGTGCGTCCGGTCGCTGCCCAGGACACGGGCGGTGCGATTGCCGGTGAAGTACGCGCCGACCTGTTCTGGGGGACCGGCGACGAGGCGGGCAAGCTGGCTGGCGACATGAAGCAGAAAGGTAATATCTGGCTGTTATGGCCCAAGGGCATGCCGTTGCCTCAGTCCGCAGAAACAGTTCCTGCAACAACCTCGGCTGCCGCTAGTCACTGAAATCCCTTCACCTCGATAGCTACCTTCCTGCTCGATGTATAGGTAGCTATCTTCTTCATGCCCTCGTTTTCCTTCCAAATACGCCTGAGATAGCGAAATGCAATGGGGCGAGAGTGCTGCCAACAGCGCCGCCAGAGCCATCGGTTTGCAGGTGAAAAAAGCCGGCATTCAGGCCACTTCACAGCGTCAATTCCAGATTTAGACGTTACCCATTGCCGAGTGCCCCGGCGGACTCGACTGGTTGCCGTCGTCATTACAACCTGCGCCGTAAAGCGTGGCCGCCACGCAGATCACCGAGCTTGCCAATGAATCGACGGAGACAGCAAGCTGCCCAACGTCGCGCTGATCGGCACGTCGTTCTCGCGCAATTCGGGTTTTGTCGGGTTTCTACAGCGCGCACTCGGCGCCCCGATTGGCAACGTTGCCAAGGACTGCGGCGAGCTCTTGGCAACGTTGCCAACCTTTACTTTGACAACCCGGCCTTCCGCCAGACGCCGCCCAAACTGCTCATATGGGAAATTCCCGAGCGGGATCTGCAGACCATTTATGGGAGGATCGACAAGTTAGATGTAACTGTAAAATAAACCTCGGGCATACCCTGTTCGAGACAGGGTTACGATTATCAAGTCTCAGATGGAATAACGCCCGGCTGAAGCCGGGCGTTCTTTAGATAGTGTAACTTTTATTCAAAAGAATATTTTTTTCAGCGATGAAAGCGGGCTCCTTCCAGTTGGGTCCTTTAGACGTGCGACCATTTGCATCTAAAGCCAGAATGCCCTCACGGAAAAGTCGGGTGTAAGTTCCCCAAAGCTCACCGGACTGAAGTGCCTCAAATTTATAAGTGGTGTACAGTCTGTCTATCCGTGGTTGGGACGTAGTTAGAGCCAGGACTGCCAATACATCTGCCACGGTTTCGTTAATGATAATGTCTCTGATGTGGGTCATTTCATTGGCCTCCCAATGCGTCAGCATGATCTTGTTTGTCACCAGCCGATTGAGCCGCTTCGGTGTAAAGAAAATCACGATTTTCGTTAATTCTATAATCCTCAAGGGCTGCCGTATGAGCGTTATTCCATACGTTACCTTGCACGCCATCAGCCACCCCCAGTGCCCTGTAACGTTCTAATTCCCTGAGCTCGTGGGTGTAAAATCTTTTATCAGTATCCGTCACGGCTAACTCGCCGCGCAAAATTTTTTCCAGACGATCAATCATTATAGTATTCGCATCTGATGAGCCGAATCGGCCTGTGTGCAGCTTAACGAGATCAATGCCGTCCTGAGTGACTGAGGCGGTTGTCCAGTCAAGGTTTTGGGTGGGGCCGCCCGCTTTTTCAGGATCGTACATTCGACCGCTATGCTCTCCTTTGGTTGTTGCCCCTTCATAGGGGCTGTTGAACACCACATAGACCGGAGGCAGACCCGAATTTAACGGATAAACGTAAATGGCGTCCCGAATATCCATCTGGCTGGTGCCGGGTAAAGGTTCGGCCTTCACCTCGATAGGCTCCAGTGTAATTCCAGCGTACGCCGGAGTTTCGACTGGTTGCGCCACCGTCGTCGTTGAGCTGTTTCCAGGTGCTGCGATTGGAAACGTCAAGGTGATGGGCGGGGTGTCCGAAGTGGTAAAGGTGTAGGCGTTGGCCACTGGGTCCAGTATCAGAGCCCTCACAGGCACCTTGGGAGAAAATCCGCCTTCGGCTTGTGTTGCCACGACTGAATACTTCGACTGATCGCCGTAAATTCTATAGGGCATATCGACCGTTCCACCCGTTGCCGCCACGTCATTCAAGGCGTCGGGCAGATCAGGCATCAGAACTCTGGCCGGAAGGTCCAGCATTCTTTCCGTTAACTCTCCATTGCCAAGCGAAGGGGAGTACAGCAACGTGCCGATGCCTACGGCTGTGGTAGAGCTGACAGCCGTGCCTGCGAGAGCCGTTAATATTTCGATAGCGGCTTGAATGGTAGCGTCCAGAAAGAGACCGGATCCTGCTGTAACGGAAATGACTCCTACAACTGCACCCAACTGCGGTGTACCAGCTTCCGGGAGCCTGAGCGTCTTGCCCGCTTCTAGCGCTTGAGCTTCTGCCGTCACGCGCGCGTGCTCGTCAGCGTCACGCTGGGCCTGCGTCTCTGCCTCCATACGAGCTTGTTCAGCCGCTTCGGCAGCTACTCGGCGAGCTTCTGCTTCGGCAGCAAGAAGAGCCTGCTCATCCGCTACTCGCTTGGCTTCAGCCTCCACTGCAACTCGGGCTTGTTCAGCGGTTTCGGCAGCAAGTCGAGCGTGCTCTGCAGCTTCAACGGCAAGCCTCGTCGACTCGGTTTCTGCCGCGATACGTGCGTCCTCCCTGGCCTGCGCTGCAGCAATAGTATGGCTCAGTGATACAGACCTCTCTGTGAGAATCCTGATTTTCTCTTCAAGAATTTTTGCTCTGTAGGCTGCTGTAACTGAGGCTTCCCAGCTTTTATAAACGTCAAGGGGAGAGCCCAGGTCTCTTCTTGTTTGAAAGATATTTAAAAAATCCACAGCGTTTTTTTTAATATCTACCGCCAATGCATGCCTGCCAAAGAAAGCATGAGCGCCTTCTTTGCTGTTGGCTAACTCAGCAGCGCGCTGTGAAATCAGGCTGTCCACCACGTTTTTTTCAATCGTAGACTTTTCTAACTCAGAGAAGGGGTAATCTCCTACGCCGGCAGAAATTTCCGCGTCAACGTCAGCCGGAAGGAGGGGCAAAAAGTCTATGTAAGACTGATGGATATTTTGCTGTGTTGAAGAGGCCGTCACGATAATGGATATCGTGTACTGCTCGTTTCTTATACCCCTTTTACTGAAGAATGCATCCATCTCATGGTTTGCAGGAATAGTGCCGTCCCATCGCAGCGGTCTGGCGATTACTCCGGCTCCTGACAGCGGGCCTGATGGCCTGGGCAACGGCTGGCCAGGTGTTACGATTGTGGGTGGAAGAGTAATGACGTTTTGCGGCATGTGCTTATCCTTAAGGTTTAAATCGCCGAATAATATCTCCTTGATATTAGGTAGTATTAATAGTCGCGAAGTGCGGTACATAGGTATAGGTAGTTGTTTTTTTGTTCAGGCTTTCAGGCACGCAATTGAAACGCATGCTGGTGTAGGACTGGTCAGCGGCCGCACGTAGTGTTGCCGGTTTTGTAATCCATCGCAGTGTTAAGGCGTTACTTCTGGTGCTGAATGCATTGGTCGCGGCGTACGTTGCTTTGAACCCATGGGACAGCAAGAGCCCCCCATAATCGAGCTAACCGTTCAGCCAACTCACCCCAAACGCGGATCGACCACAAACTCCAGCTCTTTGGCAGTTGCCACAACCGCCCTGAATTCCGGGTGCTGGACGTTGAGCAGGTAGTTGGACTCGCGCGGGATGATCACGCTGGGCACCGCCAGCGCCAGGCTCTGAGCGGAGGCCAGCCAGTCGTCGCCGAACGAGGCGGTTGCCGGTGGCGCGGGCTCTTCGCGCCAGTCGCGGGGCAGGGTGTCCGGGCGTGCATTGAGGACGTGCTCCTCGGCAATCTGCAGTTCAAGCATCGTGTAGTGCTGAGCCACAGTGGCGTTGTTCAGGTGCACCAGCACTTCCAGCAGGGCCAGTGACTCGCTGCCCGCGCAGTACACGCAGGCGTTGCCCTTGCTGTTCCAGCGGCCGCCGTAGAGCTTGGCGCCTTCACCGTCGAAGGCCTGCGCCAGCCATTTGCGCTTGACCAGTCGATAGACCGCTATCACGCCACGACCCCGTGCTCCAGGCGGCCGATCAGGTCAAGCACTGCCTGAGCCTCGGCCGAGGTCGCGAGCATTTCCAGCGGCCTGCGATTGCCCAGCCCGTAGACCGGGTTGGCCAGCCACAGACGAGTCGCTTCGGCGTCGTTTTCGAACAGGTCCAGCGTCGCCTTGTACACCGCCGCCAGGCGGAACAGCCGATCGCTTTCCTCGGCATTGAAGCGGCGTACCTTGAGGCGTCGCTGCAAGGTCGCCGGAGCGATGCCCAGATGTTCGGCCAGGGTCGAGCGGTTCAGGTCGGTGTAATGCGCCAGACGTTCGAAGACTTCATACGGCAAGCCGTCATGCAGCGCCGAGTACAGCCGCGCACCTCGTGCAGGGATTCCCAGGTGTTGCCAGAAATCGTCCTGCCGGGGCACGGCCGGATGGTAGTCGCTTATGGGCAAAGACATGGCACACCTGCCTATCGAGTGATTACTATTAAATCTATCACTTGATAATAGGCACGTTTCCGACGTCGCGACAGTGATTTACAGCAACGGATAGCGAATAAAACTACAGAAACTCCAAAAATCACCGACTTAGGCTATAGGTTTAGTTTGAATGTTACTGATCTCGCGTTATAGGCTCGATGCCAGTCGCTTCCGATGGTGCCGCTAAACGTATACGTGCTGTCCGCCGTGGTCAGCCTGATTTTCCTGCAGTGAGAACCACACGATGTCCACGCTTGCGCTATTGATATGCGATGACTCGAACATGGCGCGAAAGCAGCTTTTGCGAGCGCTACCTGAAGACTGGGATGTGTCGGTCACGCTGGCCACCCAGGGGCAGGAAGGCCTGGAAGCGATTCGTAAAGGTCAGGGCCAGGTGGTCCTGCTCGACCTGACCATGCCGGTGATGGACGGTTACCAGACGCTGACGGCGATTCGGGCCGAAAACCTCGACGCCAAGGTGATTGTGGTGTCGGGCGACGTGCAGGACGAAGCCGTGCGTCGGGTCATGGAGCTGGGCGCGCTGGCGTTTCTGAAAAAACCTGCCGACCCGGACGAACTGAAAAGCACACTGGAGCGCCTTGGCCTGCTGGGCAAGCCTGCGGCGTCACCGGTTGCACTGCCGGCTCTTAACAACAAGGGCGGGGTGATCAGCTTTCAGGATGCCTTCCGCGAAACCGTCAACGTCGCCATGGGCCGTGCAGCAGCGTTGCTGGCCAAGGTACTGGGTGTGTTCGTGCAGTTGCCGGTGCCCAACGTCAACATGCTTGAAGTTGGCGAGCTGCACATGGCGCTGGCCGATGCGCACAGCGATCAGCGCCTGACTGCGGTGTGTCAGGGCTACATCGGTGGCGGTATTGCAGGTGAGGCGTTGCTGATTTTCCACGACTCGGAAATTTCCGGTATCTCGCAACTGATGGGCGGCGATCACTCCGACAGTTCCGACATGGAGATGCTGCTCGACCTGTCCACGATCCTGATCGGCGCCTGCCTGAGCGGCATTGCCGAACAGATCGACATTGCCTTTTCGCAGGGCCATCCACAGTTGCTGGGTGCGCAGGGCGGCATCGACGAGCTTATCCGCATCAATCAACAGCGCTGGAAAAAGACCCTGGCGGTCGAAATCAGTTACAGCGTGGAAGGCCACAATCTGCATTTCGATCTGCTGATGCTGTTCACCGAAGATTCGGTCGAGCTGCTTACCAAAAAACTCGCCTACATGATGAGCTGACCCATGAGCAACGCTATTGAAATCAACGAGCTTCATTGGTTGCTGGCCGTCACGCAAAACATTGACGTAGGCATCGTGGTGCTGGACCTGAACTACCGCGTGACGGTCTGGAATACCTTCATGGAAAACCGCTCCGGCGTGGTGCCCTACGTGGCAGTCGACAAGACCTTTTTCGAGATTTTTCCGGAGGTCAACGCGAAGTGGTTCAGCAAGAAAATCGACAATGTCGTGACCCTCGGCACGCCGGCGTTCACCATCTGGGAGCAGCGGCCGTATCTGGTGCGCTTCAAGAACTATCAGCCGATTACCGGGCAGGAGGAGTTCATGTATCAGAACACCACCCTGTTCCCGCTGCGTTCGACCACCGGGGCGATCAGCCATGTGTGTCTGGTGATCTATGACGTCACCGACGTGGCGGCCAACCGCAATCAGTTGCTGGCCGCCAACGACAAGCTGCAGCAACTGTCGGGCTCAGCGAAAAGCTGACCCGCGCCCGGGCTCGGCGATGAATGAAACCGGCACTGCGGGCTTGATCCCGCTCGTGCTAGGATCGCGATTTTTCCGCTGACGCTCAGGGACATCATGCGACCTCAAGCCACCCTCACTGTTTTGCCTGTCGAGCGCCCGCTGGTCGGGCGTGTCAGCCCGCCGGGCTCCAAGTCGATCACCAACCGCGCATTGTTGCTGGCCGGGCTGGCCAAAGGCACCAGCCGCCTGACCGGCGCGCTGAAGAGTGACGACACGCGCGTGATGTCCGAAGCCTTGCGACTGATGGGCGTGCAGGTCGACGAGCCGGATGACAGCACCTTCGTGGTCACCAGCAGCGGGCATTGGCAGGCGCCACAGCAGGCGCTGTTCCTCGGCAATGCCGGAACTGCGACACGCTTTCTGACCGCGGCACTGGCCAACTTCGAAGGCGACTTCGTGGTCGATGGCGACGAATACATGCGCAAGCGCCCGATCGGCCCGCTGGTCGATGCCTTGCAGCGCATGGGCGTGGAGGTCAGCGCACCCAGCGGTTGCCCGCCGGTGGCGATCAAGGGCAAGGGCGGTCTTGAGGCCGGTCGTATCGAAATCGACGGCAACCTGTCCAGCCAGTACGTGTCGGCACTGCTGATGGCCGGTGCCTGTGGCAAGGGGCCTGTGGAGGTTGCACTGACAGGCAGCGAGATCGGTGCGCGTGGTTACCTCGACCTCACGCTGGCGGCGATGCAGGCGTTCGGTGCCGAGGTTCAGGCCATCGGCGACGCCGCCTGGAAAGTCTCGGCTAGCGGTTATCGCGCTACGGATTTCCACATCGAGCCGGATGCCTCGGCGGCCACTTACCTGTGGGCTGCGCAGGCCCTGACCGAGGGCGCTATCGACCTGGGCGTGGCCAGCGATGCGTTCACTCAGCCCGATGCGCTGGCCAGCCAGATCATCGCCAGCTTCCCGAACATGCCGGCCGTGATCGACGGTTCGCAGATGCAGGACGCGATTCCGACGCTGGCCGTACTGGCCGCCTTCAATCGTCAACCGGTGCGCTTTGTCGGCATCGCCAACCTGCGGGTCAAGGAGTGTGACCGCATCTCGGCACTGTCCCACGGCCTGTGCGCCATCGCACCCGGCCTGGCGGTCGAAGAGGGTGACGATCTGATCGTCAACGCCAACCCGGCGCTGGCAGGCACTACGGTCGATGCCTTGATCGACACCCACTCCGACCATCGTATCGCCATGTGCTTTGCGCTGGCGGGCCTGAAGATCGCCGGCATCCGCATTCTCGACCCTGATTGCGTCGGCAAGACCTACCCGGGCTACTGGGATGCGCTGGCCTCATTGGGCGTCACCGTTCAGCGTTGACCGCAGGCGCAGCGGCCGTTTTTCAAATCCCGAAAAACGGCTGCATCATCCGCGCCAGCAGTCCCTGAAAACGCAGCTTCGATTCAGTGGCCAGTACGCAAATGCATTCCCGGTCAGGGTAGGCGATGGGCTGGTGATGGATATGGCTGTCCAGGTCGGCCACATCGTTGAGTCCGAACTCTCCCTGTACGTCGTAATACGCACCCTTGAGGACCATGGTCATCTCGCCGCTTTCGTGGGTGTGGACCGGCATGCTCACGCCGGGGGCGATCTTCAGCAGCATCAGGTTGCCCTGTTCGATGCCTTCGGCGCGTACTCGTTGTACGCCGGGGATCAGGGTCTTCCACTTCAACGTACTCAGGTGTCGACCAAAATGCGCCTGCATGCAGACCGGCATCAGGTCCGGGTCCTGATTGGCCGCCGGCATCGAGTGCAGGGCAGGCACGAGCCCCGCTTGCTGCTCGTCAAGCCGCGCCAGCATGGCCGATCTACCCTTGAGCGGCACCACACTGCTGGTGTGCTGCTGCATCAACACACCGCCAATCGCCTCGGCCTGCCTGAGCCGCGCCCGGCACTCGGCGCAGCGCTCCAGATGCGCGGCAGTGACTAACGAGATGACCTGCGACAGCGCCCCTGCGGCATAACTGACCAGCGTGGCGTCGTCCGGATGATGTTGTGGACCCATCATGATTCCTCTATCCGCGAGCGCAATTTTTGAAACGCCAGTCGCAGGCAGGACTTCACCGTGCCGAGCGGCATACCCAGGCGTTCGGAAATCTCCCGGTGACTGAGCGCTTCGAAATACGACATTCGCAACACTCGGGCCTGATCGGCGGGCAGGTTCTGGATGGCGATGTTGAGTTGTTGCTCCTGGCGCTGGCTGTAATCGAGTGTTCGATCTACCGGAGCTTCCAGACGCTCGAGTTGTTCCAGTGAGTTCTGCACCTGCACCCAGCCACGGTCCTTGCGCACACTGTCGATGTACAGGTTGCGTGCGATGCGAAACAACCATGTCCCCAGGCTGGCCTTGGCCGGGTCGAACGAATCGGCCTTGTGCCACAGTTTGAGCAGCACCTCCTGCACCAACTCTTCGGCCTGACCTTCTGGCACATTCAGCCCGGTGAGGTAGCGCAACAGGCGCGGAGCGAAGTGATCGTAAATGCGCATGAAGCTGTCGCGGTCCCTCTGGCGGGCCACGGCGGTGACTTCATCGATCCAAAGTCGGGTGATTGTCGATTCGCTGTGAGAGGGGGACAAGTGACAGAAGGTCCTGAGACTGGCAGTTATGCGCATGATCCACCTTCTGATCACCATTGTGTGGGTTTGGTTCGCGATGCATAGGTGTTACGTAGCGGGATGGGGAGTGGATCACAGGGGGGCTGTTGCGAAGGATGTGGCAGATGTTGCGTTTATGGACGGCGTTACTGGCTTACCCAGTCTTCTACCCTCAGCCCCTCGACGCGTCGGAATTGACGCTGATTATTAGTGATCACCACCAGGCCTAGAGAGCGGGCGTGCCCTGCAATCATTTGATCGTACGGGTCGATCGGTGTGCCCGATCTAGCCAGTTCGGCTCTGATCATGCCGGTATGAGCCGCAGCGTCGCTGTCGTAAGGGAGCACTTCAAGACGCGCTGTGAAACCCTCTACAACGGCAAGGTTTCTTTCAGGGCTCAAAGACTTTTCTGCGCCGTAGACAAGCTCCATCAACGTGATCGCGCTGATACATAGCTGTCCGTGATGGAGGTTGAAGGCTTCACGCACCGAAGTTGGCTTGTTCTTTATAGTGAAAATGCAAATGTTGGTGTCAAGCATGTACTTGAGCATCAGAGCGATTCGCGCTGCTGTTCGGCTGGTTGTCCGCGCTCTGCCATGAAATCATCACTGACACTTTCACCATCGAACCAGCTGTTCCACATTTCACCAGCGGGGGAAATAATGCGGGTTCTGCCCACGGCTACGACATCGACACGTTTCACGTCGTCGGGCAAGGCCACCGCTTTTGGCAGTCGGACAGCCTGGCTTCGATTGCTTTTGAAGACTGTGGATTGTTCCATGAGTGATTCATCCTTGGCTGATGTATCGGATGAATAAGAATATGTTTTTTTGGGATATGTCAACGGGATATCCCGGCCCGTTCTGTAACTTGAAATGAGGCACCAGGACACTTATTCATGACCCCCGCTTCAGGTCTTTGTAACGAAGACTGAACTCCAGCGTCACTGACTCCCCCTGCCGCAACAGCTTCAACCCCGGCCGTCCTGGCAAATGATGGGCGTTGACCGGGTGGCTCACCGGCTCGAAGCAAAAGAAATCCAGCCCCGGCGGGCAAAACACCAGAAAGTATTCGCTGCCGGTGGCCTGGCAGTGCAATTCGTAGCCCAGATCCGGCTGGCTGATGATGCTCTGGCCATCCCAGCCGGTGAAACCGTTGTCCAGACGTGTGTCGGGCAAAGCGTTGCCGTGACGGAAGTCCCACTCGGCGGGCAGGTCCTGCAAGGCGCTGGGCAAACCGGCTTCGTCGCACAGCCAGACCTGCGCAGCCTTGGCCTGCAAGCGAGTGTGGGAGGTGCGCGGCAAGTACGGGTGCAGGCCCAGCCCGTGCCAGACGGCGCGGCTGCCCTGATGGGTGGTGGTCAGTTCGATGCTCAGCGTGCCCCCACGCAGGGTGTAGCGCAGGTGCGCGCGGTAGGCGAAGGGCGTCTGGCTGTCGAGTTGCAGGCAGACCTGCTCTGCGCTCTGTTCGATGACGGTCCATGTTTGCTGCCAGGCGCTGCCATGGATCGGCAGCGGGTCGTTGGCGCTGTTTGGCTCCAGAGCCAGCCAGCCGTCTGGTGTCTCGAAACCGCCGTTGCCGATCCGGTTCGACCACGGCGCCAGCGGATAGCAGGCCAGCCGACGGGGCGTCCCGGCCGCCAGAGCCTGTTCGTCACTTGGGCGCAGCAGCGGTTGCCCGCTGGCCAGGACGGTCCAGTTGACGATACTGCCGCCGATGCCGGGGGCCAGTGTCAGACGGGTCAGGCCATCTTCAAGGGTCAGTACGTTCGTGGACATGCTTCAAAGCCTTTCTGGATGATTGAGAGTCAGGCGACTGGGCGCGACGCCAGGTCAACAGCACGATACCGCTGACGACGATCAGCCCGCCGACCACCTGACCGCTGCTGAGCAATTGATCGAGAATCAGCCAGCCAAACAGCAGGCTCGCTACCGGTTCGATGTTCATCACTGGCGCGTGGCGGGCGATGTCCAGCCGTGCCATGCAGATGAACAGCAGCGAGAAACCCAGCCCGTACAAAACCACCAGGCTGGCCAGTGCGGTCCAGCCGACAGAACTCGTCGGCAGACCCACGCCGCCGGGCAGCACGCCGCTGCTGCCGGCGATGGCCGCGACGACGAACACCACGGCCATGGTCAGCATGCTGCGCACGCTGCCGCGCATGCCCGCCAGTTTGTTATCGGTAATCCACAGCGCAAAGGCGAACACCACCGCAGCAGTCGATGCGTAGGCGACACCTTCCAGCCATTGCGGCTCGCTGCTGCCGGGGTTCGACAGGCGCTGTGGCACGTCCAGCGCCAGCGTCAGGCCAAACAGAATCAGGCCCATCAGGCCTGCGGCACGCCGCGTTGGCCGGGCACCGCCCAGCGCCCAGGTCAGCAACGCCAGCAGGATCGGCGAGACATTGACCACCAGCAAGGCCAGAGCCACCGGAATACGCGCCACCGCCGAGTAGATGCAAAAGCTCTGAGTGGCGATCAGCAACCCCAGAAGCAGCTGCCAGCGCCAGGTGCTGGCGGGCAGACTGAGCCTTTCACGCTGCCAGAGCACCAGACTGGTCAGCACCAGCAAGGTCCCACCGGAGCGACAGAGAATAGCCAGCAGCAGGCCGGTGTCATGATCGAAGGCAATGCGTGCCGCGATGTGGTTGCCGGCAAACGAGCAGGCCAGCAGCGCGAGGATCAGCACGGCGATGTGGCGCGGAAACAGGGTAGGGGCGGACATACGCAAACCAGCCTCCTTGGCTGGATAACAGAGGTGCATGCCGGAGCGCTTTCAAGCGCTCCGGCAGCCTTGCAACGGGAGACGTCAGAGCACGACGCTCGGCAGCCACAACGAGATGGCAGGAATGTAGGTCACCAGCATCAGCACCAGGAACAGCGCGACATAGAACGGCACCAGTGCTTTTACCGTGGCTTCGATGGTGACTTTACCCACCGCGGCACCGACAAACAGCACCGCGCCCACTGGCGGGGTAATCAGCCCGATCCCCAGATTGACCAGCATGATCATGCCAAAGTGCACCGGATCGATACCGACGCCAACGATGACCGGCAACAGAATCGGGGTCAGGATCAGAATCAGCGGCGCCATGTCCATGACCGTGCCGAGCAGCAGCAACATCACGTTGATGCACATCAGGATCACGTAGCGGTTGTCCGACAGGGTCAGGAACGCGGTGGTGATCTTCATCGGGATTTCCATCAGCGTCAGGATGTAACCGAAGCTGGCGGCAAAACCGATCAGGATCATCACGATGGAAATGGTGCGTGCCGCCCGGTGCATCAGTTTGGGCAGATCGCGCCATTTGTAATCGCGGTAGATGAACATGGTGACGAAGAACGACCAGAGCACGGCAATGGCCGCCGACTCGGTGGCCGTGAAAATCCCCGACAGAATGCCGCCGAGAATAATGACCATGGCCATCATGCCCCAAAGCGCTTCACCGGCAATTTTCAGTGCCTGGCGCAGTGGGATAACTTCACCCTTGGGATAATTGCGCCTGCGCGCGAAGATCATGCACAGGCCCATCATCACTGCGCTGAGCAGCAGGCCCGGGAGGATGCCGGCCATGAACAGCGACGCGATCGACACCGTGCCACCTGCCGCCAGCGAATAGAGCACCGAGTTGTGACTGGGTGGCGTCAGCAGCGCCTGCACCGAGCCGCTGACGGTCACTGCCGTCGAGAAGTCCCGCGGGTAGCCGTTGCGTTCCATTTCCGGGATCAGCACCGAGCCCACCGAGGCCGTGTCGGCCACCGAGGAACCCGAAATCGCGCCGAAGAAGGTCGAAGCCACGATATTGACCAGCGACAGGCCGCCCCGCACGAAGCCCACTAGCACCGCGGCAAAGGCGACCAGGCGTCGCGACATGCCGCCTTCGGCCATGATCGCACCGGCCAGCACGAAGAACGGAATCGCCAACAGCGAGAATTTGTTCACGCCACCCGCAATCTGGATCATCAGTGCATCGGCCGGGATGTCGATCCACCAGGCACCGATCAGGGCTGAAAGGCCCAGCGCGTAGGCCACCGGCATGCCGATCAGGATCAACGCAATAAAGCTGCCCAACAGTATAAAAGCGTCCATTTATGCGGCACCTTCGCTTTCTTCAATAACGTCGAAACGCATGACCGCGCGATGACTCTGGTCACCCAGCAATAACCTTTCCAGGACGAAGACCAGGGTTACGAGGCCGCCGAGGGGAATCGGCAGATAAGAGATGCCGACACGCAGAAACGGCAGTTCGCCGACGAATTGATTCCAGGTGGTGGCGCACAGCTTGAAGCCCTTGAAGATCATGAACAGGGCGACGATCGCCATCAGAATCTGCACCACCACACTGGCGACTCTGCGCACCTGCAGCGGCATGCGGTCCACGGCCATCGACACGGCCATGTGCGCACCTGCACGGTAACTGGCCGCTGCGCCGAAGAAGGTAAACACCACCATCAGCAGGATGGCGGTGGGTTCCGGCCAGCTGGAGCCGCTGCCAAGTATGTAGCGGGCAAAGATGCCCCAGGGGATGATCAGGGTCATGATCAACACCGACAGACCGGCAATGCCGATGCAGACCCGATAGAGCGTGTCGTTGATGCGCAATAGCGTATTTTTCATAAGGCTCACCACTGCGGCGGCGAACGAGCTGCAGCTCGTTCCCGCTGCTTGATCGGGACAGGCTTATTGGGCCGCTTGGGGGGTGCTCGCCGCCAGTGCAGGATTGGTCTGGACCGCTTCGATGCGGCTGATCAGATCCTTGTAAGGCGCGCCGAATTTGTCGCGTACCGGCTGGGTCGCGTCGTAGAAGGCTTTCTTCTGCTCAGGCGTCAGCGTGATGAACTCCACGCCAGCAGCCTTGAGCTTGGTCTCGGCTTCGGCCGACGACTTGTCCCAGAGCACGCGTTCTTCCATCTGCGCTTCACGCGCCAGCTTTTTCACCAGCGCCTGCTGCTCGGGATTGAGCTTTTGCCACGTGGTTTTCGACATCACGATGGGCTCGGGCAGAATCAGGTGTTCGGTCATGGTGAAGAACTTGGCGTTCTGGTAGTGGTTGTGCTGGAAATACGTCGGCGGGTTGTTTTCCGCACCGTCAATGACGCCGGTCTGCAGGGCGCTGAAGATCTCGCCGGTGGCCATGGCGATGCCGTTGCCGCCCATGTCGTTGATGGTTTCGATGAACACCGGGTTGCCCTGAACGCGGATTTTCATGCCTTTGAGGTCGGAAATCTGGCGTACCGGCTTCTTGGTGTACAGGTTGCGGGTGCCGCCATCCATCCAGGCCAGGGCGACCATGTTGAATTCGGAGTTGGTGATCTTGTCGAGGATTTCCTGACCGATCTCGCCATCGATGATGGTGCGCATGTGCGCCTGATCACGGAACACGAACGGCAGGTTGAAGACGTTGACGTCCGGCACTACCGGGCCGACGATGCCGAGGCTGACGCGGGTCATCTGCACGGCGCCGCTCTGAACCTGCTCGACGACCTCCTTCTCGGAGCCGAGCACACCGCCTGCGTACATCTTGAAACTGATCTCGCCCTTGGACTGTTCTTCGAGTTTCTTGCCCATGTTCTGCTCTGCCACGACCGGCGCATAACCAGCAGGGTGAACCTCGGCGAATTTGATTTTGACGTCTGCCTGGGCCATGCCTGACACACAGAAGGCCAGCGGAAGTGCTGCGATGAGAAGCGTGCGTTTGAAATCCATGGATATCTCCGATTTTGTTATTTTTGGTCGAGCTACGGGATTTTCGGTAGGGCGCTGTCAGCCCTGAAACGTGGGTTCCTCCAGGCCCTGGACGCCAGGTCGCAGGGCGAATACGCCACCGGCTAGCGGCTGATCGCCGATGTCGCCACCTGGGCGGATGGACGTCACGAACAGGGTGTCCAGGTTAGGGCCGCCAAAGGCGCACATGGCTGGCTTTTTCACCGGCACGACCAGAGAGTGGTCGAGTTTGCCGGCGGGGGTGAAGCGATGAACCAGACCTTCGTCGTTGCCACAGATCCAGTAGCAGCCGTCGGTGTCGATCGCCGCGCCGTCGGGACGACCCAGGTATTGGTTCATGTCGACGAACAGGCGGCGATTGCGCGGCGTGCCGCTGTCAGTGTCGTAATCGAACGCCCAGATCTGCTGCACGCTGGGGTGCGAGTCGGACAGGTACATGGTCTTGCCGTCGGGGCTGAACGCCAGGCCGTTGGGGACGATGAAATCCTTGAGCTGCGCGTCCAGCGTGGTCTGGCTGGCGCTGTAGCGATATAACGCCCCCACCCTCGCACCGGCGGCCATGTCCATGAACATGGTACCCGCCCAGAAACGACCCTGTCGGTCGCAGCGGCCGTCATTGAAGCGCATGCCAGCCTGCGCGTGTTCGACGCTGGCCAGAAGCGTGCTGATCAGGCTGCCATCTTCGCAGGGCTGCAAATGAAAGATTCCGTTCTCCATCCCCGCCACCCAGCCGCCCCGGCTATCGGCGGCGATACAGGCAAGCATTTGCGGCGCTTTCCAACTGCGTGTGCTGTTCTGCTTGAAATCCCAGCGATGCAACTCGCCCTTGGGAATATCCACCCAGTACAACGCTTGATCACGCACGCTCCAGACCGGGCTTTCGCCGGTGGCGTTCTGTGCATCGACAATCAGTTCGGCATCCATGACGGTTCGTGTCTCCAGAGTGCTGCGAGAGGAAAGCGCTGCTTATTGGTCGCCGAACGGTCCTGACGCCACAAAGGCTCCGCCCTGGTACAGCATTGCCGGGTCATCGGCTGCCGGCAGAGGCTGTGCTTCGACCTTCTCGCGAAAAACTTCCGAGCTGTCTTTCGGGGTGTAGTCCAGTTTGCTGGCCAGGCGGTTGTCCCACCAGACGGTCTTGTTGTCCGAGACGCCGTAGACCACGGTATGGCCCACGTCTGGCGTGTACAGCGAGCGCTCGATCAACTGGGTCAGGTCAGCAAAGCTCAGCCAGGTGCTCATCATTCGGCGGTTTTGCGGTTCGGCAAACGACGAGCCAATGCGGATGCTCACGGTTTCGATGCCGTAGCGATCGAAGTAGAAGCTGGCCATGTCTTCGCCGTAGGACTTGGACAGACCGTAGTAGCTGTCCGGGCGGCGAGGGGAGTGCGCGTCGATGGTCTCGGTCTGCTTATAGAAACCGATCACGTGGTTGGAGCTGGCGAAGATCACGCGTTTCACGCCGTGCCGGCGGGCGGCTTCGTAGATGTGGAACACGCCGCAGATATTGGCGCCGAGGATCTCCTCGAACGGTCGCTCGACCGATACACCGCCGAAATGCACGATCGCGTCGACGCCTTCTACCAACTGGTGTACGGCATCCTTGTCGGCCAGGTCGCAGACCTGAACTTCTTCACGGTCGTCGACAGCGGGCGCCATTTCGGCAATGTCGGAAAGCCGCAGCACGTTGGTGTAAGGGCGCAGTGTTTCGCGCAATACCTTGCCCAGGCCACCTGCCGCGCCGGTCAGCAGGAGGCGATTGAAGGGAGTTTGAGTGGTATGAGCCGATGCCATGAGAGAAGTCCCGATTGTTATTTTTGTCATCTGTTGTCGTATGACTTGCCGGATTATCGGCACCGCATACGCTGATTGTCAACGCGGCCAAGGTCTAAAAACGGGCTGGGCACGCACTTGGCCGGATACATTTGTAACAAGGCAAAACCTGCCGCTGCCGACAGGCTCTACCACCGGTTTCAGAGCAACGAAATAGGGTAGCTGGCGAACACGCGGTTCTCGTCGAATTCGTTGGTGCTGAAATCACGACGCAGGCTGGAGTTGCGCCATTTGACGTTCAGATTCTTCAGCGCACCGCTTTGTACGGTATAGGCCAGTTCAGACTCCCGACCCCACTCCTTGCCGTCAGTGATGTTGCCGGTGTGTACATTGTCGCCGCTGATGTAGCGGTTCATCAGGGTCAGACCGGGTAAGCCCAGCGTCGCGAAGTTGTAGTCATGACGCAGCTGCCAGGATTTCTCTTTGGCGTTGTCGTAGCTGGAGTTGTAACTGTCGTTGGCCAGCGTACCGCCACTGGTGCCGTTGACGCGCATCCACGCCGTGTCGCCCGTCAGCTTCTGCAGACCGACATAGAAGGTGCTGCCGCCGTAGCGGGCAGAGAGCAGCGCGTAGGCCGTCTTGTTATCCAGATCGCCGGCCAGTTTGTTGCCGTCTTCCTTGCCGATGAAGTAACCCAGGTTCGCGCCCAGGGTCCAGTCGCCGAGCGGCTGGCTGTGCAGCAGGTTGAAGAATTGCTGTTGGTAGATGTCCTGCAGTTCCGAGTACCAGACGCCTACCTGAGTGCGCTTGTCGTTGAAGACGTACTCGCCGCCGCCGAAGTTGAAGCGATCCGAGGTGAATGCGCCTCGCCCGTTCAGCGACATGTCTTCCATGCTCGCATCGTTGCGTGGGCTGTTGCCGCGGAATTGCCCGCCGTACAGCGTCAGGCCGTCGATTTCCTTGGAGGTGACCTGGCCGCCGCGAAACGTCTGCGGCAACGAACGACCGTCATCGGAGCGCAGGATCGGCAGCACCGGCATCCACTCGCCGACCTTCAGTTCGGTCTTGGAAATCCGCGCCTTGCCCGCCACGCCCAGACGCCCGAAATCATCGGCCGGACGACCGTCGCTGTGGATCGGCAGCAACTGAGTGCCACCCGTACCCTTGCCGCCATCGAGCTTGAGCGAATACAGGCCCAGCACGTCAACCCCGAAACCCACCACACCCTGGGTGAAGCCCGACTTGGCGTCGAGAATGAAGCTTTGCGTCCATTCCTCGGCCTTGTTCTGTGGGGCCGCACTGTTCGGGAAAGCCGGGTTGGTGAAGTTGCGGTTGAAGTAGGCATTACGCAGGTTGAGCGTGGCCTTGGTGTCGTCGACGAAACCCTCGGCCATGCCGAGCATCGGGAAAATCAGCGTCATGCCGCCGACGCCCAGCAGGATGCGTGAGCGGGTAGTGTGAGATGTCATTATTGTTGTGCTCCCTTGTTTAGTGAAACCGTCCCCTTTCCTGGCCGCGCGCGAGCGGCGGCCGACACCTTCGAGGATTACGTGATGCCTGTCGCCAGGCATGGCCTCGACCTGCAGGCGGCCGAGTACCGTTCGCTGTGTTTCAGCGAATGTTGTGAATCGAGAAGGGTGTCTGGTCGTGAGAGTGTTCAGTAAACGAGGCGTCACTGATCAAGGCTTCGATGATTGAGCCCTTGCTGATCGAGCGGGCAGGCGCGGCGTGAGTGTTCATGATGGACTGGCCTCGGTGTTGTTTTTATTTTTGGCGTTATAGGTTGTCGTACAACTTCGAGGATTATTTGCAGACCATCGCCGCGTTGTCAACGCACCCATGGTCGAGGTTTAACGATTCACCGGTCATTTACCGCGCTCCTGAAAGCAAAATTAAATGCAAGTGAACGCTGCGGGCGGGTGTGCAGTCCACCCGGTAATCCCGTTCATTTTTTGGAGACTGCCGAATGAATCGTTTCACCCAGAAAGTCATCGTCGTCACAGGTGCCGGTTCCGGAATCGGCGAAGCGACCGCCAAACGTTTTGCCGAGGAAGGCGCAAGCGTCGTGCTGGTCGGCCGCAATCACGACAAGCTGGCCAAGGT
Source organism: Pseudomonas syringae KCTC 12500 (assembly GCF_000507185.2). Lineage (NCBI taxonomy): Bacteria > Pseudomonadati > Pseudomonadota > Gammaproteobacteria > Pseudomonadales > Pseudomonadaceae > Pseudomonas > Pseudomonas syringae. Next base: position 3,569,996 of record NZ_AYTM02000002.1, read on the forward strand.
GGCGGCACAACTGAAAGGCGAAGGGCACTTGGTCAGAGCTACGGATGTGGCCGACCCGAGCGACGTGGAAGCGCTGTTCAAGGAAGTGGCGACCCGCTTTGGGCGCCTGGATGTGCTGGTCAACAATGCCGGCATCGTCAAGTCCGGCAAAGTGACCGAGCTGGGCATAGAGGACTGGAAAGAGCTGATGTCGGTGGACCTGGACGGCGTGTTCTATTGCACCCGCACCGCCATGCCGGCACTGATCGCCAGCCAAGGCAACATCATCAATGTCTCGTCGGTGTCCGGTCTGGGCGGCGACTGGGGCATGAGCTTCTATAACGCGGCCAAGGGCGCCATCACCAACTTCACCCGTTCGCTGGCCATGGACCATGGTGCTGACGGCGTGCGCGTGAATGCCGTCTGCCCCTCACTGACCCGCAGCGAGCTGACTGAAGATATGCTGGGTGACAAAGCATTGATGGCCAAATTCATGGAGCGCATCCCATTGGGTCGCCCGGGCGAAGCCGAAGACGTCGGCGACGTGATCGCCTTCCTGGCCAGCGATGACGCGCGCTTCGTGACCGGCGTCAACCTGCCGGTAGACGGTGGCCTGTCGGCGTCCAACGGGCAGCCGCCACAGGCGTGACTGTCAGGGGGGGCAGAAACAATCAAGCCCGGTAAAGACCGGGCTTGATGTCAACACAGGGTGATCAGATCCGGAAGTGGCTGACCATCGTCTGCAACTGCCCGCCCAGGCGCGCCAGCTCGACGCTGGACGCGGCGGTTTCTTCGCTGGCCGAAGCGGTCTGCTCGGACACATCGCGCACGTTGACGATGCTGCGGCTGATTTCTTCAGCGACCGCGCTTTGCTCTTCAGCGGCGGCGGCAATCTGCTGGTTCATCGCCTGAATGCTCGACACCGTTTGCGTGATGCTGCCCAGCGACGTGCCAGCCTTACGGCTAAGGGTCACGCTGCTGACGGTCAGTTCGCGGCTGTTAAGCATGATGCTGGACACCTGGCGCGTACCGCTCTGCAACGCAGCGACCAGTGTTTCGATCTCCACGGTGGATTGCTGCGTACGTTGTGCCAGGCCGCGGACTTCGTCGGCAACCACCGCAAAACCACGTCCGGCTTCACCCGCACGGGCCGCTTCGATGGCGGCGTTGAGCGCCAGCAGGTTGGTCTGTTCGGCCACCGCCTTGATGACGTCCATGACCTTGCCGATCTTGTCGCTTTCCTGCTCCAGCTGAGTCATGGCATCGGCGGAGCGACCCACTTCGTTGGCCAGACGCTCGATCTGGGCGATCGCTTCACCTACCACCTTGTCACCGTCACGCGCTTCGCGGTCAGCGTTGGAGGCGGCCTGCGAGGCCTGTTCGGCGTTGCGCGCCACTTCTGCAACCGTCGCCGACATCTCGTGCATGGCGGTGGCGACCTGATCGGTTTCGACTTTCTGGCTGTTGACGCCAGCGCTGGTCTGTTCGGTAACCGCCGACAGTTCTTCGGCGGCACTGGCGATCTGTACGACGCTGTCGCGAATACCGCCAATCAGCTCGCGCAGGGTGCTGCCCATGCGCTGGATGCCTTGCTGCAGAACGCCGAGCTCATCACGGCGCGTCACGGCCAGGGTCTGGGTCAGGTCACCGGAGGCAATACGGTCGACCACCGCCAGGGTTTCCTGCAGGGGACGGGTAATCTGCCGGGTGATGATCACTGCGGCAATGATGCCCAGAATCATAGCCAGCAATGTGCAGACGATCTGCGTGGTACGCGCCTGTGCGCTTTCCTGATCGCGGCGATCCAGTTGCAGCTTGTACATGTCCTCGCTGATCTTGACGATATCCTGCCCTTGCGTGGTCATTTCCTTGCGCGCCTGGACAATCGTGCCCGTGGCCGCCTTGAAGCTTTGCAAGGTCGTCCGATAGGCCATCAACGAGGTTTCCAGCTGCCTGAGCTGATCGGCCTGAGTGCCACTGAAGGTCGTCTTGAGCGCGTCCAGATCCTTGATGGCCGAATCCAGTTTCGAAACAGCTGCCTGCTCGGTCTCGGGCGTGGCATTGGTGGTGTAGCCGCGCACTTCATAGCGCGCGACTCTCAAGTCATCTTTGGCATCGGTGACGAGGCGGTACTGCTCGAATCGGTTGGCGTCAGCCGGGTCCATGTTTCTGACTTCAGTCACGAGCTGCTCGAACACCGCGAGGCTTTTGCTCGCGTGGGTGGTCAGTTCATCGCGTGCAGCGGTGCTGGCCTTATAGCCACTGCGCATGTTGTTGAGGGACTTCTGGTAGTCAGCGATCACGATGCCCAACTGATCGAGCATTTTCAGGTTTTCGGGACTTTTGAACGAGGCCCGCAGTTTTTCCTGATACGCCTTGAAGCTGTCCAGCGAGGTCTGCACGGTTTCTGCAACCTTCTCGTCGCCGTCGGCCACCATGTACTGCAGGCGCGTTACGCGCAGTTTGGTCAACTGTGCATTGAGTGAAGTAATGTCACTCATCCAGTTGCTGCGATTGATCAGCCCGCCCATGCTGGTCCAGCCAGTCAGTGCAAGAATGGCTGTGAAAACAAGTACCAGACCGAAGCCAAGAGCCAGTTTCATATTCACGCTGATGTTTGCAAACCAGCTACTCATTAAATTCTCCAACAACTGCCATTAAAACGGTTTTATCCCTGAAAGGCACGGCATACAGGTCAGGGTGAGGTGAGGTACACAGACACTATCGGCAGGGAATGGCCAAGCTGAAATAAAAAATAAAGAAAGTTCCTACACGCTCCGAATATTTTTCCCCGGGCATATCATTTGCGCCGGCACAGCGTTATAAAGCAACGCGTAAGTCATTGAATTAGAAACGCCGCATTCCAGGAGGAGCGGCACACTGTCGGCTGTGTTTGCGAGATTAAAACCCTATCCGTTGCAGGCTCATTGTGGGTGCAGGGCATGACATTTTTTGTGTCGTAACTTGCTTTGACATTCGAGCCTGCTTCCAGCAGTCCTGTTGAGATGCCTTGTCATGAATTTGAAGTTTCGTCATAAGATTCTGCTGGCCGCGGCCGGTGTAGTGGTGCTGGCGTTCGCCTTGTTCACCTTTTACAACGATTACCTGCAACGCAAGACCATCAACCAGAACCTCGAGTCTTCCGTGGGCCAAGCGGGTCAACTGACTGCCAGCAGCGTCCAGAACTGGCTCAGCGGGCGCATTCTGGTGCTGGAAAATCTCACCCAGAACGTAGCTTTTCAGGGCGTCAATTCCGACCTCAGCGGGCTGGTATCGCAGTCTGCGCTGGTATCGACCTTTCAGTTCACCTATGTCGGTGACAGCAAAGGCGCGTTCACCCAACGGCCCAATGTGGAGATGCCTGCGGGTTACGACCCTCGCCAGCGGCCGTGGTACAAGTCCACCGTCGACGCAGGCAAGACCATTCTCAGCGCGCCGTATCTGGCTTCCGTGGGTGGCCTGGTGGTAACGATCGCCAGCCCGGTCAAGGCGGAAGGTCAAGTCACGGGTATCGTCGGCGGCGACCTGAGCCTCGACACGCTGGTCAAGATCATCAACTCGGTCGAGTTCGGCGGCCTGGGTTATGCCTTTCTGGTCAGTGGCGACGGACAGATCATCGTCAGTCCGGACAAGGAACAGGTAATGAAAAACCTCAAGGACGTCTACCCTGGCCAGACCATTAGCCTGGACGCGCGCCTGCGTGAGGTGACCCTTAATGGTCAGCAAAGGCTGCTGTCATTCACCCCCATCACCGGGCTGCCCTCGGCTGACTGGTACATTGGTCTGTCGATCGACAAGGAAAAGGCCTATGCGCCGTTAAGCCAGTTTCGCAGCTCGGCGATGGTTGCCGTGCTGATTGCAGTCGCCGTGATTGCGTTGCTGTTGAGCCTGCTCATTCGTGCGCTGATGCGCCCGCTGACCGACATGGGCCGTGCGATGCAGGACATCGCCCAGGGCGAGGGTGATTTGACTCGGCGCCTGAGTATTCAGGGCAAGGACGAGTTCGCCGCACTGGGCGGTTCGTTCAATCAGTTCGTGGAGCGCGTGCACGCGTCCATCGTAGAAGTGTCCTCCGCGACGCTTCAGGTGCATGACCTGTCGCAACGGGTGGTCAACTCCTCCAACTCGTCCATCGTCGGTTTCGATGAGCAGAGTGCCCGAACCAACAACGTCGCTGCAGCGATCAACGAGCTGGGTGCTGCAACCCAGGAGATTGCCCGCAACGCATCTGACGCCTCGATCCAGGCCAGTGAGGCCCGCAACCAGGCAGAAGACGGTCAGGTAGTGGTCGAGAAAACGATCCACGCCATGAGCGCGCTGTCGGCCAAGATCAGTGATTCCTGCACGCAGATCGAGCAACTCAACGCCAGCACCGAAAACATCGGCCATATTCTGGATGTCATCAAAGGCATCTCGCAACAGACCAACCTGCTGGCCCTTAACGCCGCCATCGAAGCCGCCCGCGCGGGTGAGGCCGGACGCGGTTTTGCGGTAGTTGCCGACGAGGTACGCAACCTCGCGCATCGTACCCAGACCTCTGCCGACGAGATTCACAAGATGATTGGCGGTCTGCAGACCGGTTCTCAGCATGCAGTGCTCAACATGAATGAAAGCCAGACGTCGAGTCAGGAAAGTGTCGAAGTTGCCAATCAGGCGGGCAGTCGGCTGCGCGAGGTAACACGGCGCATCGGCGATATTGATGGCATGAATCAATCGGTCGCCGCTGCGACAGAAGAGCAGACTGCTGTTGTGGAAACACTCAATATCGATATCAATCAGATCAACACGCTTAATCAACAAGGCGTGGCCAACCTTAATGAAACGCTCAAGGATTGTGCTGCGCTTTCGCAACAAGCCGGGCGTTTGAAACAACTGGTCGACAGTTTCAAGATCTGACCGTATATCCAGTAACAGAGGTCGGGCCACTGACACTTGGTAGTTGGCCCGGTCTTCAAAAGCGAAAGAGTAAAAGCACCAGTGCGTGGATGTTTCAGCGGCCCTGCTGGACCGTCCAGCGCAATCCGCCCATGAAAAAAGCCTGCTCGGTGGCAGGCTTTTTGGTCAGAGATCCTTTTTAACCTCTTTATCGATGTGCTTGTCGGCCTTGTGACGCTCTTTGTCGTCATGCTTCGCACCTTTGTCGACTTCGTCGGCGTCGTGCTTCACGCCCTTGTCCACTTCCTTGGCGTCATGATCGACACCTTTATCCAGCTCACGGTTATCGTGCCGGACACCCTTTTCCAGTTCACTCTCTGCAAAGGCGACTGGCGCTACAGCACCTGTCAGGAAGAGGGCGGCAGTCATTGAGAGTACAAGTTTACGCATGCTTTGCTCCGTCATGAGAAATGCTGGCTCGTCTTGAACCATCATTTTCGAGCATAGACCAGACATTCAAAGTGAAAAATGCAGTTCGTCGAAAGGCCGACTCGAGTCACGATCAAGTCCAGCCGCGGCTGTCAAACAGCTGATTTAACCAGAATGCTTTCGTCGATCTGTTCAATCGAAGTCACCCCGGTCAACGTCATCGCCACATGCATTTCCCTGGCGAAAATATCCAGCATATTCTCGACGCCACGCTGCCCATCGGCGCCCAGCGCATAGGCCATCGAACGTCCGAGCAATACGCCCTTGGCTCCGAGGGCGAGCATGCGCACCACATCAAGACCCGAGCGAATGCCGGAGTCGGCCAGCACCGTCAGGTCACTGCCGACCGCCTGAACAATAGGCGGCAAGGCCTTGGCGGTGGACAGCGCGCCATCCAGCTGGCGTCCGCCGTGGTTGGATACCACAATGCCGTCCGCGCCAAAACTCAGCGCATCCCTGGCATCCTGCGGATCGAGAATGCCCTTGATGATCATCGGGCCTTGCCAGAACTCACGAATCCACTCCAGATCCTTCCAGCTTATGGACGGGTCGAAGTTATTCGCCAGCCAGCCCACATAATCTTCCAGCGTGGTGGCCTTGCCCAGGTATCTGGAGATATTGCCCAGATCATGAGGGCGACCGAGCAGGCCGACATTCAGCGCCCAGTCCGGCTTGGTCATGGCTTGCAGAATGCGTCGAGGCGCGGCATAAGGCCCGGACATGCCCGAGTGCGCATCGCGATAACGCGCGCCGGGCGTTGGCATGTCGACGGTAAAGACCAGCGTCGTGACGCCCGCCGCCTTGGCACGCTCCAGAGCGTTTTTCATAAAGCCACGGTCTTTGAGCACGTAGAGCTGAAACCAGATCGCCTGCTTGCTCTGCGACGCTACCTCTTCAATCGAACACACCGACACTGTCGACAGGCAGAATGGAATCCGCTTGTTCGCCGCGGCCTTGGCTGCCTGCACTTCACCCCGGCGCGCATACATTCCGCTCAGGCCCACGGGGCTGAGGACAATCGGCATGGCCAGGGATTCGCCAAACAGCCTGGTTTCAAGACTCACGTTATCGACATTTTTCAGGACGCGCTGGCGCAGGCTGATATCGGCCAGGTCCGAACCATTGGCACGCAGCGTGTGCTCTGCATACGCACCGCCGTCAATGTAATCAAACAGAAAACGCGGGAGTTTGCGTTTGGCCGCTGCACGGTAATCGGATGCCGAAGAAATAATCATGACGTTTTCCTGAGCGAATAAATCTACGAACCAAGGCCGCCAGGGGGGAGCGGCAGGTTCAGATTACGGAAAAACCGACTATGATCAAAACAACTAATACAACTTGAATTCAGTCGGAAATCGAATACTTGTGAACCTTCGAACATTACGCACTTTTGTCGAAGTGGTACGTCAGGGTAGCTTCTCCCAGGCCGCTGATGTGGTATCGCTCACCCAGTCCACCGTCAGCAAGGCCGTCAAGACCCTTGAAGACGAATTGGGCACGCCGCTGTTGAGCCGTATTGGCCACCGCAGCGAACTGACCGCCGCCGGCGAAATCGTCTACCGCCGCGCCTTGACCCTGTTGGCCGAGCGCAACGATCTGCTGACCGAGCTCAACGACCTGCGTGGTTTGAAGGGCGGCGTGTTGCGCATCGGTCTGCCTCCCGTGGGCAGTGGTGCGCTTTTCGCCGCCATGTTCACTCAATACCGCGCCCGCTATCCGGATATCGATATTCAGCTCACCGAACACGGCGCGAGCAAACTGCATGAGTGCCTGGCTTCGGGAGAAGTAGAGCTGGCAGCACTGCTGAAGATGAACTCGTTCAGTGAAGAGTTTGATTACCAGGATGTGCGTATCGAGCCCGTAGTGGTGGTCATGGCAGCGAACCATCCATTGGCCAAGCGCAAACGAGTCGTCATTGAAGACCTGGCCGAAACGCCGTTTATCCTCTTCGAGGCGGGGTTTGCACTGAACACCATGATTAAACTGGCATGCGACCGCAAGGGCGTTACGCCCAAAGTGACTGCACGCAGTGGTCAGGTCGACTTTATTGTAGATCTGGTCTCGGCAGGGTTGGGTGTCGCATTCTTGCCGAGAATGCTGGCGCAGAAGCACTATCACGACGGGATTCGATTGGTTGCGCTGAACGAGCCGGATACGGATTGGCATATGGTGTTGGCATGGCGCAAGAACGCGCACTTGTCACCTGCGGCCGAGGCCTGGTTGACCCTCGCCAGGGAAACCCGTCTTCCGACGACGTCCTGAATTTGCGCGGATCATCCAGGAGGCATGATTGAAGCATGCGCAGGGAGGCATAAGAGTGATGACAAAACGGGAAGGCCAGAAACAAGAAAACCCGCACGAGGCGGGCTTCTTGTTGATTCACAGTTATCAGAAGAAAACTGTGAATCGGTACTTGGTGGCTACACAGGGACTTGAACCCCGGACCCCAGCATTATGAATGCTATGCTCTAACCAACTGAGCTATGTAGCCAAGTGGCGCGCATTATTCTCGGAGAACGCATATGTGTCAAGCGTTGTTGTGAAAAATAATTGCGTGCGATCAACCGGTTAGGTCGAAGCCCGGGTTGGAGTCAGGTTTTTCGGGCTTTCAGCGCAACAGGGTCTCCAGCATTTCCAGGTCATCGAATTCTTCTACTCTCTCCAGCATCTCGGCCATCCCCCGTTGATCCCTGAGCCAGGCTTTAAGGCTTTTCGGGTCGGTCAGTAACTGCAGTTCGTCCTGTTCCTCGTCGAGATGCTCCCGTATGGCTTTGACCTGCCTGGCACATTTTGTGTTGGCAGTCTTGGGTTTGAGGTCCTCGTACGGGTCCATCAGGAATTGTTCCCGGATCAGCATCTTGCGATCGTGGATCTCGTCTTCCAGCTCTCTGAGCTGTTCGCTCAGGATCCGGTTGAAATGCTTGAGGCGCTTGTCGGAGATGCTGTCGATGTGGCTCTGATCGATTTGCTCAATCTCCATTTGCATCTGTAGCAGCGCCAGCAGGTTGTCATTTTCATAGGCCTCGTTGACCCGTTGCATGAGCGCCGTTTTCCGCTCGCGCTCATCGGCATCCTGTTCACGGTCCGGGTGCAGCGCGCTGGCCAGCTTGCGGTAAATTTCGCGCAGTGACTGGCTGCCTTCAGCCTCTTCCTGCTCACGACGCAGTTCGCTGGCCGTCGGCTTTTTCGGCTTCTGTGCGCCTTGCGCCTGCTCGGCCTGTTCTCTCAGCTTCTCTTCAACATGCCGGGTCACGTCTTCGAGAGAGTCCAGGTCGACATCGTCGTCCAGTTCCACGCCCAGATCTTCTTCCAGCGATGATTTGAACCGCTGTCTTTGCAGGCGCTCCTCCTCGTCGTAGTCGTTACCGGTGTATTTGAGGTAGAGCTGCTTCAGTTCTTCATCGTGTTCGCCGCCAATGAGCGATGTGGTCAGGACGCAGATAATCTCGAGCAGCGTGTGCCTGTCTTTTTTGGCCAGGCGGAACTGATCGAAAGCTACGTCAAGCAAGCGCAGCTTGTTCATCTCGTTCGCGGCCTGCTCACTGAGCATCGGAACCAGTTCTTCGATCCACAGCTTTTCGCAGGTGGCTGAAATCGAGAGCCACTGCTGCAAAAGCTTGCGCCTGGTTTCGAGCTTTTCCATCAGCGTGTTGAATTTCTTCTGACCGGCGCTCAATTGCGGCCTGGACGGTTGCGCGACGATACGTGGCGAGGCGGGTGGGGTGGTCATGAAGACCTCCTTGATGGCGAGAGCACTGCTGCGTGGTGGTCGATTGTCGTTCTCCAGTCTACTTTTTTCGACCTTTTTGCGGGATGAATAAATGGCTGTCGTAAAGCACTCTTTTCGTCTGCCGAGCGGTCCGGTTCTTGCTTGGATGTGCCTGATAGCTCGTTTGAGAAGCTTTTTGACGCCAAAAACAATGAATGGCGACACTTTGCGTACCAATCTGAGGCGACGCGTATCGCCATTGAAACAAGAACATGGCATTTTGCTGTTAGTGTTTTTCCAACAAAAGGCATCGCCTCTGTTTTTGCAGATCTGGCAGGTGTTCACCGGGAGTCGCAGGACATGAACAGTCTTTTGTCACCAGGCATGCGCCTGATGGGACATTTTGGTTTTGCTCGCAAGTTTCAGGTCTTGTTCCTGCTGTTCATGTTGCCGCTGGCGGGCAGCGCATGGGTCATCACCAAGGAGTACAGCAACAAGCTCGATGTCATTTCCGGGGAGCAATCCGGCGTGCGTCAGTTGCTGGCGCTCGACGATCTGAACATCGAGTTGTCCGCCCAGCGCGATCATGCCGCACGCTGGAAAGCCGCCGACATCCTGCGCGAGCCGACTCCGGCTGCAAAGGCTGCCATGGCCAGCGTCGATGCAGGCATCCCTCGCATTGCCAAGGCGCTTGAGGGCGTTCAGGCGGTACTGGTCGAAGAAAAAGCACCTGCCGATACCATGAACCGTTTCAAGGCGCTTCAAGCCGCCGTCACCGGTCTGGACACGGCATCATTGCGCACGGTGGGCTGGTGGCCTGATGGCTACGACCGATTCACTACGGTGCTTAACCTGGTTCAGGCACTGCGCGAGCAGATCGCGATGGACAGCGGTTTGATTCTCGATCCCTGGCTTGAAACCTACATGCTCATGCAGCTCTCCACCCAGCAAGTGCCGGACCTGATCGAGCGTATCGGTCGTCTGTCGAGTGTGGGGCAGACGTCGGTGGCATCGGGTCAGTTCAGCTTGCAGAGCCGTCTGCAAATGCGCGACCTGCGTGGTCGCATCGATGACTCCAAGGACCAGATGCAAAAGGCTGCCGGCCTGCTGCTGTCCAAGCTTCCCGAGCAGTTGCAGCCGTGGGCCGACAAGTACGCTGCAGTAATGCAAGTGCTGGAAGCACAGGTTAAGGTGATTGATGACGGTGTTTTCGGCGGCAGTATCAAGCTCAAGCCGGAAGAGTTCGAGAAGAGCATCGACACCCTGACCGGCAGCACGACGGAGTTGCGCAGGCAGTCGCTTGAGGCGCTCAACGGACGCCTCGATTACTACCATGAGAGCTCCAACACGGAGTTCATCCCGATGGCGTTGGTCTTCTGTGTTCTGGTGATCATGGCGATCTATCTGTTCGCCTGTCTGCAATCCTCGATTCGCAACAGCGCCAGAGGCATCACCACGCTGGCTGAATCCCTGCGTGACGGCAATCTGTGTGTGGAAGTGGCTGTGCAGGGCCGTGACGAGCTGGCTGCCATCAGCCGCGCGCTGAACGTCGCGGTGGTGCAATTGCGCACCAGCCTGCTGGGCGTCAATCAGGAAACGGTTCGCGTCGGCGACGCCGTGCTGACGCTCAGTGCTCAGTCCAGCGGGACGCTCACCGAAGTCGAGGACCAGCAACAGCAGATCAGTCAGATCGCTGCAGCAGCCACCGAACTGGCTGCCACTTCCCAGGGCGTGGCCAGAAGCTGTGAGCAGGCATCGGAGAGCGCCAGGCAGACGCGTCAGATTGCTCAGCAAAGCAGCCAGGACAGCCAGCGCACCACTGACAGCATTCAGCAACTCAATCAGCGGCTGACCGAAACTGCCGCCGCGCTGGGCCGGGTCAGCGAGCAGGGCCAGCAGATTCAATCGGTGGTGGATGCCATTCGCGGTATCGCCGAACAGACCAACCTGCTGGCCCTCAACGCAGCCATCGAGGCGGCACGCGCCGGTGAGCAAGGCCGCGGGTTCGCCGTGGTTGCCGATGAAGTGCGCAGCCTGTCCCAGCGCACCCAGGCCTCGACCGCCCAGATCGCCGGCACGGTCGACAGCTTGCGCTCCACCGTGACGCAGGCAGTCAACCTGATGGAGGCGGCCTGTGGACAAGCCGTCAACGATGCGCAGTCGGTGACCGGTCTGGGCGTCCGCCTGGGCGAAATCGCCATAGCAGTGCAGGGTGTGACCGATACGCTGGCGCAGATATCGACCGCCGTGGAAGAACAGGCGACGACCGCTGATGAAGTGAGCAGCAACATCCAGCAGGTCGATCAGGCCGCAGGGCGTTTGCTGGAAGGTGCCCGTGCGGTCAATCAGGCGGCGGATACCTTGAGTCAGGGCAGTCGGGCGCTGAATGACAATACGGCGCGGTTTCGCTTGGGATAACTGGGCAGTTTGCCGCATCAGACCGAAGAACCTGCGTGGTGAAACCCGCCGGACTGTCCGTTTTTGTGGGAGGACGTGTAAAAGTTGGATCAACGGATATACATTCAATCATTTGATAACTGACGGGAGTCGACACAAGGCGTAAAATGCGCGGTTTTTGCAGGCGAAAGGTTTCTTGAGAACGCAGCTCACCGAAAAACACAGGGCAGACGGTGCCAGCCCGCTACGGCGTCGAGGTTTATCCGACGCGTCCGGCCGCCCACGCGTCGCCATTTTGATGTGCACGTATAACGGGGCTGTGTACCTTCGTGAGCAGCTCGAATCGTTTTTTGCTCAGACCTTTCGCAACTGGGTTCTTTATGTTTCCGATGATGCATCGACCGATGACACTCTTCGCATTTTGTCCGAATACCAGGTTCGCTGGGGTGCGGAGCGACTAGTCATTTTCAGCGGCCCCTGCAAGGGCTTTGCGGAGAACTTTGTCTCGCTGGTTCGACGCCCTGAAATAGACGCCGACTATTTTGCGTTCAGTGATCAGGATGACGTCTGGTTCAGCGACAAGCTGGAGAGAAGCGTGGGGCGCCTTGAGCTATTGAAGCCCGATAAACCGGCGCTTTACTGCTCCAGAACCAGGCTGGTCGATGCGGACTTGAAGGTAATCGGGGTTTCTCCGCTGTTCAAAAAAGAGCCGTCTTTTAAAAACGCCCTGGTTCAGAGCCTGGCAGGTGCCAATACCATGCTGATCAACCAGGCGGCGCGAGATCTTTTGGTCAAATTGCCTGAACACGCCCCACTGATCGCCCATGACTGGCTGACCTATCTTCTTGTTACGGGGTGCGGTGGTCAGGTTTTCTATGATGCCGACCCCTGCCTCTACTATCGCCAGCACCGAGGAAACTTGATCGGGGCCAATGCGAGTACTCGAGAAAGGCTGGTACGGTTTCGTAAAATGCTCTCGGGGCGATTTATAGAGTGGAACGATGCGAACGTGGCCATTCTGAAGGGGATGGAGTCTGCGCTTACTGAAGAAAGCAGGAGCGTACTGGCGTATTTCGACACCGGTCGAAGAGAAGTTTTTTTAAAGCGCGTCTTGACTCTGCGAAAGGCCGGGATCTACCGGCAGACGGTGCAGGGCAATCTAAGTCTGATATTGGCAATATGTGTGGGGCGAGTGTAGCAGGCGATCAATTTTGCGTTGTTTACGCAAGACGCTTGATAATGATCAAACGGAAGGTATTCGTCAAAGCACCTTCAATAGAAAGTTTACGGTGCGTGGAGTCGCATGTGATTAAGCGAGATAATTCATTCGATTGTATTGGGCTCCTTTAGAAGGTCTGAAGTATGCATCAATTTTTGATGCCCTCTCGGCCTGGACTTCAAAAGGCGCCCGCCATATCAGATAATCAGACTTTTCTCGCCATGCCGTGCAGCGATCGACTAGATCATCATGATGCTCCGCACGCTTGTCAACGCGGGTGTAGCCAGCATCACCGCTGACACAGGTTTCCTCCCCATGTATCATTTCGAACTATTTGCACATGGGCCAATGTGTCTTGCATCAGACACGTTGGCCCGGATATTGGTCCAGTTTCTTTTTACCAGTTGCCTCTATAGAGATCGGAGTAAACATATTTCGGATCTGTCATTGTTGTAGTGGTGACAGAGAAAAACAGAATTGCTGATACTCCCAGTGCGGCACCGATTAAGACCCCATGCTGGCGCAGCAAATTCTTTACTGAGCCAAGGTCGCTGGTAAACGCAATTGCACAATAGAAGGCAAGGTGCAGTGCGAGGAAGAATCGTGTCTCCACTGCCGATGGAATTATGGCAATTGTCGGCAATAAACACGTCAACGCCCAAAAGACAGTTTTCACCCTTTCGCCAGTCGTTGCACGTTGCGCCGCGATAGATATGCTGATGATTAGCAGGCCAGAAAATATAATGAGGAAGTTGAAGAGGGCAAGGGTGTTCCTGTCTCTTGACTGCCCTATCGTATACACTTCGCCGTCGCGCAAATCGAGACCATTGATGATGTGTCTACCATAAATCCCTAAAAAGTCCAGCGGGTTTTGCAGAAGTAGCTTGAAATAGGTGCTCAGTTCAAACGGTTCACTACCGATGTTCTTGTCGGCAAAGAAGCGCTCACCAGCGCTGTCCATATAAAAGACGGCTGGGCCAGGCGATGCTGTATCCACCGAGGTTTCGTAACGCTGCAGCGTAATGCCCCAAAGTAATTGGCTAACGAACAATGATTGTGTTGGTGAGGTTTTCACTAATGCGGCGGGCGAAGTTATAACGAATGGGGTTAGGATTTCGTGGTGTTTTAAGTTGATGGCCGTCTGTGGTATGGCTGCGATCAACGCGCCTGATAAAAAAATCAAGAGTACAGAGATCTTAGTAGGTACTGAGTGCTTGTCATAAATAATGAATACTGCGCCTAGTGCCAATAGGGCAGCAGGGAACAGATAAATGGTACGCGTGTTGTAGGCCCCATATGCAAGGAAACCTGACAGTACTAATAATGTGAAACGTTTCAAGCGAGAGGTTGTAGCAGCGGAAGAAAGCATGCAGAACGATGAGCCGACCATCATTGCCAATGCTGGTAGATCGCTCAAGGGATAGGCGATTACGCCAGGAAATAAAATTGCTACGAGCATTGGGATGATCATTCGACGCAGGAACGAAACCTGCCCACCAAATACCCTCAGATAAAACCCTGGAAGAAGAATGGCAAAGAAATAGGCGTATACCAAAGACGAGGTAATTCTAAATGGACTGTATCCAAGTACCGTAAACGTGTCAGAGAGGTATCTGGCTGGTGCGAGCAAGGCTGGGTAGAAGTATCCCCGGATGGTATGAGGAAAATTGAACAGATGTTCTACTTTGCTCAAATTCCAATAATAACCAGCGTCCCAAGGGAATGCAGCCACGCCCATGATTTTATGAAGAATCATGAAAGTCAAAGCGATCGCCATAAAGGCAGCAACTTCTTGACGCCTGACAAGTAATCCTTCTCGAACATGCTGTAAAAACGACTTGCTGTAAGTGAGTTGTTTCATGTGGCTCCGTTGTTTTTTTTTATAGTGGTATCTGACGATGGCTACGATCTGCTAAATATGCGAAAGCTGGCGCTGCCAGAAAACTTCCTAATTATGCGCGAACGTAGTAAATCCAAAAGTGTTACGTACCCTTCGTCCGCCTCGCTCACAGAGGTTGGCGAGCAAGCTATCCGGCCGCATTGGCTGACCAAGTCATGGTCTCTGACGGAAATGTGCACGGTACAATGGGGTGGATAATGCCTGCTTCAGCGGCAAGTTGGAAAGAAGTATTTCTCGTCTTGATTTTTCAGACTCCGGTACAGCTGCGCTCTATTGTTCCAAAATATTACTGGTAGATGCCGATCTGAAAATGATCGGTGTTTCACCGTTGTACAGTAAATCTCGTCTTATGGAGCAAAGTTGTTTCAAAACCTGACAGATCTCAATACCACGCTGGTCAATCAGGCTGCTCGTGCACGATTAGTTCGGTTGCCTAAGTGATCTCAGCTGATCGGTCATGACAGGCTGATGTGTTTTCGCAAAAATGCGTTCAGGGCGATTTGTAGAATGGAACGACGTTAACGTGACGATTCGGAGTGGGGTGCAGTTTGCTCGCTATGGGAATCGTGCTGTTTTGAGGGATGTTGATCACCGCCGTCGACAGGTTGGGGTTAAAAGGTTGTTGATTCTTCGCAGATTTCGTATCTAAAGGTAAGTAGTGCTAGGAAGTTTAAGTCTCATTCTGGACGTGGTCTGGGAAGAATTTGAAGGTATTGCAATGATCATGAGCTCAATTGTCATTAGCCTTTTATCTTGGCCGTATACGGTGCGGACTTTTTCTGACCTCTAGTTTATCGTCGTCCAGTCTGGGGTTCATATATCTATGCTCGAATCTGATTTTTCGTTGTTGTCACTTGCGCACTGGCGATCGACGATAAACATGCTCCACGTGTAACTCGGTTCTTTCCAGTTTTCGACTTTTGCGTCTCCCAAAGACATGTAGCTTCTCGGGTAATCCATGGTCTAAATCAGACTGCTAAGTCATTTTTTTTGCCAAAGGAGCTAATTCCTGTCCGATACCTAAAGGGCAGTGGAGTCGCCAGCTCCCACGCCGTCCAAGATGGGAGGAGCTGAAATCTAGATGGATGGCATGTCGGGGCTCTGTGTGGTGAGGCAGATGACTCCGTCGGACGGCCGCCCAAATTTCTTTTTTTTGCACCTGCATAAACGTATCCTGTCATGGTTATGCTTGATATTGGGCGTCATTTTGGGCTGGCGATGGCGAATCTGCCTGCAATACGAGGTAGATGCCTACGAATCCTCAGGGCTCATGTCTTCGAAGTCAGCATGTGCCGGCTTGATGAGGACGCCTGTGAATAGTTGACATAGTGTTGAAGTGATGCCAGAAGCTAAACCGTCACAGACAAGTCGTGTAATATACGGAGTGTCGAAAGGAGTGCGAGTGACCGTCTTGCCGTAAGAGCAACGTGGTGTATTCGGAAGAATTTAAAGAAATTACGAGGTCATCGAGTCATGCTTAAGCGTCTCCGCCACGAGAACTCGCTTCAGAAAAAGCAATCTTCTGCTGCCATAGAGAAGCTGCAGCGAGAGCTGGTTTTAGAGCAGCAAAAACTGGCAAGAAAGGAAGCAGTGTTCACGGCGGCTTTGATCGAGCGAGATACGCATATCCATAATTTGAACCTGACCATTATGGAGCTACAAGGCTCGACCAGCTGGAAGATAACATCTCCGCTTAGAAAAATAGTTGCTGCCATTCGACGCGCGCGCGGCGGAGAGCAGGCAGCTGCGCCATTTCCTGCACATGGCTCGCTTCCGCATACCGTGGAGCCAGAAGAGACAGAGCTCATTCACTCTGAACACGTGCCAGAGCATGTCAATACGTACACGCAATGGGTCGAAGAGTTTGACACCATTGACGATATTGATCGCCTTTGCATGTATGAGGAAATGGGAGCTTGGAAAACCAAGCCGCTGCTGTCGATCATCATGCCTGTTTACAATCCGCCTATCGACATGCTGAGAGAAGCCATCGAAAGCATAAAAACCCAAGTTTATTTCAACTGGGAATTGTGCATAGCCGACGATGCGTCAACCGATCACCGTGTTCGGCTGTTTCTTGAACAGAGTGTCAAATCAGACCACCGGATAAAAGTCACCTATCGTGAACAGAATGGTCACATTTCGAAGGCCAGCAATTCTGCACTCGACGTCGCAACAGGTGAGTTCATTGTCCTGATGGATAACGATGACACGCTTCCTGAGCACGCCTTGTTCTGGGTGGCCAAAACAATCAATAACCATCCTGATGCGGCTGTAATTTATTCGGATGAAGACAAGATAGACGAGCAGGGCATCAGATCGGCTCCCTATTTTAAAACCGACTGGAACCCTTACCTCTTCCGCTCGCACAACATGATCAGCCATCTTGGCGTGTACCGGAAAGAACTCGTTGATAGAGTCGGGGGGTTTCGGATCGGTATGGAAGGATCCCAGGATTATGATCTGGCGCTTCGTTGCGTTGAGCAAGTCGAGGCTGCCCAGATCATTCATATCCC
Source organism: Pseudomonas syringae KCTC 12500 (assembly GCF_000507185.2). Taxonomy (NCBI): domain Bacteria; kingdom Pseudomonadati; phylum Pseudomonadota; class Gammaproteobacteria; order Pseudomonadales; family Pseudomonadaceae; genus Pseudomonas; species Pseudomonas syringae. The sequence continues at coordinate 3,587,080 of NZ_AYTM02000002.1, forward strand.
TCGCGTACTTTATCATTGGCGCATGCATGCAGGCAGCACTGCAATGTCCACCGATGAAAAGCCCTATGCACAAAATGCCGGGCAAAAGGCACTTGATGAACACCTGAAAAGATCTGGAATAGCCGGGCATGCCGAGCTACTGGATTTTGGCATGTACCGTGTTCATTACGACTTGCCTGCTGTGAAGCCTTTGGTGAGTTTGATCATTCCGACGCGGAACGCTTACGCGTTGGTGAAGCAATGCATTGAGAGTATTCGTCACAAGACGCTTTATCCCAACTACGAAATCATTCTGGTTGATAACGGTTCTGATGATCCGCAGTCGCTGCAGTATTTCGAGATGCTCTCACGCCTGACGGGTGTCACCGTGCTTCGTGACGATGGTGAATTCAACTACTCCGCACTGAATAACAACGCGGTAGAGCACGCCAAGGGTGAGCTTATCGGGTTGATCAACAACGATATCGAAGTCATCAATCCTGAGTGGCTGGATGAAATGGTGTCCCTGGCGTTGCAGCCTAACGCTGGAGCTATTGGTGCACGGTTGTGGTATCCCGATGAGCGGCTACAGCATGGTGGCGTCATCATGGGGCCACTCACTCTCGCCGGGCACGCTCATAAAATGCTGCCCAGGGGGCACCACGGCTATTTCGGAAGGGCATCTCTGATTCAGGGGATGTCTGCGGTGACAGCAGCGTGTTTGGTCGTTAAAAAATCAGTCTTCCAGGAAGTAGGCGGGCTCAACGCCAAGGATCTGAAGATTGCCTTCAATGATGTGGACTTGTGCCTGAAGATCATGCAGGCCGGGTATCAGAATATCTGGACCCCAAATGCAGACCTTTACCATCATGAGTCGGCGACGCGTGGCTTTGAGGATACGCCTGAAAAAATTAAGCGGTTTATTAGTGAAGTCGAGTACATGCAGAACAAGTGGCGTGCGATTATAAAGCACGACCCTTACTACAACCCTAACCTGACTATATCTGCAGAAGACTTTTCGGTAGCGTTCCCACCACGTGTTACTGATTTGGCGGGTGGCATGTAGCCTGCTAAGAGCTATGGTTGAGGCAGGTGTCGGTGGTCACCGACACCTGCCTCATACTGATCAAGCAAGACGTTTGTCCCGCGTAACCATGCAGGTTACTGGCTCTTCTCGGCCTTGGCGGCGAACGCAAGTTTTGACAGGATGAACGTCACAGGCAGAGTTAATGCAATAGCGGCCAAAGGCGCAAGTCTTTCGTCAAACTGCAGCTTTTCGACCCAGCACCAGAGTATGACCAGACTCAAGCAATACTGAATCGCGTAAATAAGCGGCAGCAGGATCACAGAACGCAGGCCCTGATGGCTCTTGAAGACAAAGAATCGATTCAGAACATAGGCCAGCAATATTCCGGTCACATAAGAAATCGTGTAACTGATTTTATAGGACAGGAACATCAACAGAATGAGATAGATTCCATAGGTCAAGGCGGTGTTGAAACCGCCTGACATCAGGAATCGAGCAAAATCCTGTTTTAAGAATTTTGAAAAAGCCCGATTCATCATGGTGCCGTTATTCAGCGTTTGCGATCAGGGATTTGAATTCTTCGTAGTTACGAATGTAGTCCCCGGCATCATAGTAATGCGATGCAAACACCAACAGTACGGCATCCTGTGAATAGCGATACTGAATACCCCAGGTCATCGGTGGCAGGTGGATGCCCTGATTCGGCTTGTCGAGAATAAACTCTTCACGATTGACACCATCATCCGCTACAACATGAACCGAGCCCTTCACTGCCACCAGAAACTGGTGACAGATACGGTGCGCGTGTTCGCCCCGGGTCTCGGCGGTCGGTACGTCGTAGACCAAGAAGTAACGTTCGGACTTGAAGGGTACCGAACGCTCGAATTCGCCCGCCGACAAACTACCGCGAATATCCGCGACTTCATTCATGGTGTGCAAGGTTACGTTCTTCACTGACGTGGCGGTTACGCCTGGCGCAGCCTTTTCCGGGCGTGTCTCGCTACTGGCGTTGACAGGCTTGGCGTCCACGTAACCAATGATCTTGGCCGGGTTACCTACGACTATAGCGTTAGGCGGTACAGAGCGGGTCACGACAGCACCTGCGCCGACCATGGCGTTGATGCCGATGGTAATGCCCGGAAGAATCGTGCAGTTAGCACCCAGTGAGGCGCCTTTTCTGATAATGGTACGCGCGAAACTCTGTGGATAGACTTTGCTGCGTGGGAACAGGTCATTGGTAAATGTGGCGTTAGGACCGATGAAGACATCGTCTTCAATGGTAATGCCGTCCCATACCTGTACACCGCATTTCAGCGTCACGCGATCGCCGATGATAACGTCGTTTTCGATGAAAACGTTATCGCACACGTTGCACTCGCTGCCCAGGCGTGCGCCTGGCAGGATATGCGCGAACGCCCATACACGCGAATCTTTCCCGATATTCTCGGACTCGCACAGCGCATGGCTGTGAACAAAGAAATCCTTAGCGCTGCTCATGTGTTTCTCCAAATCCCTCGATCCGCATCGGGATGGCCAAGGGTCTATTCTTTGTATTTTCGTAAGTGCGCCATGCATAAGAACCGACGATGCCCAATCCCAGCAGGTTCAAACAGCCGAGGAAGGTGATGGCCAGCATGATCATTGCGTAGCCGGGTACTTCAATTCTGCCTTCGAGCTTGGCGATGAGTGTGAACACACCGAACAGCGCCGCAAATGTAGAGCCGAACGCGCCGACGCGGGTCAATATACGTATAGGCATATCCGTGAAGGAGAATACGCTGTCCATCAGGTAATTGACTTTTTTACGCAGCGTCCATGCAGACGTACCGTGAACCCGTTCCTGCCGGGTATAGGTAACTACTTCGCGGCGATAGCCCATCCAGAAGATCTGCGCGATGAGAGAGCTGTGACGCTCTTCAAGAGTCAGCAGAGTATCCCGAAAAGCCTTGTTGCAGGCGAACATATCAACGCCGCCTGGCGGTATTTCAGGGATGACATAGCGACGGTAAAAGCCCCAGAAAATCTTTGAAGCAGTCCGCGTTGCCCATGGGTCCTGACGACCTTCACGTACACCAACCACAACGTCGATATCGCCGCGCATCAGTACCGTATTCATTTCCAGAACCAGTTCCGGCGGCTCTTGAAGATCTGCAGCCATTACCGCAAAACGGTCGCCAGTGCCATGCTGTAAGCCCGTGCGGATCGCCATGAATGATCCGAAGTTTCTGGACAGCAGGATCAGCTTGGACTTGAACGATTGTGCCGGTAGTTGTTCCCTGAGTAGTTCGTAACAGCGGTCAGGGCTGCCATCCACAACGAACACAACTTCCAGGTCGTGTCCGAGCTGCTTATCAAGCGCCGTCACAGCGACGAGCAAGTCGGGAAGATTGCTCTCGTTGCGATAGACGGGAATGACCAACGTCAGCAAAGTCATATCTCCTTGGAAAAGTGCGCAGTGACCGCTGCGATGACGCGTTCAACCTCGTCGTCACTCAGGCCCGGGAAGCAGGGGAGGGAGATGACGGTATCACATGTACGCTCGGTCACGTCCAGAGCGACGGACGGCGCAGATGAGTACGCTGGTTGTTTATGGTCGGCGATGGGGTAGTGAATATCCGTACTGACTGACTTCTCTTTGAGTGCCGCAGCCAGAGCCGCCCGATCTTTCGCGCGAATCACATATAGATGGGCGACGTAATCATCCGAAACCGAGGATGGAAGCTCGATATCCAGTCCCGCGAACGCTTCGTTATAGCGCTTGGCGATGGAGCGGCGCTGTTCGTTCCAGGTGTCCAGATGCGGCAATTTGATACGCAGAATTGCCGCTTGCATCTCGTCCAGGCGGCTGTTGCGGCCACCCGGGATTGCAACGCGATATTTCTGGTCCCAGCCATACTGCCGAAGCTGGCGGATACGTGAGGCCAGAGCGTCATCACCGGTAACTACTGCGCCGCCGTCACCGAGAGCGCCCAGGTTTTTAGTCGGGTAGAAGCTGAAGCAGGCGATGGTGCCAAAGCTGCCTGCTTGCTTGCCATTGCGTCGAGCGCCGTGGGATTGCGCGCAATCTTCAAGAACCGGAATGCCTGCTGCGGAAGCGATCTGAACGATCTCTTCGATGTTCGCCAGTTGACCGTACAAGTGCGTAACGATGATGGCCGCCGGCTTTTCCTTGGCAATTACAGTTTCCAGAGAGTTTTTGCAAAGGGTCAATGTTCCAGGATCGACATCTGCATAAACAGGCGTTGCGCCTACTGCGTGGATCGCTGTACTGCCATAGAAGCCTGCATTTGCCACGGCGACAACCCGGTCGCCTACAACAACGTCCAGGCCTTTGAGGGCGAGTTCCAATGCGTCCGAACCGTTAGCCACGCTGATGCAATGCTGCACACCTACGTAGGCGGCAAACTCTTCCTCGAACAGCTTCACTTCGTTACCTAAAACGTACCAGTGGCTGTCCAGCACGGCCTTCAACGGAGTCGCGAAATCAAGTCCTGCGTTAGCTTTGATGGCCGAGAAAAGCGGAATATTTTCCATTGGGGGTTCCATGATCAATGAGACGAACGGCTGATGAACTCGCATACATCAGGCATTGCGAAAATTTTAAATGAAGAGCTGACAGTGTATAGCTTCAGGTCGCACTTGTCGGCTGGAGATGGCGGCAGAATGATCCCTTCGTAACCGGTACGGAGCGCTGATTTATCCCCAATGGCTTCGGCGACATCCTGCCTTTTACCTTCAATATTGAGAGCACCTGCAATTTTACCTCCTTTTACGGCGATTATATATAGAGGTACTCCATCATGGGGTTCAATATAGCTCCAGCCTCTTATGAATAAACCGTCTGAAGTCTGGCGTATAACGTCGATGTTGCCCCTTGGAGTCGCTGGCGAAACAGGCGCTCTTAGAGAAAACTCATCACCCTCTACAAAGAGACGTTTCGGCAACTCGGGGGCCCTGATGAAAGCATCAGTTGAATGGATTGAACCGCTTGTCTCTTGTACAGCTTCAGACAAAGGTCTACCAATGGCTGACTTCTGAAGATTAGGCTGGCTTAAGGTATTTGCGCTCCAAGCAACAAGATTAGTCCACGCCATCCATACGGTAACTAAAAACAGCCACTTCATGTGGAATTGACGAGATTTTTCAGCTCGCGCTAAAGAGGCTGATGTTAGGTTGCTAGTATACGTTGTAGTTGCGATCGCAATAATGAATGCGAGGAAAGGTATGGTGACGAAGAGATATCGACCCTGAGGCTGAGGTAGGGTGTTTTGAGAGGCAATCAGGCTAAGGATTATGATTGATGGAAATAAGCCAAGAATCATGATCAGAGGAAGCAGTTTGTCCAGTATAAGTTTTTTCTTGTCTGGCAAAGCGCAGGCGCGAGCCGTCTGGAAGATTGCAGTCAGTGTGACTAATATCAGAAGGAAAGCAGCTCCCATGTAATAGGAATCGGGTATGTATACATTCATCCAGCCCGTGACCGAGAAATAACTCTTCGTAGCCAGGCTTAACCATGGCACGATCGTCGTCATGTCGAACAAGTGATCCGGACACCTTATATAGCATGTTCCAAAACCTTGTGCCGGGCTGAGCTTATGCATCGCGACAAATTCTAATTGGCCTGAAATCCCGGTAATTTCGCCGTACTTGATGTAGGTAATTACAAGCATAGGGGCTGAGATAAGCACAGCTATCAATGACGCAAATGGAAGGAGTTGTGTGACTTTACGCTCTCCGCTATAACGATAGGCAATGAGCATAACACCAGCAAAAACGAGGGCGGGAAGAAAGTAAAGTTTTGCCAGGAACATCAGGCCGAGTGCAATGCCGAAACAAATCGCACTGTACTTTGTCGGCCTTTTTACATACCCCATAAGACTGCTTAAAAGCAGTGCAATACTGGTGAGTCCATAGGCGTCACTATTGAAGTACGAGAATACGAAAGATACTTGAGGGATGAGGGCTATGATGAGTGCGCAAAAAGCTGCACTTTTTTCCGTCATTCCAGCTCTGTGCGCGATTCGGTACAATGCGCAGATAAATACTGCGCCGAGTATCCAGTTGAAGCACCGTGCTGAAAGATACGCCAAATCATCTGGTAGTAACCAGCTTAGTCCGTAAGAGCTGATCATTGCGCCTATCACATGAGGAAAGGGCAAGCCGTGGTACCAGAACTCTCCGGGGTGCCATGTATAACCGGAAAGGTTACCGGTAAATGGCTGTAATGGTTCCGCAGCGCTAGGTAACTCATGAAATGTCTTGAGGTATTCTAATAAAAAAAAGTGCGTTGACTCATCAGGTCCGCCGTGGAACGAGATACCAATCGACCATAGGATCAGGACGAAAAAGTAGACGACAGCTAAAATCAATTGGTAGCGGGGTTTTGATATTTCTGTGTCGTTATGATGAATAGTGTTCTCAGGCACGCAAAGCTCCTAGGCTTCTGGTTTTCCTTGTTTTTTGATTCAGTAATGTGCACCTGAAGTCGATCAATTAATGATCCTCGGAGGCCACGCCATACTAAAATCTTCATAATCCAGCGTCAGGTTCGGACTATAGGCATAGTCAGCTTGAATATCAGGCCAACGCGACTTGATGTATTCGATTTCTTTCGTGAAGCGTGCCTGTTTTTGCGGTGTGTCTTCCAGCCCACGCGTGGCGGACTCGTGATGGTAGAGCTCTGCAAAAGGCGTCCAGACGTTTACATAGCCTGCCTCTTTGACTTTCAGGCAGAAGTCCACGTCGTTGAAGGCAATTTTCAAATGCTCCTCTTCCAGACCACCGACCTGTTCAAAAGTCGATTTTCTGATAATCAGGCAGGCCGCCGTCACCGCTGACAGCTCCTGAATCAGCTCCGCCCTGCAAAAATAGCCAGGTGCGCCTTTAGGCAGATTCTTGTGGGAATGACCTGCTACCCCACCCAGGCCGGTGATAACGCCGCCGTGCTGCAAGCGGTCATCTGGATACCAGAGACGCGCACCCACGGCGCCCACACCCGGTTGCAGTGCTATCGATACCATCTCGCTCAGCCACTCCGGCGAGATGACCTCAATATCGTTATTGATAAGTCCGATCAGTTCGCCATTCGCAATGCGTACGGCCGCATTATTGAGTGCAGAGTAATTGAATGGACCTTCATCGCGCATGACGCGAATGTTCTCTTCCTGATCAAGCAGAGCAAAATACTCAAGCGATTCTGGCTCATCAGAGCCGTTGTCGATCAGAATGATTTCGTAATGCGTGTACGTAGTGAGTCGCTTGATACTGTCGATGCACTGTTTGACCAGTGCATGGGCATTTCGAGTCGGGATTACCAGGCTGACCAGCGGCTGGGAAGCCGGGAGCTTGTAGTGAACACGGTACATGCCCAGAGAGGAGAGCTCGGCAACGCCGACGTCCCCTTGACGTTGCAGGTGCTCATCCAGTGCCTTGACTCCGGCCAGTGCTGCATAAGGCTTTTCGTCACCCGCCATGGCTGTGCTGCCGGAGTGTATGCGCCAGTGGTAGAGCACGCGCGGGATATGAATAATCTGGTTTCGCTCAAGCTTTTCTACGCAGCGCAATGCCAGGTCATAATCCTGTGCACCTTCAAAGCCGACCCGGAATTGCCCGACTTCGTTGACAAGATCTCGACGATAGGCGCCCAGGTGGCAAACCATATTCTGTGAGCGGAACAGGAACTCATTCCAGTCTGACTTGAAGTGAGGCGAGCTGCGCGTACCGTCTGTGCTGATCTTGTCTTCATCGGAGTAGATGAGCCCCGCGTCCGGATTCTCGCGAATGGTGCGTGCCACCCAGTAGAGCGCATGCCTTGGCAGCAAGTCATCGTTATCCATCAACGCGACGAATTCGCCCGTGGCGACCTCCAGGGCCGAGTTGCTGGCCGCGGATATATGTCCGTTGTGTTCGCGGAAGACGACTTTGATCCGCTCATCCTGAGCGCTCAGAGACGTCAGGTAGTCGATCACGCCCTGATCAGTCGAGGCGTCGTCAGCCAGGCAAAGCTCCCAACGCGGATATAACTGGGCGCAGACACTTTCTACCGCTTCACGCAGTAACTCCAGCGGCGGGTTGTAGACGGGCATGATGATGGAGATAACCGGCCCGTCACCCCAACCAACGATGTCGTCGTTGATACGACTGATTTTTGCATCGTCCAGGGTGTCGTACTTCTGAACCCAGAGTACGTAATCATGCCTGTTGCCGTGCAACGCTTGCGCTGCGTCACCTTTGGCCCATCGTGCTTGAGCAATGACGCCAGCAAGCCCCCGCACCTGCCATACCTGGTAGGCTTTCTTGGCGGTGCTGAGCAAACCACCACCGCGTCGAATGATCATCGGTAGCGAGGTGATGTTGCTTTTCGCTCTGTAAAGCGTCCTTGTCACTTTCCTGAGTGGCGCTGTTACCAGCCAGCTATAAGAGGACTGCATAGAGATGATATTCAGATTCAGGTTATGAATATGAGTATCTTTGGCTTCCAGCTCAAGCCGATGATTCTCCAACAACGTCAGGTTTTTGCTTTCAAGCCCCGTCAGTTCACGGCGCTGGTTCTGTTTCAGAGCCAGCGTTTCCGTTTCAAGGCTTGTCAGTGCCCGGTGATGGCTTTCTTTCAAGGACAGATTTTCGGCTTCAAGCTCCCTGATCGCGGTGTGGTGAGCGTCCAGCGCTGCCAAACGCTCGCCTTCGACCTCGATTAACTTGAATCGAAGATTTTCCTGCAGAGCGAGGTTTTGAGCTTCCAGATCCTCCCGCTCTTGCTGGTGAGCTTCTTGCGCAGCCAGCCTTTCAGCTTCAAGAGTCGCCAGCACCTGGCTATGACTCTCCTGAAGTGCAGCATTCGCAGCCTCGAGTTCCTGGACGGCCAGACGACAACTTTCCTGAAGCGTCGCGTGTGCGGCATCGAGCTCCATCACTTCCAGGCGATGGCTTTCCTGAATGGACAGGTTTTCATTTTCTATGTGAGCCAATGCCTGGCGATGGCTCTCTTGCTCGGCCAGATTTGCCGCCTCGATCGCTTCCAGCGCCGAGTGTTCCTTGAGGTTCTGATCCGCCGTCGTTTCAAGTGCCTGTTTGAGCTCTTCTTCCTGTTGAAGAAGTCGTTCAGCGACCTGACCTTCTGTGAGCAAGGTGAACGATATCTGGACTTTGAATGATTTACCGGTAATCAGCATATTGAGATCGGCAGGTAACATCACGTGCGGATCATCATTGAGCGCCATGAACAACGTGCCATTGGCATCGCTGGAAAATGCTGTGATACCTGCGGCGGCAAGGGGGGCATGCGTATTATCGTGCCACGCCCACAGTTCTGAGTTCGCGCTATAGACCTTGATGACGCTGATCGAAAATGACTGTCTGACGTTCGTTGGATCGAAACGTAACGAGGCGCACCGGGCTGAAGCGGGGACGTCGAAAATAACCGTCTGAAAACCATCATGAACACGCTGGTTTTTCGTCCGGTCTTCAGAGAACGCGCCTGCAGCATCGCCCAGATAAAGCGTCGCCCGTTTAGGCACTTCGTTCGGTTGCGAACCTGTTTTCTGGATCGTCGCATCGGGCGCCCAATTCAGAAAGCTGGCAGCTTCACGACCGGTGACTCTTTCCTGGAAGATGGCTTCCAGCGCGGCAAAGCGATTGAGGTCTTGATCCGTCACAGTCAGGCCGACGCTGGCCATCAATTGAATGATGAAGTCGCGCCTGCTGATCATGGTTGCTGTGGGATGGAACGGAACTGCGCTGGCAATCAGCAGCAGCAAACCACGCATCAGCAAATGCCCCAGCTCCACACCTTCGACCATTTCCCATTCGATGTCTATCAGGTGCGGCTGGCCTTCGCTATCAAGGATGATGTTCTGTGCAACGGCATCGATATAGTGGCCTGGCAGACGTTCGTCTACATGATCAAGTGCAAGATCATGGCCTTCTGATGCAAGCAGCTGTTTGAGGCTGTTTACATACAGTGAAAGATACGGTGTGAAGGTGGCCACGTCCCAGTTGTGAGTTGACGCAGCTTCATAGAATTTCAGGCTGAGCAGCGAGCCTTTGGCGTAACCATGAGCGTCCGGCAGAATGAACCGATGCGCATCTTCCGGGCTTTCCGGAACCGGATTGTCACTAAGGCGGTGGTAGCGAACCTCGATACCTTCTGGTGTCTCGACGAACACGGTCGCTTTACAATATTCGGCATTGCGCCCCGTGCTGTAGTGGTACGCAAGGGTATTACCTGGCACTACCTGTTCCGGCTTGCATGAAGCGACGACGAGGAAAGAGTTGGCGAGGTCCATACCCAGATGGTTATCAATGACAACGGGCCAGGCTCTTTCCAGGTTGAACGTCGTGCTAGCAGGTAGTTGTGGATCTTTACGAGTGTTCTGGCAGGCCAGCGCAGCCGCGTCGAAGTCTTGAGACCTGAAGCCGCTTTCAGTAATGATCGAGTTCGGAATCTTGTAATCGGGGTAGGGCGATAGGAAGTCCGACGCCATGAACCCTGCGCGGGCAATAAGCGCTTGTAGCTCTTTACGGCCAAATGTTTTCGGCTGCCGATCTACATATCGTCCTTCGATGCCATACATGGCGACGCCGACATGATCTTCCGGCGCGCCTGCAAAATATTTCAGGCCGAGCTGATTTTCGATGGCGATAAACAAATGGCCGTCGGGCTTCAGCAGTTTTCGAACGCGATTCAACATGCCGAAGGCTGGGTCGGCATCTGCGCTGAACATACTGGCGTATTCAAGAACGCCGATGAGTGTTACGACGTCGAACTGCTGATCAAGCTTGAAATCGTCAAAACGTTCGGCCAGTACCGTAACGTTATCCAGATCTCTGGTTCTGCTGGAAGCAATCGCGGCGCGGCGCGGGCTACCCTCTAAAGACAGAACCGTGGCGCCTGCTTCGCCGAGGTAACGGCTGATTGCGCCGCATCCGGCACCTATTTCAAGAATTGATTTGCCTTTGATAAGGCTCTCGAAGGGGCGAAAGATATTTCCACGGCTGGAGGTCAGGTGATAAAGCTTCGGCCAATCGGTGCAATATTGCGGAAGCTCGCTGGACAGTACTGATACATCCTTCGCCTCACGTACGATTTTTGCCAGTTCGTTCTCGGAGTTATCGCCATCGCTGTAGGCGATGCCCTGGTAATCGGAACGCACCCAGACACCTGTGTCCGCATCCAGGTTATAGCCGTATTTATCAAGCTCAAACATCAACAAGTACCGGTTCAATTTCCATGGAGGCGCCCAGGTCTATCAAGCCCAGAAGCTTCGGAGTAGGTTCTACGACGAAATGTATCGAATCGTAGCGCCGGTCGTGAGGCACGATGTCTTCACTTTGCCGAGAGGCGATACCGATGGAAATGAAGTAATCACCGGTCGCCAGCGCGTTTCTGAATTTCACTCGCGCTTTTGCCTGTTTGCCAGCGCTGCCTATCAGGCCTGTGCCCTCGCAATCCTGCATGTAAGAGTTAGTGCCATAAACGGTCACACCCTCTTTGGTCTTGATCGTAAAGCCGATAATCGGGTTGACCACAGTGCGATTGAATTGCAGGGCCAGATCAAGAACGATTTCCTCGCCTGATTCAACGCTGTTGGGAAACTCCCTACCCGATGCATTCATATGGAAGTCGAGCAGTGTTGCAGCTCCATCCCCCCAGCGGTACTCATGGGGGTTGTAACCAGGCCTGCTGGCGTATACGTCTTCATCAAAACGCAGCGCTATCTTGTCGGTTTCGACTGGGGCGGTTTCCACTCGTTCTGCTTCGGCGAGGTCCAGGCTCTTGTCGGTGAGAGCGCTCTTTTCACGCCCGAACAGAAGGTCAGTGTAGCGGTTGATGACCGGGCGTGATTCGCCAATCATTTCGATCCTGCTCTTTTCCAGCAAAATCGCGCGATTACAGTGGGTGACCACTTGTTCGCTGGAGTGCGTGACCAGCAGGATGCTGGTGCCATTTTCTTTTAGCTGCCTGAGGCGTTCGAAGCACTTGGCCTGGAATCGTGCATCGCCAACGGAAAGTGCCTCATCCACGACAAGGATTTCCGGATCGACCTGGGCCTGGACTGCAAACGCCAGGCGTACGGCCATGCCGCTCGAGTAGGACTTGACCGGCTGATCGAGGAATTCGCCTATGTCGGCAAAGCCGGCGATCGCGTCAAAGCGCTCGTCCACTTCGTCACGCGTCAGCCCAAGCACAGCTGCGTTCAGATAAACGTTTTCGCGGCCGGTAAACTCGGGGTTGAAGCCAGACCCCAGCTCCAGCAAGGCCGCTACCCGGCCACGTGTGTGAATCTCGCCGACAGTCGGGCTCAATGTTCCGCAGATGATCTGCAGCAAGGTTGACTTGCCCGAACCATTACGGCCGACGATACCGACTGTTTCGCCTTTGGCAACATTGAAGCTGACGTCGCGTAGCGCCCAAAACTCTTTACCATAGGTGGTAGTGGTTTCCTGCCCCGACCAGCGCTGAAGTCTGGGCACAAGTGCTTGCTTCAAGCGGTCGTGTGGTTTGTCGTACGTGTAAAAACACTTCGAGACGTTTTGTACGCTGATAACCGGTTGATCAGATGACATCAGCGAATCCTTTACGTGTTTTTTGGAAAAACCAGAACCCCATGGCAGCAATGACCGCGCCAATCACAATGGCGATACCCAGGCTGTCCCAGTGAGGGAGGTTGCCGAACAGCAGTACGCTACGGCTCTCTTCGATAATGTAGGTAAGCGGGTTCATCTGCAGCCAAGGGCGATAGACCTCAGGAAGCGCCGCCACCGGGTAAAGAACCGGCGACAGAAACAGCAGGACAGTGGTCAGAACCGTAATGACATGGCCGACATCGCGTAAGTAAACGCCCAGGGATGCGAGAAACCAGCTGATACCCAGTGTGCCCAAAATCAGCGGCACCAGAATCAGCGGGAACAACAGCGCCGTCCAGAAAAGCGTATGCGAGATCAGCAGTTGTGCGATCACCAGCACTATCAGGCTGATGCAACTGTGGAAGAGCGCCGAACCCAAGGTGATAACCGGCAGAATTTCCAGAGGAAACACCACCTTCTTGACGTAGTTGCTGTTACTCATCACCAAAGAAGGTGCTCTGTTGGCACACTCTGCAAACAAGCCATGCACGATCATCCCGACGAACAGCAGAATAGCGAAGCCGCCTTTGCCAGTGTCGACTCCGACCCAACGCGCGCTGAAGATTTCAGAGAACACGAAGGTATATACCGCCAGCATCAACACCGGGTTGAAGAATGACCACGCCAGGCCCATCACCGAGCCACGGTAGCGCCCGATGACTTCTCGCTTGGTCATTTGCGAGATCAATGAGCGATTGGTCCACAGGCTGCTGACGAGCCGCAAAGGGCCCGCCGAGGGGGTTTTATGAGGGTTCATTAAGCGAACACCTCGGCGTCTTCGAATACGACGGCTTTCTGATCTTTGGCAGACAGGGAAGGTGCTTCGCCGAATGGCCAGTCGATGCCCACGGTGGCGTCGTTCCAGGCAAGGCTGCGTTCATGTTCCGGCGCCCAGTAATCGGTGGTCTTGTAAAGGAACTCGGCGCTTTCGGACAGAACAACGAAGCCGTGCGCAAAGCCTTCCGGAATCCACAGTTGTTTTTTGTTTTCGGCGGTGAGATGCAGTCCCACCCATTTGCCGAAGGTCGGGGAGCTCTTGCGCAGGTCGACCGCAACGTCAAAGACTTCTCCGACGGTGACTCGGACAAGCTTGCCCTGTGGCTGTTGAATTTGGTAATGCAAACCGCGAAGAACGCCTTTCACCGAACGCGAGTGGTTGTCCTGAACGAACGTTACAGGCCGTCCAACGACCTCTTCGAATGCCTTCTGGTTGAAGCTTTCAAAGAAAAAACCGCGATCGTCGCCGAAGGTCTTGGGCTCGAATACGATGACGTCTGGAATGGCGAGGCGTGTTGCATTCATAGGTAACGTATCTCCGGGATGCTCATCAGGGTCTGCTCATAAGGCCCTGGCTGGGGCAGGCGTGTGTTGAAAAAAGCCTGCGCCATGGAATTTGATTGCGCCATTAAAACGCGTTTTACGATATCGAGGCTCATGGGCGTCGGGTGCCCCATAGGCTGTCCACCTGGGCGGAAAATGTCTGCGCTGGATAAGGGGGTAGTTCTGTTATGACTGTGGGGCGCGGGGCATGCATCGTCTATTTGTAGTTTTCCGACGTAGGTTCCGACGATGAGCAACACAAGGTCTTCATTGCAGGACGGTTTTACGAATTGAAGCGCGTCCGGTATCTGAGCTCATGGCCGTATGGGTGACTCGAGCCTTGTCATCCTTGGTTGGGCGGTACAAGTGACCCCACCTTCCGAGGCTGGTTCCGCTCACCCCGGTTACACCGGCTTCTTTGCGCTTTTGATACCGAAAACAAAGGCCTGCACATTAACATAAGCCACCGCCGGAGAACATTCGGCGCCCTGCGAAATTAAGCGGTTTCGGTACTGTGACCGATGCCCGGCCATGCGGCGGCTAAAGTTCTCTGTGGCTTTGGGCGCAGATGTTGGAAACCCGTATTTTCAGAAGGTTGCGATGCCTGAACATCGGTTTAATCAGGCAGCATCGCTGTGGCTGGGCCAGAAGGGCGCGAGTGGCTATCTGGCAGTCAACGCTTGCTTAGCATTGCTGTAAGGCAGGCAATAATGAAGAAGATCTTGTCTCTCGGTCTCCTGCGGCATTGCGGTGCCTTGAACGCGAGCTTCAGGAACGACAGCCGCGTACTCACGTGTTTCCCCGCAGGATGCAGTTGGCTGTCTCCGATCAACCGGCCAATCAGCACTACCTGCCCGGCCCACCAACCGTCAGCAATCTTTTTCAGTCGACTGATGAGTGAGGCAAGCCCGGTGTTGGCGCCAACCTGATTGTTGGCGTGTTGACGGTAGTCCATGCCGGGAACCGGATCGATAAGCCATCGGAAGCCGTGACTGCGAGCAAATGCGTAACAGTACCAGTCGTGCAGGCTGACGGCCTGAGCTGCATCCCAGTGGGAAAGGAGGGATGACTTGAAGGCATCTGCAAGCCGGCGATTCATCACATAGGTGCAGCCTGGGCCTGCAGCTTCGAACAGATAGTCCCACTGGACCTGAGGCTGAGCCTTGTCCAGCAGGACACGCTGACCATCCGGCCAGAATGCGGTGACATTGCTGGAATAGGCATCATGATGACCCGGCGCCAAAGCCGCTACGGCGCGCTGAAGCTTGTCCGGATGCCAGATATCATCCTGATCTGAGAACGCTACGTAATCGAATGTCGAGAAATCGACATCCCGGATCAAGCGAAAGAAGTTGCGTGACGCTCCGCCAAATTGTCCGGCAGGCGGTAGCAGGGTGATATTCGCATGACGCTGCGCGTAGTCAGCACACCATGCTTCAGTGCCGTCCGTGGAGGTATCGACACTGATGAACACGCTGACGCAGACGTTTGTCTGCGTCAGGATTGAATCAAGTTGCGCCTCTATCCACGCCATACCGTTATAGGCTGCCAACAGCACGGCTACCTTGGGAAAAACAGATGACATACTGTTCGCAGCCTTGCGGTATGGGATAGAGGTTTGCAGTCTTAGAACGAGCCCAGATCCAGCAGCTTCTGCAGATACTGGCCGTAGCCGGTCTTCTTCAGCTTCTTAGCCTGTTCACCCAACTGAGCGGCGGTGATCCAGCCGTTGGTGTAGGCGATCTCTTCCAGGCAGGCAACTTTCCAGCCCTGACGCTGCTCGATGGTGTGCACGAAATGGCTCGCTTCCAGCAGCGACTCATGAGTGCCCGTGTCCAGCCACGCAAAGCCACGACCGAGAATTTCTACGGTCAGGCTCTTCTGCTCGAGGTAAGCACGGTTTACATCAGTGATTTCCAGCTCGCCGCGCTCGGAAGGCTTGATATTCTTCGCGATTTCGACGACCTGATTGTCGTAGAAGTACAGGCCGGTGACTGCATAGCTCGACTTCGGTGCTTCAGGCTTCTCTTCGATGCTCAAGGCGCGGCCGGTTTCGTCGAACTCGACAACGCCAAATCGCTCAGGATCGGAAACGTGGTAACCGAAGACGGTCGCACCGTGGGTCTGCTGGCTGGCCGAGCGCAGGTTGTCGGAGAAGTGCTGACCGTAAAAGATGTTGTCGCCCAGAATCAGGCAGCAAGGATCTTCACCGATGAACTCTTCGCCGATGATGAACGCCTGTGCCAGACCGTCAGGTGTAGGTTGTTCAGCATAAGTCAGCTGAATACCGTACTGGCTGCCATCGCCCAACAGCTTACGGAAGCTTGGCAAGTCTTCTGGTGTCGAGATGATCAGGACTTCACGCATCCCCGCCAGCATCAGCACTGAAAGAGGGTAAAAAATCATCGGCTTGTCGTAGATAGGCAGCATCTGCTTGGATACGCCAAGGGTGAGCGGGTGCAGACGAGTGCCCGAGCCGCCGGCCAGGATGATGCCTTTACGATTAATGGTGGTCATTTGTTCAAGGTTTCCATGAGCATTCGGGCTACACCACTTTGCCAGTCAGGCAGGTGCAGAGAAAAATTGTGGCGCAGCTTTTCTGTGTTCAGACGCGAATTCAGAGGGCGTTGCGCGGGTGTAGGGTATTCGATCGTGCCGATGGGATTGATCGTTTCTACCGCCAGGGGTTCCCCGTTGGCGCGGGCGAAATCAATCACATACTGCGCGTAGGCATGCCATGACACTTCGCCGGCCGGTGCCAGGTTGTAAATGCCACACAACTCCGGCTTCGCCAGCGTTTGAAGCAGGGCAGCCGTCGCTATGTCGGCCAGCAGCTCCGCACCTGTAGGCGCTCCAATCTGATCGGCGATCACATTGAGCGTCGGGCGATCTTTTGCGAGGCGCAACATGGTTTTGGCAAAGTTGTTGCCCCGTGCCGCATAAACCCAGCTGGTACGGAAGATCAGGTGCTTGCAGCCTGAGGCAGCGATAAGTTGCTCGCCTTCAAGTTTGGTTGCGCCGTAATAGTTGACCGGCGACACGGCATCGCTTTCTTTCCATGCGGTGTTGCCCGAACCGTCGAACACATAGTCGGTCGAGTAATGAACCAATAGCGCGTCCAGCGTGCGCGCTTCTTCTGCAAGGACCTGGCTGGCCAGGGCATTGACCCTGTGCGCGAGCTCACGCTCGGTTTCGGCCTTGTCGACAGCGGTATAGGCTGCGGCGTTGACGATAACCTGAGGTTTCACGCTGCGAATGGTATTGCGCAGGCTTTCCAGGTCAGACAGATCGCCACAAAGGTCGCCATAGGCTGTTGATACGTTATGGCGGTCAAGAGCCACTACTTCGCCCAATACCGCGAGCGAGCGCTGCAGCTCCCAACCTACCTGGCCGTTTTTGCCCAGCAGAAGAATTTTCATCATTTATCGGCGCGCGCTGTGTAGTTCTTGTCGATCCATTGCTGGTAGCTTCCGCTCTTGACGTGAGCAACCCATTCCGGGTTATCGAGATACCATTGCACGGTCTTGCGGATGCCGGATTCGAAGCTTTCTTCCGGTACCCAGCCCAGTTCGCGCTGAATCTTGCTGGCATCGATAGCGTAGCGCAGGTCATGGCCCGGGCGGTCCTGCACATAAGTGATCAGGCTGGCATGCGGGCGATGGGCTGAATCCGGACGCAGTTGGTCCAGCAGGGCGCAGACAGTGTTGACCACTTCGAGGTTCTGCTTCTCGTTGTGACCACCGATGTTATAGGTCTCGCCGATCTCGCCTTCGGTGACGACTTTGTACAATGCGCGGGCGTGGTCTTCTACGTAGAGCCAGTCACGAACCTGATCGCCTTTGCCGTAGATAGGCAGCGGTTTGCCTTCCAGTGCATTGAGAATGATCAGCGGGATCAGCTTCTCGGGGAAGTGGCACGGGCCGTAATTGTTGGAGCAGTTGGTTACCAGCGTGGGCAAGCCGTAAGTGCGGCTCCAGGCGCGTACCAGGTGGTCAGAGCTGGCCTTGCTGGCCGAGTAGGGTGAGCTTGGCTGGTAAGGGGTTGTCTCGGTGAAGAGATCTTCCGGACCTTCCAGATCGCCGTACACTTCATCGGTGGAAATATGATGAAAGCGGAAGTTGGCCTTGCGTGTTTCGTCCAGTTGGCTCCAGTAGCCACGCGCAGCTTCAAGCAGCGTATAGGTGCCGATGATGTTGGTCTGGATAAACTCCGAAGGGCCGGTGATCGAGCGATCGACATGCGATTCAGCTGCCAGGTGCATGACGGCATCGGGCTGATGTTCTTTGAACACCCGATCCACGTCCTCACGGTTGCAGATATCGACATGCTCAAATGCGTAGCGATCGCTTTGATCGGCCGACTGCAGTGACTCAAGGTTGCCTGCATAGGTCAGCTTGTCGACGTTAACGACGGAATCGGTTGTGTTGGCAATGATGTGCCGGATGACCGCCGAACCGATGAAGCCTGCACCGCCTGTTACTAAGATCTTCAAAAGAGTATCTACCTTGAGTTGTGACAAGGCTCTGCCCGGTCCGTGGAAACAATCGCTGATCGGCCTCCGTCTTTCAGACATCTGCTGCGTTAAACAGGAATGTTTAAATGACGTGGATGAGCGACAGTTAAAAAACGACATTTTACATATAAAAACAGACATCCCCATCAAAAAATTTGAGGGTGCCTGCGATAGTGTGGAGCGTTTGAGCATGGCAGTGCATAAAAACGCGAAAGCCCCAGATAATGGGGCTTTCGCGGTAATCGGAGCGCGCTCTTGCCGAGCGCCCCCTGGGTGTGCGTGATGCTTACACGTTAAACCGGAAATGCATCACATCACCGTCTTTAACGATGTATTCCTTGCCTTCCAGACGCCACTTGCCGGCTTCCTTGGCGCCTGACTCACCCTTGAACTGGATGAAGTCGTCATACGCCACCACTTCGGCGCGGATGAAGCCTTTTTCGAAGTCGGTGTGGATCACGCCTGCGGCTTGTGGTGCGGTGGCACCGACGCGGACGGTCCAGGCGCGGACTTCTTCGACGCCTGCGGTGAAGTAGGTCTGCAGGTGGAGCATTTCGTAGCCAGCGCGAATCACGCGGTTCAGGCCGGGTTCTTCGAGGCCCAGGGCTTCGAGGAACATGTCCTTCTCTTCGCCGTCATCGAGCTCGGCGATTTCGGCTTCGATCTTGTTGCAGACCGGCACCAGCATTGCGCCTTCTTCTTCGGCGATGGCACGGACCACGTCCAGCAGCGGGTTGTTCTCGAAACCGTCTTCGGCGACGTTGGCGATGTACATGACCGGCTTGGTGGTCAGCAGGTGGAAGCCACGGATGGTGGTTTTCTCGTCGTTGCTCATGCTCTTCATCAGGCTGCGTGCAGGCTTGCCTTCGCTGAAGTGTGCAATCAACTGTTCCAGCAGGCCTTTCTGGACCACTGCTTCCTTGTCGCCGCCCTTGGCGTTGCGAGTGACCTTTTGCAGTTGCTTCTCGCAGCTGTCGAGGTCGGCGAAGATCAGTTCCAGATCGATGATCTCGATGTCGCGCTTGGGGTCGACGCTGTTGGAAACGTGAATCACGTTCTCGTCTTCAAAGCAGCGCACCACGTGGGCGATGGCATCGGTCTCGCGGATGTTGGCGAGAAACTTGTTGCCCAGGCCTTCGCCCTTCGAGGCGCCTGCCACGAGGCCGGCGATGTCGACGAACTCCATGGTGGTCGGCAGGATGCGTTTCGGGTTGACGATGGCTGCCAGGGCCGCCAGGCGCGGATCGGGCATCGGCACGATACCGCTGTTCGGTTCGATGGTGCAGAAGGGGAAGTTCTCGGCCGCGATACCAGATTTGGTCAGGGCGTTGAACAGGGTGGACTTGCCGACGTTAGGCAGGCCGACGATGCCGCAATTGAATCCCATGGTGTTTCCCCTCGAGTGATGTCAGGCCTTCTGGCTGTGCAGGTTTTTCATCGCCCGGTTCCATTCACCGGCGAAGATATCCGGCAGCACGCCGAGGGCAAAGTCGATACTGGCGTCCAGTTTTTCCTGTTCGGCGCGTGGCGCTCGACCCAAGACAAAGCCGGATACCTTGCTGGCATCGCCCGGGTGGCCAATGCCAAGCCGCAAGCGATGAAATGTGTTCTGGTTGCCGAGCTGCGCAATGATGTCGCGCAGCCCGTTATGACCGCCATGGCCGCCGCCCACTTTGAGTTTGGCAACGCCCGGAGGCAGGTCAAGTTCGTCATGCGCCACCAGAATCGACTCGACCGGGATGCGATAAAAGCCGGCGAGTGCCGCGACAGCCTGGCCGCTGCGGTTCATGTACGTGGTGGGAATCAGCAGACGAACATCCTGACCCTGGTGCGTGAAGCGCCCGGTCAGGCCAAAGAATTTGCGCTCGGGAACGAGGTTGACTCGTTGCGCCGCAGCAATACGCTCAACAAAAAAAGCCCCTGCGTTATGCCGGGTCTGTTCGTATTCGGCGCCTGGATTTCCCAGGCCCACGATCAGTTGTATGGCGGTCACGACAGGGGCTCTTCCTTTGGAGTTGAGGGTTGAACCGCTGGCGACAGCGGCAATGTGGACGAAAACTGCTCATTTACCATGATGTAAACTCAGCGATCTCGCCCGCTTTGCCTGCTATCGCTCGCGATGTTCCCTGAGCAACTCCGACGTTACCAAGTAATGAATTACTCGGCAGCGCCTTCTTCAGCTTCACCTTCTTCTTCGTCTTTGACGATACGCGGTGCGTGGACGTTGGCGATTGCCAGGTCAGTACCGTGTGCCAAAGCGACGAACTCAACGCCTTTAGGGGCTTTCAGTTCGGACAGGTGAACGTTGTCACCTACTTCCAGCGCGCCCAGATCAACTTCGATGAACTCAGGCAGGTCTTTCGGCAGGCAGGTCACTTCCAGTTCAGTGGTAGTGTGCGAGATCTCGCCGCCTTTCTTGACCGGAGCTTCTTCGTTCAGGAAGTGGATCGGCACGATTGCGGTCAGTTTCTGGCCGGCAATAACGCGCACGAAGTCAGCGTGCATCACGTGGCCTTTGGCCGGGTGACGTTGCAGCGCCTTGATGATGACGTTTTGCTTCTTGCCACCAACGTTCAGCTCGATGATGTGGCTGTAGGCCGCATCGTTTTCGAGCAGTTTGGCAACTTCTTTGGCCAGCATGCTGATGGACTCAGGGGCTTTGTCGCCACCGTAGACGACAGCTGGAACCAGGCTAGCGAGACGACGCAGGCGGCGGCTCGCACCTTTCCCCAGGTCGGAACGCTGTTCTGCATTCAGGGTAAATTCGTTCATGTTGTATCTCCAAATTAACCACATCCACCGTTGCGTTTGCGACCAGCGCTCGGATGGTATGGGCAAAAAAGCCCCGCCCTGACCGGATGTCAGGGCGGGGCGCTTTTCGTCTGCGTGATGTCAGTTAACGGAACATCGCGCTGATCGATTCTTCGTTGCTGATGCGGCGAACCGCTTCGGCGACTACCGGGGCAATATCCAGTTGACGGATACGGCCACAGGCTTGAGCAGCAGCGGACAGCGGGATGGTGTTGGTCACCACCAGTTCGTCCAGCACGGAATTTTCAATGTTTTCGATCGCCCGACCCGACAGCACAGGGTGTGTGCAGTAGGCGAAGACCTTGGCAGCACCATGCTCTTTCAGGGCCTTGGCCGCGTGGCACAGCGTGCCGGCGGTATCGACCATGTCATCGACCAGAATGCAGGTACGCCCTTCGACATCACCAATGATATGCATCACTTCGGAGTGATTGGCTTTCTCACGGCGTTTGTCGATGATACCGAGATCGACACCCAGGGATTTGGCGACAGCACGTGCACGCACGACACCGCCGATATCCGGGGAAACGATCATCAGGTTTTCAAAGCGCTGATCTTCGATGTCATCCACCAGAACGGGGGAGCCGTAGATGTTATCTACCGGAATGTCGAAGAAGCCCTGAATCTGGTCAGCATGAAGATCAACCGTGAGCACACGGTCGATTCCCACTACGGTCAGCATATCAGCGACAACTTTTGCGCTGATGGCCACACGTGCGGAGCGCGGACGGCGATCCTGGCGGGCATAACCAAAGTAGGGAATCACAGCAGTGATTCGGGACGCTGAGGAGCGACGGAAGGCATCAGCCATCACGACGAGTTCCATCAGGTTGTCGTTCGTGGGTGCGCAGGTCGGCTGAATGATAAAGACGTCTTTACCGCGGACGTTTTCATTAATCTCAGTGCTGATTTCGCCGTCGGAGAATTTTCCAACAGAAACATCACCCAGTGGGATATGCAGCTGACGTACTACACGCCGAGCGAGATCGGGGTTGGCATTCCCCGTAAAGACCATCATCTTGGACACGCGCAGTACCTAGAGGCTGAGGGTAACCTGGATGAGTATAGAAAATGGCAGGGGCGGCTGGATTCGAACCAACGCATGGCAGGATCAAAACCTGCTGCCTTACCGCTTGGCGACGCCCCTGTATTGAATCAATCGAGTGCCTGGCACTCAATTCCTGCTACAGAATTTGCAGCTTGCGATGCAACATCGAGATGTTGCTTCCTTTCGCTACGAACCCCGTAAGGGTCTCTGTAAGAAGGGCCGAGACTTTATCAGCTTCAGCTTTGTTTGGGAAGGCCCCAAACACACAACTTCCAGTTCCGGTTAATTTTGCTTCGGTAAATTTACCTAACAAATTCAAAGCGTTACGTACTTCTGGGTAACGCCTCTCTACAACCGCCTTACAGTCATTTCGACTGTTTCCCTTGGGAACGGGGCGCACTTTAATGGGCGGCGTGTCGCGTGTCAACAACGGATCTGAAAAAATTTCTGCTGTACTTACAGATACTTGCGGGACGAGCACCAAATACCAGGGTTCTTCCGGGTCAACCGGGGTGAGAATTTCGCCGACGCCCTCAGCAAAAGCGGCATGTCCACGCACGAAAACCGGTACATCGGCGCCCAGCGTCAGCCCCAGTTGCGCCAGACGATCCTCATCCCAGCCGAGCTGCCATAAATGATTCAGGGCGAGCAGGGTGGTCGCTGCATCCGAGCTGCCGCCACCGATGCCGCCACCCATGGGCAGGCGTTTTTCCAGCCAGATGTCCATGCCCAGTGTGCAGCCGGACTGTTTTTGCAGGGCGCGGGCGGCTTTGACGATCAGGTTGCTGTCGTGCGGGACGCCGGGAACATCGGTCTGCAGGCGGATCTCGCCATCTTCGCGAACGGTAAAACCCAGTTCGTCGCCGTAATCGAGAAACTGAAACAGGGTCTGCAGTTCGTGATAACCGTCAGGACGACGTCCCAGAATGTGCAGCATGAGGTTGAGTTTTGCCGGGGCAGGCAAAACCAGTTGTGGCGTGCTCATGCTCATTGCCCCAGTTTGCGAGGCTGCCAGTCCTTGATGACCAGCGTGACATCCAGGTCCTGCCCGTGCAGCTTGACGCGCTCCGGCAGCCAATAACCGTTCTGCTCGACATAGCTGAGGTATTCCACCTGCCAGCCATCCTGTTCAAGGCTGGCCAGCCGGCTGTCGCCATCGAGTGTCAGGTTGCTTTTGCTATCCGGTGCGGGCAGACCGCGTACCCACCATACAAGGTGAGACACGGGCAGTTTCCAGCCCAGTTGATCCTGCAGCAGTGATTCTGGCGAGGTGGCTTCGTAACGGCCCTGATTGGCGACTTCGAGCACCACTGCGCCGGGCCTGCCGGTCAGGCGCGCTGCGCCACGACCGAGCGGGCCGGACAGGCGGATATCGTAGTAATCCTGGCGCTGCAGCCAGAACAGGGTGCCGCTGCCGGAGTCTTTCGGGGCGCGGATACCGACCTTGCCGTTGATCTGCCAGCCATCGAGGCTGCTCAGTTGTTGTTTGTGCTCGCGCCATTGCGCGGGGTCACCCTTGCCCTGAACGGCTTCGCGGGAGGTGAGGCCGGCGCAGCCGGTGAGCAGGGCGATGAGGCTGAATACTAATACGTGGCGCAAAAACATAACGTCAAAGGGTCTCTGATCCGGTCAGGCGTCGCAGTGTGCTGCGCAGGACGGTACTGTCGGGTTGTTGTTCCAGGGCCTTGGCCCAGACTTTTTTGGCTTCGCGTTGCTCGCCCTTGGCCCAGAGTACTTCGCCCAGGTGGGCGGCGACTTCGTGGTCGGGGAAGCGCTCGAGTGCCTGACGCAGGTAGCGCTCGGCATCGTCCAGATTGCCCAGGCGGTAGTTCACCCAGCCAAGGCTGTCGAGCACTGCCGGATCGTCAGGGCTGATCTTGTGGGCTTTTTCGATCAGTTCGCGGGCTTCGGTATAACGCGTGGTCCGATCGGAAAGCGTGTAGCCCAGCGCATTCAGCGCCATGGCATTTTCCGGTTCGCGCTTGATGATGGTCCGCAGGTCTTTTTCCATCTGCGCCAGATCATTGCGTTTTTCAGCCAGCATGGCGCGGGTGTACAGCAGGTTGGCGTCGTCCGGGTATTGCTTGAGCGCCTGATTCAATACCTGCCAGCCACGATCCAGCTGATCATTGCTGGTCAGTGTTTCGGCTTCGATCAGGTACAACTGCACAGCATAATCGGGCTCTTCGGCGCGGGCTTCGGACAGCCGTTTGGCGGCTTCGGCACCGTTACCGTTGCTGACCAGAATATCGGCCTGGCGCAATTGCGCTGCCAGGAAGTCCGGGCCGGGGCCTACCTGAGCGTATTCGTTGAGCGCGCTTTGCGGGTCATCGCGCTCTTCGTGGATGCGGCCCAGATTCAAGTGCGCCGAATCGACATGCGCGCCACGGGCGATCAGTTCCTCCAGATAACCTGCCGCTTCGTCCCAGGCCTTGGCTTCAAGGCACACCAGGGCCAGCGAGAAGCGCAGTTCGTCATCATCCGGATACTGCTGCAAGAGCGCAGAAAACTGCACTTTGGCGTCTTCCATACGGTTCTGCTCGACGAGCATGCGCGCATAGGTCAGGCGCAGACGCTTGTCGTCGGGGTATTTCTTGATGCTTTTTTCCAGCAGGGGCACCGCTTCCTTGCCTCGGTTCATGCTTTGCAGCAGACGGGCGTGGAGCAGGATCGGCGCGATTTCGCCTTCTTTGGGCGGGTTGTCTTCGAGCAGTTTCAGCGACTGTTCGGAATCGCCGTTCTGTTGTAGCAACAGCGCCTTGCCGAAAATCAGCTGGCCGTTGTTCGGGTATTTGCCCAGCAGTCGGTCAAAGCTCTTGAGCAGACCATTGCGGGTGTCCGGATCTGTTTCGGCCGCCGACAGGGCCAGAAAATCGAAGTGCGTGTCGCCCTGGCCTTGCAGGACCCTCTCCATGTACACAAGGGAGTCGTCGTAACGCCCGGCGCGCGCCAGTTGGATGGCGGCGGCTCGTTGCGCTTCAAGATTGCCCGGTGCGTTCCTCGCCCAGATCAGTGCGGTATCCAGCGCCGACTGATCGGCACCCATGTACTCGGCAATCTGATAAGCGCGCTCCGAGACCCCCGGGTCCTGAGTCTTGATCGCCTGGGTCACGTAGTTGTCCAGGGCGATGTCGAAGCGGTTGCGCTGGCCAGCCAGCTCCGCACTCAACAGGCTGACCAGGGTGTCCTGAGTGAACGAGCCATAGACCTGCGGCTTGGCTTCAGGCGCGGGCGGGGCGTCCTTTTGAGCGGGCACAGGCTGTGACGAGGCGGGGGTCATGGACTGACAGCCGCCTAGAAAGGCAAGAGCAAGGAACAACGCGGAGGATCTATTCATATATAAGAAGGGCGGCTTACCTGCGGTGGGAGCATCATGACACAAGGCTGTTGGCAAAACCCACAGCCGTCGGAAAAACTGATGCAATGCGTGTGTTTGCAGTGTCGCGGACCCAAAAGCACGGTCTGCGACGAGCGATTGTAGTGGGACAATAATATGTGGTGGTTGTTCTGAGCTTATCGAAGTAGGACAATTACCGGCTTCACGTCACCACCTGCGACCCTGAATGGCCTTCCTTGCACTCGGTATCAACCATAAGACCGCCTCGGTCGACGTTCGCGAGCGTGTGGCATTTACCCCGGAACAGCTGGTCGAGGCATTGCAGCAGCTCTGCCAACTGACGGAAAGCCGCGAGGCTGCGATCCTTTCGACCTGCAACCGCAGCGAGTTGTACATCGAACACGAGCACCTCGGCGCGGACAGTATTCTTGCCTGGCTCGCCAATTATCATCACCTCAGCCTTGAAGAGCTGCGCGCCAGTGCCTACGTGCATGAAGATGACGCTGCCGTGCGGCACATGATGCGTGTAGCCTCGGGGCTCGATTCGCTGGTGCTCGGCGAGCCGCAGATTCTCGGCCAGATGAAGTCCGCCTACGCCGTTGCCCGCGAAGCTGGCACGGTCGGGCCATTGCTCGGTCGACTGTTCCAGGCGACGTTCAGCGCCGCCAAACAGGTGCGTACCGACACCGCCATCGGCGAAAACCCGGTCTCTGTGGCCTTTGCCGCAGTCAGCCTGGCGAAACAGATTTTCAGTGACTTGCAACGCAGCCAGGCCTTGTTGATCGGTGCAGGCGAGACCATTACGCTGGTCGCCCGGCATCTGCATGATCTGGGCGTCAAGCGTATCGTGGTTGCCAACCGTACGCTGGAACGCGCCAGCATGCTTGCCGCCGAGTTCGGTGCGCACGCGGTGCTGTTGTCGGACATCCCGGCGGAACTGGTCAACAGCGATATCGTGATCAGCTCGACGGCCAGCCAGTTGCCGATTCTGGGCAAGGGCGCCGTGGAAAGTGCGCTGAAGCTGCGCAAGCACAAACCGATTTTCATGGTCGATATCGCCGTACCGCGGGATATCGAGCCTGAAGTCGGCGAGCTGGACGATGTTTACCTGTACAGCGTCGATGACCTGCATGAAGTGGTGGCAGAGAATCTCAAGAGCCGTCAGGGCGCGGCGCTGGCCGCCGAGCAACTGGTCAGCGTGGGTGCCGAGGACTTCATGTCGCGCCTGCGCGAACTGGCTGCAGTCGACGTGCTGCGCGCCTATCGTCAGCAAAGCGAACGGCTGCGTGACGAAGAGCTGAGCAAGGCGCAACGTATGCTGGCCAACGGCAGCAATGCCGAGGACGTACTGATCCAGCTGGCGCGTGGCCTGACCAACAAATTGCTGCATGCACCCAGCGTGCAGCTCAAGAAGCTGTCTGCCGAAGGCCGCGTCGATGCGCTGGCCATGGCCCAGGAACTATTTGCCCTCGGTGAGGGCTCGACGGATAAAACCCCGCAATGAAAGCTTCACTGCTCAATAAGCTGGATGTGCTCAGCGACCGTTTCGAGGAACTGACCGCGCTGCTTGGCGACGCGGAAGTCATCAGCGATCAGACACGCTTTCGCGCCTATTCCCGTGAATACGCCGAAGTGGAGCCGGTCGTTACGCTCTATGCGCAGTTGCTCAGGGTGCAGGGTGATCTGGAGGGCGCACAGGCGCTGCTCAAGGACAGTGATCCGGACATGCGCGAAATGGCCGTCGAGGAAGTTCGCGAAACCAAGCAGCAACTGGTCGAGCTGGAAGCGCAATTGCAGCGCATGCTGCTGCCCAAGGACCCGAATGACGGTCGTAACGTGTTTCTGGAAATCCGCGCGGGCACCGGCGGTGACGAAGCGGCGATCTTCTCCGGCGACCTGTTCCGCATGTATTCGCGTTACGCCGAGCGGCGTGGCTGGCGGGTCGAGATTCTTTCCGAAAACGAAGGCGAGCATGGCGGCTACAAGGAAGTCATTGCGCGCGTCGAGGGTGACAGCGTCTACGGCAAGCTGAAATTCGAGTCCGGCGCGCACCGTGTGCAGCGTGTTCCGGAGACCGAATCCCAGGGTCGCATCCATACCTCTGCCTGTACGGTGGCGGTGTTGCCGGAGCCTGACGAGCAGCAGGCGATCGAGATCAACCCTGCCGACCTGCGGGTCGACACCTATCGTTCTTCGGGTGCCGGTGGTCAGCACGTCAACAAGACCGACTCGGCGATCCGCATCACCCACTTGCCGTCGGGTATTGTCGTCGAGTGCCAGGAAGAGCGTTCGCAGCACAAGAACAGAGCCCGGGCAATGTCCTGGCTATCTGCCAAACTGAATGATCAGCAGACCAGCGCGGCGGCCAATGCCATTGCCAGCGAACGCAAGCTGCTGGTCGGCTCGGGCGATCGGTCCGAGCGCATACGTACGTATAACTTCCCTCAGGGGCGAGTGACGGATCACCGCGTGAACCTGACTTTGTATTCGCTGGATGAAGTTCTGGCGGGCGGAGTCGATGCAGTGATAGAGCCGCTACTCGCTGAATATCAGGCTGATCAACTTGCGGCACTGGGTGAGTAAATGACCATCATCGCAAGTGTACTCAGAAGCGCCGAGCTTCCCGATTCACCCACTGCACGGCTTGATGCCGAGTTGCTGCTGGCGGCAGCGCTGGGCAAACCGCGCAGTTTCCTGCACACCTGGCCCGAGCGCATCGTCAGCACCGAAGCCGCAGTGGCATTCGCCGGCTACATGGAGCGCCGCCGCAAAGGCGAGCCGGTCGCTTACATCCTCGGCCAGCAGGGCTTCTGGAAACTTGACCTAGAAGTCGCTCCGCACACGTTGATCCCGCGCCCCGAGACCGAAATGCTGGTCGAGGCGGCACTGGAACTGGTGCCTGCCTTCGCGCCGGCTCAGGTGCTGGACCTCGGCACCGGCACCGGCGCGATTGCGCTGGCGTTGGCCAACGAACGCCAGCAATGGAAGGTCACCGCGGTTGACCGTGTGCCAGAGGCCGTCGCCTTGGCCGAACGCAATCGGCAGCGCTTGCAACTGAACAACGCCGAAGTCTTCGAAAGCCACTGGTTCAGTGGCCTGCAAGGTCGACAGTTCGACCTGATCATCAGCAACCCGCCGTACATCTCCGACGCCGATCCGCATCTGTCGGCTGGCGACGTGCGTTTTGAGCCGAGCAGTGCGCTGGTGGCCGGTTCCGACGGGCTGGATGACTTGCGCACGATCATCGAACAGGCGCCTGCACACCTCAACGCGGATGGCTGGCTGCTGCTGGAGCACGGCTACGATCAGGGGCCTGCGGTGCGTGAGCTGCTGATTCGCCAGGGCTTCGAGCGCATTCAGACCCGCCGTGATCTGGGCGAGCATGAGCGCATCACCTTCGGATGCAAGCCGTGCTGAGTGACCAGGAGCTGCTGCGCTACAGTCGCCAGATTCTGCTGCAACACGTTGATATCGACGGCCAGCTGCGACTCAAGCAAAGTCGTGCGCTGATCGTGGGCGTCGGCGGGCTTGGCTCGCCGGTGGCTCTGTATCTAGCCGCCGCAGGGGTCGGCGAACTGCATCTGGCGGATTTCGATCACGTCGACCTGACCAACCTGCAACGCCAGATCATCCACGACACTCAGAGCATCGGACAGGCCAAGGTAGACTCGGCCATCGCCCGGCTCACCGCGATCAATCCCGAGATCACCCTTGTCGCTCATCGTACGGCGCTGGATACCGACTCACTGGGCGCGGCGGTGCAGGCTGTCGATCTGGTGCTGGACTGCTCGGATAATTTCGCCACCCGCGAAGCGGTCAATGCCGCCTGTGTCGCTGCCGGCAAGCCGTTGGTCAGCGGGGCGGCCATCCAGCTCGAAGGGCAGTTGTCGGTGTTCGATCCGCGTCGTGCGGACAGCCCTTGTTACCATTGTCTGTACGGGCATGGCAGCGAAGCCGAACTGACCTGCAGCGAGGCCGGTGTCATCGGGCCGCTGGTCGGTCTGGTTGGCAGCCTGCAGGCGCTGGAGGCGTTGAAACTGCTGGCCGGCTTCGGCGAGCCCATGGTCGGTCGGCTGTTATTGATCGACGCCTTGAGCACGCGTTTCCGTGAACTGAAGGTCAAGCGTGACCCGGCGTGCAGCGTCTGCGGTCCGGCCAGCGTGCAGGACGAGGATGTTTGACGTGCATATGAGCCATGGCAGCGATGCACCGGTCGGAATCTTCGATTCCGGGGTCGGTGGTCTGTCAGTGCTCAATGAAGTCCGTCAGTTGTTGCCCAGTGAGTCGCTCCTGTATCTGGCGGACTGCGGACACATTCCCTACGGCGAAAAGACTCCCGAATTCATCATCGAGCGGTGCCTGACGATTGCCGGGTTTTTCCGCGAGCAGGGTGCCAAGGCGCTGGTCGTCGCCTGCAACACGGCCACGGCAGCAGGTGTGTCGCACCTACGTCAGCGCTACCCGGATTGGCCGATTGTCGGCATGGAGCCAGCGGTCAAACCGGCTGCCGAGGCGACCCGCAGCGGCGTTGTCGGTGTGCTGGCGACCACCGGAACGCTACAAAGCGCCCGCTTTGCGGCCTTGCTGGACCGTTTTGCCAACGATGTGCGGGTCGTGACCCAGCCGTGTCCCGGGCTGGTCGAACTGATCGAAACCGGCGACCTGTTAAGCCCGCAAATCCGTCAGTTGCTGCAGCACTATGTCGAGCCATTACTGGCAGCGCGCTGTGACACGATCATTCTGGGCTGCACGCACTATCCGTTTCTCAAGCCATTGCTGCGCGAAATGCTCCCCGAATCGGTCACCCTGATCGATACCGGAGCCGCGGTGGCGCGGCAACTGCGGCGTCTTTTGGCGCGGTCCGGCCTGCTTGCCAGTGGTGTCTCCCGAGATACTGTGTATTGGTCTAGTGACATACCGGACAATTTCAGAAAAATCCTACCTTTTTTGTCGCAAAGCGTCGGCAATGTGAGAAGCTTCCGTTTGTAAAAAAAACGTGAAAAAGGCGCTTTTAGGGTGAACTAACGTTGCCCCCGCGGCTTCTATAAAAGCGGCTGATGAATTCCAACACTTTTCGTACAATTTAATATATTTAGGACGTTTCTCATGAAGAGACTCTTTTGCCTGGCCGTGATTGCGGCCGCTTTGGCAGGGCAAGCTTCAATCGCGCAGGCTGATGGTGTTGAGTTTTCGGTCGGTCAGACCGGCGAGTCGACCATGACTTATCGTCTGGGCGTGCAGTTTGATTGGGATAAAACCTGGCTACAAAGCGACATCGGTCGTCTGACCGGCTACTGGGATGGCGCTTACACCTACTGGGATGGCAAGGACTACAAGGATAACCACAGCCTGTCGTTCTCCCCGGTTCTGGTCTACGAGTTCGGCAACGGCAACGTCAAGCCATACTTAGAAGCCGGTATCGGCGTCTCGGTGTTCTCCAACACTCAGGTTGAAGACCGCAAATTCGGCTCTGCCTTCAACTTCGAAGACCGTATCGGTTTTGGTCTGCGCTTCGCGGGCGGGCATGAAGTCGGTATCCGTGCGACCCACTACTCCAACGCCGGCATCAAAGAGCCGAACGATGGTATAGAAAGCTACGCACTGCACTACAAGATGCCGTTCTGATAAAACAGCTGCCTCTCATGCCAGCGCCCCGCGTTGGCATGCATTTCGTGACGCTCCGCTCCGGACCATCCCCCCCCCCCCCGCAGAAGAGCCCGGGTGACGGCGCTTTCAGGCTTCTGCCCGCAGGGCGTAGGAGCGAACTTGTTCGCGAAAGGGCCGGTATATTCACCGAAAATACTTCGTCTGAACTGACGCCTTCGCGAACAAGCGAAGCGTCGCCCGGTCCGCTCCTACGGCCTTCGGCCAGAATCAAGAACAGATTTGTGTATAACGCTTAGCACAGCGCGTGGGGACGATAGTGATGAATCAAAGATAAGCCGTCGCAATCCCTTTGCGCTCGTTCAGGCAATCTTCCGCACCCGCTTCGAATTCACGACAGATCAACGGGCGTTTCTCGTAGATCGTACACATCATCGTGTTGCGATCCAGCGCAGCGCACCAGCCGTCATCCAGACGCAGCATGACCTCGCCACCCCACTCATCGGTATCGATGTAACGCTCAGGCACGCCCGTGTCGGTGATCAGCATCACTTCCAGCTGGCAGCAGCAGGCTGCGCAGGTCGAACAAGTGACTGCCGGTTCTTCGCCGTGGATCACTGCGAGCGGAATGAGTGTAGCGTTCAGAGCGGTTCTCCCGAGTGTCTGGCGGCGCGGGCTGCCAGCCATTGCAGCAGGGGAAATACACCCGCCCAGACCAGGCCCAGCACCAGCATGCCTGGCCACACTCCGAGGGGAAGGTGGACCTGTGCCAATTGCGAGCCGGCATAGTACGACATCGGACCGCCAATAGCGCCCAGCACGACTGCGCGCCATAGCGGCTTCGCTGTCCAGGCCAGGCAATGATTGAGCGTGGTGCCCAGCACCGCCCACAACAGCGCCAGCCACAGTGGCAAGAGATAGCCGCCCGTGCCGAAATCAAAAACGCCGAGTGTCATCAAGGCACTGTCCAGCACGATTCCGATCAAGGTCACGGTCAGAATCAGCCGGCCTTCGGCTGCCCATGAGCTGATCCACAGAAAATGCACGGCCAGGACGCCGACAGCGATCAGCAGCCAGAAACTGTTGCCGCCCAATACGCAGGCGAACCAGCCGATCTGAAACAACAGCGCATTGGCGATAGATTTAAGCATTGAAGCGGCCAAGCAAGGGTTCGCGCAGCGCTTCGGGTTTGGCGAGCAGCAGTTGTGCGGTGCCAATGGTCCGCTCCAGGAAGCCGCCTTCGCAGTAACACAGGTAAAACTCCCACAGGCGCAGGAAATGCTCGTCGTAACCCAGTTCGGCGAGTTTGCCGTGAGCGTCTTTGAAGTTGTCGTGCCACAGGCGCAGGGTGCGCGCGTAGTGCAAGCCGAAATCTTCCATGTGCAGCAGGTTCATGTCGGTATCGCTGCCGACGATGTCGAGCATCTTCGCCACCGAGGGCAGCGCGCCACCGGGAAAAATGTAACGCTGGATGAAGTCCACATTGCTTTTGGCTTGTGCGTAACGCTGCTCGCGGATGGTGATCGCCTGCAGCAGCATCATGCCGTTGCTTTTCAGCAGGTTCGCGCATTGCTTGAAGTAGGTGGGCAGGAAGCGATGGCCGACCGCCTCGATCATCTCGATGGACACCAGCTTGTCGTACTCACCGGTCAGGTCACGGTAGTCGGTCAGCATCAGCGTCACCCGATCCTGCAGGCCCAGTTCGATCAACCGTCGCTCGGTGTAGGCGAACTGTTCCTTGGACAGGGTCGTGGTGGTCACCTGGCAGCCGTAGTGCTGCGCAGCGTAAATAGCCATGCTGCCCCAGCCGGTGCCGATTTCCAGCAGGTGATCGGTGGGTTTCAGGGCGAGTTTCTGACAGATGCGCTCGAGCTTGTTCAATTGCGCCTGCTCCAGCGTGTCGTCTTCGCTGAGGAACTGCGCAGCTGAGTACATCATCGTCGGGTCGAGAAACTGCTCGAACAACGTGTTGCCCAGGTCGTAGTGGGCCGCGATGTTTTTCTGCGAGCCTTCGCGTGTGTTGCGGTTGAGCCAGTGCAGTGCGTGAATCAGCGGGCGGGTCAGGCGCGCCATTCCGCCCTCCATCGCATCCAGCACATCCAGATTGCTGACAAACACCCGGACCACCGCCGTCAGGTCTGGTGTCGTCCAGTAGCCGTGAATGAAGGCCTCGCCCGCACCGATGGAACCGTTGCTGGCGACCATGCCCCAGGCTGCCGAGTCCAGAATATGGATTTCAGCCTGAATCAGCGCGCCGTTCTTGCCGAACACATGGCGCTCACCCCGTTCGACAATCACCAACTGGCCGTTGCGCAGTCCTGCGAGTTGCCGCAGCACACCTCGGCGCAGGAGGTTGGCAGTCAAACCATTGGTGCCCAGATTGGCAGAAAAACTACTGCTACTGCTTTTCATGGAGTGAGTCCTTGGATTGCACGGCGGCAGCACGGTACTCGCCGTCAGCGGCCTGATGGGAAAAGATCGGTATGCGTTTGACCAACAGGCGCATGGCCTGCCAATAAATGGCCAGACAGGTTTTCGCGGTCATCCATGGATAAGCGATCAGATAGCGATGCAGCGTCTTGCGGTTCAGATTCTGGCGGGTCAGATTGAGCGTGGCGTCAAACATCTTCAACTCGCCTTGCCAGTCAGCCATGTGCACACCGATCCGTTCGGCGGGCTGGCTGAAGCTCATGCGGTATTCGAGATCACGTGGCAGGAACGGTGAAACATGAAAGGCCTTGGCCACGGCAAAATGCTGATGGCCTTCACCCGTGGCGGGCAGCACGTAGCTGTAGCGCTCGCCCCACGGGGTATTGGTGACTTCACACAGAATGCCGGCCAGTGTGCCGTCGGCCTCATGGCAGTAGAAAAAACTCACCGGGTTGAACGACAGGCCCCAGCTGCGTGCCTGGGTCAGCAGGCAGACGCGACCCGAGGGAGTGCGCCCCAATGCTTTGCTGACCCGCTCGCGGACCGCCTCGATGAGCGTCAGCCCTTGCCCGGTCAGCTCTGGCAGATAGTCTCGCTCACGAAACGAGAACGGCGCAAAACGCCCCCGGCCTGCCAGTGGGGAGAGCCCCAACACGCTGTCCTGTTCATCCAGATCCAGATAGAGCAGGCCTATCCGATAGGTGAACTCATGGGCGCGCGGTGCAAACCGCCGGTGGCTGATCCAGCCACTGTAGAGGGCGCTGTTCACAGCGTTTCACCAAAGGCCTGGGCGACACGCAGGCCGCTGACCACGCCGTCTTCGTGAAAGCCATTGGCCCAGTAGGCGCCGCAGTACCAGGTGTTATCCACACCATTGATTTCCTCCCAGCGCGCCTGTGCAGCGATCGCATCGAGGCTGTATTGCGGATGGGCGTAGCGGTAGCGGCCGAGGATTTTGGCCGGGTCAATGGCCGCAGTCTGGTTGAGGCTGACGCAGAACGTCGTGTCGCTCTCGATCCCTTGCAGAATGTTCATGTCATAGGTGACGGCGGCCGACTGCTGTTCGCCGCCGCCCAAGCGATAGTTCCAGCTCGCCCAGGCCAGTTTGCGCTTGGGCAGCAGTCGCGCGTCGGTGTGCATCACCACATCGTTTTCGGCATAGCGCAGCGCGCCGAGAATCGACTGCTCGGCACTCGATGGCTGCGCCAGCAGGGCCAGGGCCTGATCGCTGTGGCAGGCAAACACCACCTTGTCGAAACGTTCGCTGCCCATGGTGCTGTGCAGCGTCACACCTTCGCGGTCACGCTCGACACGTGTGACCGGGCACGACAGACGAATGCGCTCGCGGAACGAGGCTGTCAGCGGTTCCACATAACTGCGGGAGCCGCCCTGAATCACGCACCATTGCGGCCTATGCGTGACCGAGAGCAGACCGTGATTCTTGAAAAAGCGCACGAAGAACTGCAGCGGGAAGCCGAGCATGTCGGCCAGCGACATCGACCAGATCGCCGCGCCCATGGGCACGATGTAATGATCGATGAAGCGCTGGCCATAACCGCCGGTCTTCAGGTACTCGCCCAGCGTGGTATCTGCCGCTATGCGCTGGTTTTCCAGATCATCGACCGATTGGCGATTGAAACGCAGGATATCGCGCAGCATGCCCCAGAACCGCGGCGACAGCAGATTGCTGCGCTGGGCGAACAGGCTGTTGAGGTTATTGCCGTTATATTCCACGCCAGTGCGCGGATCATGCACCGAAAAGCTCATTTCCGCAGGCTGGAAGCCGACACCCAGCTGGCCTAGCAGGCGAATGAAGTTGGGGTAGGTCCAGTCGTTGAAGACAATGAAACCGGTGTCAATGGCGTAGGCGCGGCCCTCGACCTGCACGTCCACCGTGTGAGTGTGCCCGCCGATCCAGTCCGAAGACTCGAACACGGTCACCTCATGCGCGCGGTTGAGCAGGTAGGCACTGGTCAGGCCAGCGATCCCGCTGCCAATGACTGCGATCTTCATTGCGCGTCCTTATTCGACGATTCGCTGCGCGCCATGCGTTTACCGAGGGCGAGTCGGGCGCGTGCCGGAAGCAGGGCCAGTAAGCTCATGCTGAAGATGAACAGCGCCGGAAAGGCGATATCCAGTGGGCGTTTGTTGCGCCCGAGTTTGCTGGCGATGTGCTTGGCTGCCTTTTCGACAGGCCAGCGCATCGGCATGGGGAAATCGTTTTTCTGCGTCAGCGGTGTGTCGACGAACCCAGGGCTGACCACTGTCACGTCGATGTTTTCGCTGGCCAGGTCCAGACGCAGCGCTTCGAGCAGATAACGCAGGCCGGCCTTCGACGCGCCGTAGGCTTCGGCGCGGGGCAGGGCCAGGTAGGTCACCGCACTGGCCACACCGACCAGGTGCGGCTGATGACCTTTGCGCAGCAGCGGCAACGCGTGCTCGATGCAGTAACTGCTGGCCAGCAGGTTGGTACGCACCACGCGTTCGACCATGGCCGCTTCAAACTGCCGGGCATCGATGTATTCGCAGGTGCCGGCGTTGAAGATGGCTGTATCCAGGGCTCCCCATTGCTGGGCGATGTCGTCGGTAATCGCCTTGACTTGCTCGGGGTCGGTGATGTCACCGGTCACCAGCAGCACCTGCGTGGGATAAACGTTCGCAAGGTTCTGCAATGGCTCAAGCGTGCGGGCGGTCAGCGCGAGCCGATGACCGGCGTTGAGCAGTTCTTTGGCCAGCGCCAGGCCAATGCCGCTGCTTGCCCCGGTCAACCAGATGCGTCGTGCAACAGGAGTGCTCATCCCAACCTCTTCTTCAACCAATGGATGACTCGACCCATGATGGGCAGATGTTCGTAGAGCAATGCACCGGCATCGAAGTAGTCCCGGTGTCGATAAACCTTGTCGCGCCACTTCAGGTGCGAACAGCCTTCTACTTGAATTGTCCGGCCGGCGGCCAGACGCGGATGCGAATAACTCATGGTCCAGACCAGATAGCCCTCGCCGGGGCGCACTTCGTCGAAGGCGTGGAAGTCGAAACGCAGGTCCTGGACGTTGGCGTACAGCTCGCCGAAATAGCGGCGCATGGCGGCAAGGCCATGGATATCGTGCATCGGATCGCTGAACGACACGTCTTCGCTGTACAGCTCGGCAACCTGGTCAAGGTTGTCCTTGTTCAGCGCGGCAAAACCTTCGGCGAAGCGATGCAGGAAATCAGCCATGTTCGACTCCTGCGGCCGGCTGTCGAGCCGGGAGCGCCTTGAACGCTGCCAGGGCGCGGGCGCGGCTCTTGCTCAGGTCGACGATGGGTTTCGGGTAGTCGGCAGCGCCAAACAGGTCACCGATTAATGACGGGTCGTGAATCTGCTTTTTATTCATATCCGCCAGTTCCGGCAGCCAGCGCTTGATGAACACGCCTTCGGGGTCGAAGCGTTCCGACTGCGACAGCGGATTGAAAATACGGAAGTAGGGCGCCGAGTCGGTGCCGGTGGATGAACTCCACTGCCAGCCGCCATTGTTCGACGCCAGGTCGCCGTCGATCAGGTGGCGCATGAAAAAGCGCTCGCCCTCACGCCAGTCGATCAGCAGGTTTTTGGTGAGAAACATCGCAACGACCATCCTTAGCCGATTGTGCATCCATCCGGTTTCCAGCAACTGGCGCATCGCTGCGTCAATGATCGGCAGCCCGGTCCGTGCCTCTTGCCAGGCGCGCAGTTCTTCAGGGGCATCGCGCCACTTCAACGCCTCGGTTTCCGGGCGAAAGGCGCGATGACGCGAGACGCGCGGGTAGCCGACCAGCGTGTGTTTATAGAACTCTCGCCATAATAGCTCGTTGATCCAGGTCACGGTGCCCACGTCGCCAGTCTCGAACTCGCCCTGATTACTGGCCAGGGCCGCGTGCAGACACTGGCGTGGCGAAATCACCCCAGCCGCCAGATAGGCCGACAGCTGGCTGGTGCCGGGCTTGGCCGGAAAGTCGCGTTCGGTCTTGTAGTAGCTGATCTGCTCGTCGGCGAAGGCGTCCATGCGCCGTCTGGCTTCCGCTTCACCGGCCGGCCACAGGTCACGCAAGGCTTTCGAGGGCGTGGCAAAGCCCTTGACCTGATCGGGAACCGCATCGCTTTTAATCGACTGTGCCGGTTGCGCTTTCGGGGTGCGCACCGGGTGCGGCATGGCCTCGTGCAGTCGGGTATAGCAGACCTTCTTGAACTGGGTGAATACCTGAAAATAGTTGCCGGTCTTGGTCAGGATGCTGCCGGGCTTGAATAACAGCTGATCAAGGTAGCTATTGAAGTGCACGCCGGCTTTTTGTATCGCCTTGTGCACCGCCTGGTCGCGGCGAGTTTCGTTGATGCCGTATTCCTGATTGAGGTGCAGGCCCTCGACCTTGAACTGTGTGCACAGCTTTGCCAGCACTTCAGGCGCCTGGTCCCAGCTGTCCGCCTCGCGGATCAGCAAGGGAACATTCAACGCGCCCAGCGCCTTCTCGAGCTCGACCAGATTGCGCAGCCAGAAGTCGACCTTGCAGTCGGCATCGTCATGGCTGCGCCACTGCGCGGGACTGAGCAGGTAGACCGCCAGCGTCGGACCGCGCTCCATGGCGGCGGTCAGGGCAGTGTTGTCTTGAGCGCGCAGGTCACTGCGCAGCCAGATCAGTTGCATGAGAAGTCCTTAGATAAGTCCGAGCTTGCCCAGCTCGATCTGAGCGCTGAGTACGTCGTGGGCAAGGGTCAGTCCAGATATCTCCTTGGCCTGTACGAGCAACTCGGCATTATGGATCTGCACCGTTGGTCCGCCCAGCACGACAGGGCAGGTGATATTGGCCAGCAATCTGGGCAAATGGGTCACGTTCAGCGACTTGCTGGAATACAGCAATATGCCGCGTGGCTTGAGGTATTCGGCTGCCAGTGCCAGCTCGCCGACCGGCAACGGCCAGTCGAACACCTCGACCGGACAGTCGGCGCTGCTCACCAGCCAGGCCGCGAGCCACAGATGCGGCTCCAGCGGCAGATCGGACTGATTGACCAGCAGCAACGGGCTGCCATTGAGCTGACGGTTATTGTGATAGATGCGCGCGCCGAACTTGCTGCGCAGCCAGGAGTAGAAAAACGTGCGCTCCAGTTGTGCGCCGAACTTGCCTTGCCAGCGTTGTTCGAGTTCGGCCAGCAGCGGCAGCAGCAGCTGTTCACACAGCGTGCGCGGCGGGTACAGCGACATCGCCTGATTGAACACATCATCGACCCGGCGTTCGGCCAGCTCGCCGATCGCGACCAGCAAGGTCTGACGCAAGGCGTCCCAGTCGTTGGTCGGCGGCAGGGCGTCCTGGCGATTGTCATCGATCAGGCCCTTGACCTGACTGACGGACACGCCACGGTTGAGCCAGGTCAGAATCTTCATGACGCGCTGCACATGCTCGTCCGAATACAGCCGATGACCTTTGGCGGTGCGGTGCGGGACGATCAGTCCGTAACGACGCTCCCAGGCACGCAGGGTGACGGCGTTGACGCCTGTCTGCCGTGCGACCTCGCGGATCGGCAGCCAGTCACCCGGCACCTCTGTGTCTGTATCATTCATGAGTCAAATCGCATTGCGCAGGCTGAGGTTTTCCGGGTGGGGCTGCATGTACACCTGCAGTGCCACATACGGGTCCGGATGTTGGCGAAAATGATGCTTGAGCAGCGTCAGCGGCACAATCAGCGGCACGATGCCCTGATGATACTGGGCGATGACCTGCTGGATTTCCTGCTTGTCCTCACTGGTAATGGTTTGTTTCAAATAACCACACAGGTGCTGCAGAACGTTGGTGTGAGTACTACGCGTGGCGCACTTTTTCAAGGCAGCCATCAGTTGGCTGAAATACAGCGGCGCGATTTCATTCGGGTCGGTGCGGCCCATGCTGCCGAGCATCTTGCCCAGCGCCTTGTATTGCACCGGGTCATTGGCCATCAGTTGGTATTTGTAGCGCGAGTGGAATTCGGTCAGAGCGCGCCGGGTGACGCCTCCTTTCAGCAACTGTTTCCAGGCGGCGTAGGCAAACACGCGGGTGACGAAGTTTTCGCGCAGCACGGCATCGTTGAGCCGCCCGTCTTCCTCGACCGGCAGATCAGGATGACGTTCGCAGAAGGCCTGCGCATAGATTCCGCGACCACCGCCATCGACCGGGGCGCCGTTTTCGCGGTAGACCTTGACGCGCTCCAGGCCGCAGGACGGGGATTTCTGCATGAAGATGTAGCCGCAGATATCACCCAGCTCAGCGGCCATCTGTATGCCGTAATCTGCCAGTGCCTCGGTGACGTCCAGGTCACGATTGACCGTGCCGAGCGCCTTTGGGTTTTCTGCGTCGCCTACCAGCCTGATCGGCTCGCGGGGGATGCCCATGCCGATAGCAACTTCAGGACACGCCTGAACGAAATCGAAATACTTGCTCAGCGCCTGTGTACACAGATGAGATTCCTTGTGTCCGCCATTGAAGCGAACCTCGGCACCCATCAGGCAGGCACTGATGCCGAGTTTGGGTTTTTCGATTACGGACGCCGCCATCAGTCACCTCTACAGAAGACTTGTACAGATAGTTCGCGCTGTACAACTTGTCTTCATCATAGGGGTGTAACTGTACAAGTCAAATTCTTTGTAGAGGGCGGTAAGGGCTGATGCCAGCTACTTCCAGCCCATCCGCCACGTATCCGCCTGTTGCAGCACTTGCCACGGCAGTCGCTCGCTGCGCTGGGTCAGCACGGCCTGCAGCTCGACTTCCAGAACGGTGCCTTCTTCGTCCTTGAACAGTTCGGTCACCAGGAAGTGCTTCTCCCGGTTGAGCGGGGTGGCGGCTGTCCATTTCGACAGCAGCAGCTTGCGCGGGTTGAT
This sequence comes from Pseudomonas syringae KCTC 12500, assembly GCF_000507185.2. Classification (NCBI taxonomy): domain Bacteria; kingdom Pseudomonadati; phylum Pseudomonadota; class Gammaproteobacteria; order Pseudomonadales; family Pseudomonadaceae; genus Pseudomonas; species Pseudomonas syringae. Next base: position 3,627,634 of record NZ_AYTM02000002.1, read on the forward strand.
CTGATTCATTGCACATGCTCCAGCAGTCGGCGCGCGGCTTCCTGGCCACTCAGCCAGGCACCTTCCACACGCCCGGACAGGCACCAGTCGCCGCACACGTAAATGCCCAGATCGGCGTCCGACAGGGCGCCCCATTCGTGAGAGCCGGCAGGTCGTGCATACAGCCAGCGATGGGCGAGGCTGAACACCGGCGCCGGCATGGTGCAGTCGATTAACTCCGCGAATGCGCCGTGCAACTGTTCGGTGACCTGTTCTCTGGAGGCGTCGATATTCTGCTGGCTCCACTGGCTGGTGGCGTGCAGTACCCAGGTATCGAGCGTGGCGTCGCGCCCGGGTTTGCTGCGGTTACGTGCCAGCCAGTCCAGCGGGCTGTCCTGCACGAAGCAACCCTGCATGGGCGTCTGCAGCGGGGTTTCGAAGGCCAGCGCCACAGCCCAGGTCGGGTCCATCTTCACACCAGCCACAACGCTTGCCAGTTTCGGCGCGGCAGCCAGCAGGGCAGTGGCCTGAGGGGCCGGGGTGGCGATGATCACATGGCTGAAAGGGCCGTGGCTTTCGCCTTCGGCATCCAGCAGGTTCCAGTGTTGCTCGCCGCGAAACACTTCAGTGATGCGGCACGAGAACGACACCGGCAGATCGCCGCGCATTGCCCGGGTAATGGCGCTCATGCCTGGCGTGCCGACCCAGCGTACTTGCTCGTCCGGTGAAGGGCTGAGCCTGCCGTCATGAAAGTTGTAGAGTGAGGGTGTCCACTCGGCGACATGGCCCTGGGTTTGCCACTGCTTGACTGCGGTGGCAAAGCGCCGGTCACGGGCGGTGAAATACTGTGCGCCCATGTCCAGCGAACCTGCGTCGCTGCGCTTGCTGGACATACGACCGCCGCTGCCGCGGCTCTTGTCGAAAAGGTGCACCTGATGCCCGGCGGATGTCAGCGCCTGGGCTGCTGAGAGTCCGGCGATACCGGTACCGATGATTGCGATAGGGACAGTCATAGGGGCCTCGTTACCTTGTCTGTACAGACTACGCCGTAGTTAAAACCTGTACAATCTTCTTGTTTGGTATAACTTGCAGTGGTTTTGGCATTTAGCGATTGAGTCACATTGCCACCGGCAAGGTCGAACCGTTCAGCGACTCGGGCAAAGGCCTCGGAGGCTGCGTTTCATTCTGCTGTGGCCTATGGTTCAGCTAACAGTTTCGTTTTCCGGACCAACGTCACGGACAGCGTTACTGGTAAAAATAAGACTACCCAATTGTCACCTACGCCACGCGAGGTTATCTGCCATGCACATATTGCTGACCGGTGGTACTGGTTTGATAGGACGAGCGCTCTGCCGTTCCTGGTCTGCTCAAGGCCATGAGTTGACGGTATGGAGCCGAAAACCCGCCGACGTCGCCGAGCTGTGCGGCCCCTCGGTACGTGGCATTGCCAGCCTTGATGAGCTGGGTGCGCAGCCGGTGGATGCAATCATCAATCTGGCAGGCGCGCCCATTGCGGATCGTCCCTGGACCCGCAAGCGCCGTCTGTTGCTGTGGGAAAGTCGCGTCGGCCTGACCGAGCAACTGCTGAAATGGCTAGGCACTCGCGAGCAAAAGCCTGCGCTGATGATTTCCGGTTCCGCAGTCGGCTGGTACGGCGACAGTGGCGAGCGCGAAATCGACGAAACCTCGCTGCCTGCCAAGGAAGACTTTGCCAGTCAGCTGTGCAACGCCTGGGAAGAAACCGCGCAACGCGCCGAGGCGCTGGGTGTGCGGGTGGTGCTGATACGCACAGGGCTGGTGCTGTCCGATCGTGCCGGTTTTCTGCAGCGTCTGTTACCCCCTTTCAAATTCGGCATGGGCGGGCCGATCGGCAATGGCAGGCAGTGGATGCCGTGGGTTCACATCCAGGATCAAATCGCCGCAATTGATTTTCTGTTGAATCTGAATGAAGCAAAGGGTCCTTATAATGTGTGTGCGCCTTCACCGGTGCGCAATCGTCAGTTTGCCAAGTCCCTGGCCGGCATTCTGCACAGACCGGCATTCATGCCCATGCCTGCGCTGGCTCTGAAGGTATTGCTGGGTGAGCTGTCGGTATTGCTGCTCGGTGGTCAGCGTGCGCGGCCGGAGCGTTTGCAGGAAGCTGGTTTTACATTCAAGTACACCGAACTCGACATTGCCCTGCAGGATTTGCTGGGTCGCCACTGAACGCTGTTGAAATGAATAGGATGTTGCATGACCGATCACGCTTTGTTGCTGGTCAATCTGGGTTCGCCTGCTTCTACTCAAGTGGCAGACGTGCGCAGCTATCTGAACCAGTTCCTGATGGATCCTTATGTGATCGACCTGCCATGGCCCGTGCGCAGGCTGCTGGTCTCGCTGATTCTGATCAAGCGGCCCGAGCAGTCCGCACACGCCTATGCGTCCATCTGGTGGGATGAAGGTTCGCCCCTGGTGGTGCTGAGCAAGCGTCTGCAGCAGGCGATGAAAAAGGAGTGGTCGCACGGACCGGTCGAGCTGGCCATGCGTTATGGCGAGCCGTCCATTGAAACGGTGCTGACGCGGCTGGCAGAGCAGGGCTTCAAGAAAGTCACCCTGGCGCCGCTGTACCCGCAGTTTGCCGACAGCACGGTGACCACGGTCATCGAAGAAGCCAAACGGGTGGTGCGCGCCAAATCGTTGAAGATGCAGTTCTCGGTTCTGCAGCCGTTCTACGATCAGCCCGAATACCTGAGTGCGCTGGTGGAAAGCGTGCGGCCGCATCTGGATCAACCTTACGACCATTTGCTGCTGAGCTTCCACGGTCTGCCTGAGCGGCACCTGCACAAGCTCGACCCGACCGGCAAGCATTGCCTGAAGGACGACTGCTGCATGACCGCACCCGCCGAAGTGCTCGCGACTTGCTATCGCGCGCAGTGCATACAGTCGGCGGCGGCATTCGCCAAGCGTATGGGCATTCCTGACGGCAAGTGGTCGGTGTCGTTCCAGTCACGTCTGGGGCGCGCCAAGTGGATCGAACCCTACACCGAAGCGCACCTGGACGAACTGGCGGCGAAAGGCGTCAGGAAGCTGCTGGTCATGTGCCCGGCGTTCGTGGCTGATTGCATCGAGACGCTGGAAGAAATCGGCGACCGCGGTGCCGAGCAGTTCAAGGAGGCGGGCGGAGAGGAACTGACCCTCATCCCTTGCCTGAACGACGATCCCAACTGGGCGAAAGAGCTGAACAGGCTGTGCGAGCGTGCGCCGTTGATGTTGTGACAAGCAGAAAACCAAAGGCGGACGCAGAGCGTCCGGAAGTGCATGCCCACGCGGAGTACTCATCGTTATATATAAGTTCGCTTTTGATTCTGGCCGAAGGCCGTAGGAGCGAACTTGTTCGCGAAATGGCCGGTATAGTCGCCAAAAATGCAGCGCCTAAAACATCGTCTTCGCGAACAAGCGAAGCGTCGCCCGGTCCGCTCCTACGCCGTGCGGGCAGAGGCCTGAACGCCGCCATTTTCCAGGCTTTTCAGGGCTGCGTATAACGATGAGCACGGAGCATGGGCACGATAGTGGTCCTGCAGACGTCTCTCGTTCCCCACGCTCAAGTCTTACGGCAACTGATCATCCAGTTGCTTGTTCTTCCAGCTGTCATTGCCCGGCAGGATCAGGTTCAGGGCGATGGCGGTCACGGCGCACAGGGCAATGCCTTTCAGGCCGAAATCGTTCGGGCCGTTGCCGGTGCCGATCAATACGCCGCCAATCCCGAATACCAGAGTGACCGAGACGATCACCAGGTTGCGCGCTTCGGCCAAGTCGATCTTGTGGCGGATCAGGGTGTTCATGCCCACTGCTGCAATCGAACCGAACAGCAGGCACAGAATGCCGCCCATTACCGGCACCGGAATGCTCTGCAGCAGCGCCCCGAACTTGCCGATGAACGCCAGCGTGATGGCAAAAAACGATGCCCAGATCATGATCTGCGGGTTGTAGTTCTTGGTCAGCATCACCGCGCCCGTCACTTCGGCGTAGGTGGTATTGGGCGGGCCGCCGAACAGACCGGCAGCAGTGGTGGCGATGCCGTCGCCGAACAGCGTGCGATGCAGGCCCGGCTTTTTCAGGTAGTCGCGTCCGGTCACGCTGCCGACTGCAATCACCCCGCCTATGTGCTCGATGGCCGGGGCCAGAGCGACCGGGACAATGAACAGAATCGCCTGCCAGTTGAATTCCGGTGCAGTGAAGTGCGGCAAGGCCAGCCAGGCGGCGTCAGCGATTTTTTTGGTATTGACCACACCAAAGTAGAACGACAGCGCAAAGCCCACCAGCACGCCGGAGATGATCGGCACCAGACGGAAAATGCCTTTGCCGAACACCGCCACGATCAGCGTGGTCAGCAAGGCGGGCATCGAAATCAGCATGGCGGTCTGATAAGGAATCAACTGCGCGCCATCGCCAGACTTGCCCATCGCCATGTTGGCTGCAATCGGAGCCATGGCCAGACCGATCGAGATGATGACCGGCCCGATCACCACGGGAGGCAGCAGGCGGTCGATGAAACCGGTGCCCTTGATCTTCACGGCCAGGCCGAGAAAGGTATACACGAAGCCTGCCGCCATGACGCCGCCCATGGTCGCGGCCAGACCGAACTGGCCCTTGGCGAGGATGATCGGGGTGATGAAGGCAAAGCTCGAGGCCAGAAAGACCGGCACCTGACGCCCGGTGACTATCTGGAACAGCAGCGTGCCCAGGCCTGCGGTGAACAGTGCCACGTTCGGATCGAGCCCGGTGATCAGCGGCATCAGGACCAGCGCGCCAAAGGCCACGAAGAGCATTTGCGCGCCGGATAGAATCGTGCGCCACAGTGGATCGTTGAACTCCTGCTGCGTCATCGGGTTACGCGTCCTTCTGCTTGGTGCCGAAAATCTTGTCACCGGCATCGCCCAGGCCCGGAATGATGTAGCCGTGTTCGTTCAGACGCTCATCGATGGAAGCGGTGTAGATCATCACGTCCGGGTGCGCTTGCTCTACGGCAGCGATGCCTTCGGGCGCAGCGACCAGAACCATGGCGCGGATTTCCTTGCAGCCAGCCTTCTTCAGCAGATCGATGGTGGCGACCATCGAGCTGCCGGTGGCCAGCATCGGGTCGATGATCATCGCCAGACGCTCGTCGATTTCCGGGACCAGTTTTTCCAGGTAGGTGTGCGCCTGCAGGGTTTCTTCGTTGCGGGCCACGCCGACTGCGCTGACCTTGGCACCCGGGATCAGACTGAGCACGCCGTCCAGCATGCCGATACCGGCGCGAAGAATCGGCACGACGGTGATTTTCTTGCCCGCGATCTTCTCGACTGACACCGTACCGGCCCAGCCTTGAATGTCGTAACTTTCCAGGGTCAGGTCGGCCGTGGCTTCATAGGTCAGCAGCGCGCCGACTTCCTGAGCCAGTTCACGGAAGTTCTTGGTGCTGATGTCGGCGCGGCGCATAAGGCCGAGCTTGTGGCGGATCAGTGGGTGACGGATCTCACGAATGGGCATGGGGAAAGGCTCCAGCGGGGCAAAAATCGGTCTAGGTTAATCTATTCAGCTGTTACTGTCTTAAAGCACGTGCAGTATCGTTACGAAGCTTCGACGTTCGCGGCTTTTGCAAGACACTCGCAACGTTAGTCCAGAATCGCTTGCTCTGGCTTGAACGGATGCGTACCTTTGCCCGCTTTTCTTAAACTGCCTTACCTGGAGAGCGTCATGTCCGCTGATCTCGAGCATATCCGTCAAGTCATGCGCGAAGCTGACTGCCTGTACACCGAGTCCGAAGTGGATGCGGCCATTGCCCGCGTCGGCGCGCAGATCAATGCCGAACTGGCCGAGCGCAATCCTGTTGTGTTCTGCGTAATGAATGGCGGCCTGATTTTCTCCGGCAAGCTGCTCACCCACCTGAACTTCCCGCTGGAAGCGTCCTACCTGCACGCAACGCGCTATCGCAACGAAACCACCGGCGGTGATCTGTTCTGGAAAGCCAAGCCGGAAGTCTCGTTCATGGACCGTGACGTGCTGATCATCGATGACATCCTCGATGAAGGTCACACCCTGGGCGCGATCATCGACTTCTGCAAACACGCCGGTGCCCGCGCGGTGCACACTGCCGTGCTGATCGACAAGGACCACGACCGCAAGGCTCGCCCGGACCTGAAAGCCGACTACGTCGGTCTGCCTTGCATCGACCGTTACATCTTCGGTTTCGGTATGGACTACAAAGGCTACTGGCGTAATGCTGCCGGTATCTATGCGGTCAAAGGGATGTAAGGCATTCTGACGACCGCTTCTGCGAACAGGGGCGGTCGTCGATTGGCAATTATATGGAAACCCTCAATGAAGCTACTGATTCCCGGCGCTGTGGCGTTGGTGCTGTTGTCTGGTCTGGCAGTTGCCGCACCTGCTGCGCCGGTATCGGCCAGCCCCATGCACGATCAATACCTGCCGCCTGACGATCTGAGCCTGCGCGAAGGTGTGCCTGAACAGCAACAGTTGATGCGGGTCACCGAATACACCATCGTTGCCGGTAACCAGCGGCAGTCGAGTCAGCAGCCGATTCCGGTCACCTCGCCCTTGTCGCTGCGCCTAAAGGGCAAGTCGCTGAACAAGGGTGCGTCCATCTCCCAGGTGCTCGTGCACTTCGACGGCGGTGATAGCAAAAGCCTTAAAAAGCCGACCTATGATGAGCCGTCGAGCACGTTGACGCTTTATTACCCGCTGTCCCAGTACCGCGTGCTGGTGGACTTGCTGCGCAACGAGAAGGTCTATTGCCAGTTCCTCAGTTATGCCAACGGGCACATCTGGGCTGATCTGCACACCACCTCTGCACGTGCGCGTTGAGCGCGGCGCTCGCCGGAGGGTAAACTGCCCGCCCGTGAAAGTGTCTGCGACCTGTTGGAGCCTGTAATGCGTAAAGATAAGAAGCAGTTGATTGGCGATGAGATCGGCGATGAGCAGATCAAACTGTTCCTCTACTTCGAGCCGTATGATGCTACCTCGCCGTCGCTGCACAAGCTGATCAAGGCCTACCGTGGGCTGCGCATCAACGATTTCGAACGCTTTCTGGTGTTCTTCAAGGAAGCGGGCCATGACTTTGATGGCAAGGACGAGCATGGCAACGACTTCATCGCCCTGATCAAGGATCAGCGCAATGCTGATGAATACATCGAACTGATCGAGAAAGCCCGTACGTAATTGCCGTTTGACTGTCGTGCCAATGCTCCGCATTGCCAGAGCTGGACGCAGAGCGTCCGGAACGGCATTCCCACGCGGAGCTCTCAGTCGTTATGCACACGTCCTAGAGCGCCCGGAATAACGGGCTTCCGAGCTTCTGCCCAGAGGGCGTGGGAGCGAACTTGTTCGCGAAGACGGTGTTTTAGTCGATGCATTTCCGGCGATTATACGACCCCCTTCGCGAACAAGTTCGCTCCCACGGCCTTCGGCCAGAATCAAAAACAGACTTGCGTATAACACTGAGCGCAAAGCGTGAGGACGAACGCTGCAGTTATTTGCGCGCCTGATACGCCTTGCCGTAATGCCGCTCCAGTCGTGACTGCAACAGCTCCAGCCCGATCGACATGATCCAGTACAGCACCGCTGCGGTGGTCAGCATTTCGATGTATCGATAGCTGGAGCGGCCGTAAGACTGGGCCAGAAACATTACTTCCCAGACGCCCATCACTGAAATCAGTGAAGAATCCTTGAGCATGGAGATGAACTGGTTGGTGGTCGGCGGAATGATCGTGCGCATGGCCTGGGGCAGGGTGACGCGCCAGAAGATCTGCGCCGGGCGCAATGCCAGGGCCAGTGCGGCTTCACGTTGTCCTGCAGAGACGCCGATGATGCCTGCACGGAAAATCTCGCTCAGGTACGCCCCGTAGTTGAGCGACAGCGCGATCACTCCCGCCGTGATGGCTCCGGGCACGATGCCGAGTTGTGGCAGACCGAGATAGATCAGCAGGATCTGAATCAACAATGGCGTGCCGCGAAAGAACGAGGCGTAAAAGCTGGCGATGCCGAACGCCACCGCGCTGCTGGAAAGCCGCGCGAGTGCCGTGACAAAGCCGAGTGCGACCGAAACCACGATCGAGCACACCGACACGAATAATGTCAGCGCCGCGCCCTGCAGAAAGCCGTTGGGGGCCAGATGCAGCCCGATCAGGTTCGGCAGCTTGTCGAGGATGATCGATAGCTTCAGGTCGAAGCTCAGGAAGAAGCCGGCGAACAGGACGAACATGACCAGCCAGGTCAGGTAAAGCCGTGTACGGAAGCCGAAAACTCGCTTGAGCAGGCTCTGTTCGGCCTGCTCGGGTGGGCGCTGGGGCTGAAAGGAAGTCATTTGCTGATGTCAGCACCGATCCACTTTTGCGACAGCTTGCTCAGGGTGCCGTCGCTCTTGAGTTCGGCAAAGACTTGGCGAACCTTGGCGTCCCATTCCGGATCGTCTTTTTCGATGGCTACGGAGTTGGGTTCTTCATACAGCGGCTCACCTGCCAGTTTGAAGCGCTTGTCCTGATCCAGGCGCGGTTTTGCGGTCACCAGATTGGTAAGTATCGCGTCCAGCCGCTTGCCGGCACCCAGCCCGAGGTCTTGAAAGGCCACGTTGTCGTTGTCGTACGGAGCGATCTGCACGTCTTCGAACGGGTACTGCAGTGGCTTGTCTTCGGCGCCATCGATAACCAGATTCTTGTTCAGGTAGCTTTCGTAGCTGGAGGCGCTGGTCAGGCCGACCTTTTTGCCGCTCAGGTCCTTGGCCGAATGGATACGATCATCCGTGGCGTTGACCACGATCACCGCAGGCGAGGCGTAATACTCGACCGGGAAGTTGAACACTTCGGAACGCGCCTTGCTCGGCGTCATCGAGCAGACGCAGATGTCATAACGGCCGCTCCAGTGGCCCGCGGCGATCACGTCCCAGGAGGGCGTCTCGAGGCGCAGTTTGACGCCCAGCTTTTGCGCCACGGCCTTGGCGACGTCGACATCGAAGCCGTCCAGTTCATTCTTGTCATTCAGGAAAGAGAAGGGCGGGTAACTTTCCATCAGAACGTTGACCAGCTCTTTGTTTTTCTGCACGCGATCCAGCGTGGCGCCGGCCAGAACTTGCGTGGAGGCTGCCAGAGTGACCAGGCCGATGCCCAGCAGAGCGCGATAGTTCACAGATATCCCCTGAAAAAGTGTTTGTAGTTTGATGAAAGGGCCGTATTAAATACGTTATACAAGACTGACTCATAATGAGTTTTTTTCATATACATATAAGCAGATCACATATGAAGCAAGGCACAACTGTAATTCTCGATGGCGGCATGGGCCGTGAGCTGCAGCGTCGCGGAGCCCCGTTTCGCCAGCCTGAATGGTCGGCGCTGGCATTGAGTGAAGCGCCCGAAGCGGTGAGTGCGGTGCACGCCGCTTATATCGAAAGTGGTGCTCAGGTCATTACCAGTAACAGCTACGCCGTCGTGCCGTTTCATATTGGCGAAGAGCGTTTTGCCCGCGAAGGTCAGGCATTGGCAGCACTGGCCGGGCAACTGGCGCGCGAGTCGGCCGATGCGTCTGGCGGACGCGCCCTGGTGGCCGGCTCCATTCCGCCACTGTTCGGTTCCTATCGCCCTGACCTGTATCAGCCGCAACTGGCTGCCGACGTTCTGAAACCACTGGTTGCCGGGCTGTCGCCGTATGTCGACCTGTGGCTGGCCGAAACCCAGAGCTGCATTCTCGAAGCGCAGACCATCCGCGCCGGGCTGCCCAATGACGGTAAACCGTTCTGGCTGTCGTTCACTCTGCAGGATGAGGACACTGACGAGGTCCCGCGTCTGCGCTCAGGCGAGCCGGTCGCCGACGCCGCCAGGGCTGCCGCAGCAATGGGCGTCGCCACGCTGCTGTTTAACTGCAGCCAGCCAGAGGTGATCGGTGGCGCAATCGATGCGGCGCATGAGGTGTTCACGTCGCTGAACGTCGACATTGCCATCGGCGCGTACGCCAACGCCTTCCCGCCGCAACCCAAGGACGCCACCGCCAACGACGGCCTGGACGAGCTGCGCGAAGACCTTGACCCGCAGGGCTATCAGCAGTGGGCGGCAGATTGGGTCAATCGCGGCGCCACGCACATCGGTGGCTGCTGCGGGATTGGCCCGGAGCACATTGCCGTACTGTCCAGAAGCCTCTGACCGGCGCCTGAAATAAACGCAATAAAAAGCCCCGTGGCTATTAAAGGCTCACGGGGCTTTTTGTTACAGCACACCAGCAGTTTGGTCAGGCGAAGCTGTGTTCCTGGCTGCTTTTCTCGACCAGTTCCAGCGCCTCGTCGTTCTGCGCGCTGATGCGCTCATAGAGCGGCGCATCGGTTTCGAGGATCTTCTCCCGGGCCGGGAAAATCTCTTCGAGCTTGGTCGCCCATTCCGTGCGGGTTTTCTCCGGGAAGCAGCGCTCGAGCAGTTCAAGCATGATCGACACAGTCACCGAAGCGCCGGGCGAAGCGCCGAGCAGTGCGGCCAGCGAGCCATCCTGTGCAGACACCAGTTCGGTGCCGAATTGCAGCACGCCGCCTTTTTTCGCGTCCTTCTTGATGATCTGCACGCGCTGGCCGGCGATTTCGAGGCGCCAGTCTTCGGCTTTCGCTTCCGGATAGAAGCGGCGCAGCGATTCCAGGCGTTGCTCCATCGATTGCATCACTTCGCTGACCAGGTACTTGGTCAGGTCCATGTTGTCGCGCGCCACCGCCAGCATCGGTTTGATGTTGGCTACGCGGACCGACAGCGGCAGGTCGAGGTACGAGCCGTGTTTCAGGAACTTGGTGGTGAAACCGGCATAAGGTCCGAACAGCAGGGACTTCTTGCCATCGACCACGCGGGTATCCAGATGCGGGACGGACATTGGCGGCGAGCCCACGGCTGCCTGGCTGTAGACCTTGGCCTGGTGGTGTTTGACCACTTCCGGGTTGTCGCAACGCAGCCACTGGCCGCTGACCGGGAAGCCGCCAAAGCCCTTGCTTTCTTCAATGCCCGACAACTGCAGCAGCGGCAACGCTGCGCCACCGGCACCGAGGAACACGAACTTGGCATCTATCTCACGCGTGCCGCCGCCATTCACGTCCTTGACGCTGACGGTCCAGCCAGCACCGTTGCGGGTCAGGTTGGTCACCCGGCTGCGGTACTTGATCTGCGTCCCTGGAGCGCTGGTCAGGTGGCCGAGCAGTTGGTTGGTCAGCGCGCCAAAGTTGACGTCGGTGCCGTTCATCATCCGCGTTGCAGCAATTTTTTCGTCCGCAGGCCGACCAGGCATCATCAATGGCATCCACTCGGCCAGCGTTGCCTTGTCCTCGGTGTATTCCATCGAAGAGAAGGCGTGATGCTTGCTCATGGCTTCAAAACGGGTCTTGAGGAACGAGACGCCTTTTTCGCCCTGCACGAAGCTCAGGTGTGGAACCGGGTTGATGAATGATCGGGCTGAACCAAAGGTGCCCTTGCGTGCCAGGTAGGCCCAGAACTGTTTCGAGACTTCGAACTGGGTGTTGATGTGCACCGCTTTCTTGATGTCGATTGAGCCATCAGCCGCAGGCGGCGTGTAGTTCAGCTCGCACAGACCGGCGTGGCCGGTACCGGCGTTGTTCCACGGGTTGGAACTCTCCGCAGCACCGGAATCCATCAGCTCAACGACTTCCAGCGTGATGCCGGGGTCGAGCTCTTTTAGCAATACCGCCAGAGTGGCACTCATGATGCCCGCTCCGACCAGTACTACATCAACTGCTTCGTTATGCGCCATTAACGCGTCTCCAAAATCTGCAGCACCAAATTGACGGCATACGATCCTGAGGCTGGTTGCCAGGTATTCGTGGGCTGGATCAAATGTCTACCCTCGTTTGCCTGGCCAGGATCGCCTCACCGATTCTTCGCAATTTTTCGCATCCAAAGCGCAGGTCCCGGTCAGGCCCGGTCATGGTTCATCAATACTTCATGAACGCATTTCCAGGCCTGCGAGGCCATTCGACCATCGTCAGGGAGCCCCGTGTGCAACGGGCGCCTGTCGATGGCGTCAGGCTCCGGTCATGGAGGCGCAGTCGCGGTCAGTCCTGTTCAAGAGAGCCGGTTCAGACGCTGATGGTGCATGTACAAACGCGTACCTATTCATTTGCTCGCCACACTCTTGTGAAGTAGTGAAACCCGTTTTTCACGTCCTTTTGGGAACGCGAACCAAACCTCGAAATGGCTGCGATGACAGCGCTGGCAGGTCAGGCACATAAAGAGTGAGGCGCTGGCCGGCGAGAAAGGTTCGATACGATTCGAGCATTCTTCACCTTTCATCGAGCACACTCGTGCGCAAATGACCTGTGTGGGCGGCTCTCTGTGGGCATTACGAAGGCGCTAATACGGCGATTAGCAGTGCTGCGAGGCCCGATCAGGAGACGTCCTTATAATCGGGGGGAGATTATAGCGATGAAATGGCAGGAATTGATCGCTTTAAATGACTTTTATTCGCTCTCCGGTCAGGCGATGAGCAACTGGCCGCGCGTTGAGCGTTCGCTACGCTGCGTCATGCGTGCGCTGGCGGGCAGTGGCTGATTCAGCCAGCTGAGCCGTTGCTCGGTCACTTCAACCCATTCCACACCGGTAGGACGTTGTGCGCAGTGTTTGAACGCACGGCAGACGCCCGCCTGATCGATACGCGCGTAGTGGCGATGCTGGGGACGTGCAGTGAACAGAGACCGGAACAGATTCATGGCGCAGCTCCTGTGACGTGAATGAGCGTCTGTGCGATGGAGGCGAGTCTGCCGTGTGGATGTGACGCCCTGATTACACCGTGCCGGATGAATCTTGCCCTGCGTTGCGGCGTGAACCCCGATGCGTGGCAAATGTCCGAGGCTTAACGGTCAGTGGCCTCTGGTTAGCGGCTGTGACAGGCCGCTATACTGCGGCACATTCAGTGTCTGGCCCATGGAGAAATGAGCATGCTGCGTCGCATTTTGTTCGGTTTGCTTGCTGTAAGCAGTTTGACCCTGGTGGGCTGTGCCCACAGCCCACAACAACTCAGCCCTACGCCCAAGCTCAATGCGCAGTTGGCGGCGGTAGGGCGTGGTCAGCCTGTGGTGGTGCGTGTCGTCGACGGCCGTCCTGGGCCGACGCTGGGCACGCGCGGTGGCATGTACCCGGAAACCAGCGCAATCAGCGTCACCGGTGCCGACATCGTTCCCAAGCTTCAGGCTCAGGCTGAAGCCGCCGTACGCCTGCTGGGCTTTACACCGACCCAGGGCGGCAGCGCTCCGCAGTTGACCGTGACCCTGGCAGACCTGAAGTACCAGTCGCCGAAGGAAGGTCTGTACGTGACTGAAGCCACCATCAGCTCGACGTTCCGCGCTGACGTGCGCAATAACGGCCGCACCTACAGTGGCCGTTACGCCGCATCGTTGGACCAGCGTTTCGGTATGGCGCCGAATCAGGAAACCAACACCAAGCTGGTGAGCGATGTGTTGAGCGATGCACTGACCCGCGTCTTCCAGGACCCGACCATCGGTTCGACCCTGTCGCAGTAAGCATGCGATAAAAAAAGCCCGGCCCCTGTTGAAGGGGCCGGGCTTTTTGCTGTTCAGGGTTTGGTATCAGGCTGCCTGTTGGTAAAAGTCGAGGAAACTCAAACCCGTGTCCTGATCCAGATCCGGCAGATCATGATGAACATGCCCGCCCAGTGCGCAGTAGACCAGCCAGTGGCGGTCCTGAACATTGAAGGCCAGGCCATCGATCAACTCCTGCTGCTCATCGCTTGGGGCAATGAGATAAAGGCGATCCTGATTTTTTGCATGCAGCATGACAAGCTCCAAAGAGAGGGAAGTCCGTTTCTCGAGGAGCCACACAATGCAGGTGAAGTATGACGCTGGGGTGACAGCGGCAGAGAATTGTCGTGCAGGATATTTCGGGGGGGCATGACCACGCGTAGCCTGGGCATGATACGTGCTCGCCCGCATACCTGTCGTTTCTCACGCTCCAGCGTGGAAATGCCTTGGGTGACGCTATGCGTCAGGGCGCGTTGACGCGCTCCAGACTGGACACAGAACGTCCAGAAGTGCGTACCCACGCGTAGCATGGGCACGATAGGCGTTCCAGGTCTTAAAGCGCCAGCCCTGCCTTGACGCGGTACTGGTTGCGCACTGGAGTCGCGTATTGCTGAATCATGTAAGGGCGGTGCTCGATCGGCGTGCCTGCCAGGCGGCTTTCCCACTCTTCCCTGGCGCGCTCGAGTTCATCGGCCGGAAACAGCGCTTCAGCCTTCGGCACTTCAAGCGCCGGATCGGCGTCGCTCCACTGCGCGTACGCCAGGTAATGCACCGGGAACAGCCGATAGCCGCCGAGAATTTGCCGATCCATCTCGATGGCCAGTTGCTTGGTGTCCTCGAAATGCTCGGTGATCGGCGGTGCGAAGTTCACATGCACACGGCCTTTATAGCCGGTGATCCCCAGGGCAATGCTCACGTCGTCTTCGCCCGGCGTCTTGGTGTAGGCGCCGGTTGTCGCACGAATGTACAGCTCGCGGGCCTTGGCGCTGTCGCACGGATCATACTCATAGCTGATCGACACCGGGATCAGGTTCAGCGAACGAATCACGTCGCCAAATGGCTCATCCTTGCGGCTCATGTGGAACATCTTGAGGATCGCCGACTCGGTACGGTCGTCACCGTCCTTGGCGCGGCCTTCGGCCTGAGCGATCCAGATCGACTGGCAGTCTTGGGTGATCGAGTGATTGATGTACGCCGACAGCAATTGATAAGCCGCCATTTTCTCGCGCCGCCCGGTGATCGAGCGGTGCACGATGAAGCTTTTGTTCAGGCGCATCAGGTCGCTGACGAATGGCTTTTGCAGCAGGTTGTCGCCAATCGCGATGCGCGGAGTAGGCAGGCCTGCGTGGTACACGGCGTAGTTGACGAACGCCGGGTCCATGACGATATCGCGATGGTTGGCCAGAAACAGGTAGGCACAACCGGACTTCAGCTGTTCGACGCCGGTGTAGGTGACCCCGTCCGTGGCGCGTTCGATGGTGTGGTCGACGTAATATTCGACTTTGTCCTGCAGCGTGGCCACCGAGTCGATACCTGCAAACTCGCGGCGCAGCTTGCGCGCCAGTGTTGGCTGCAGCAGCCAGCCGAATGCGCCCGCCAGGCGTGGAAAGCGGAATCGGGTCAGAATGGCGAGAAAGGCTTTGTCGCTCAGCAGACGTGCCAAGACGGCGGGGACTTCTGCATCGTTGTAAGGTCGGATGGCATCAAATTCGCCCATCATGCTCTCTTGTTTGAATCGAATAGGGTAAAAAGAAGACGGATTTGTTAAAACTGCCTTCTGAAGAATGGGTCAATTATACGCATAACTGATCCCGGAGACCGTGATGCAGGAATTACAGAGTTACGACTGCCCTTATTGCGGCGAACCTGTCGAAGCCGTACTGGACCTTTCCGGCGGCGATCAACAGTACATTGAAGACTGTCCGGTCTGTTGCCGCCCGATCGTTTTCGACCTGCAGACCGACGGCGAAGACTGGAATCTGGACGTTCGCAGCGAGAACGAGTGATGCAGAAGATCTACGAGCCCGAGAACCTGATGGAGGCCGAGTTGCTGCTGGCAATGCTTGCCAGCGAAGGCATCAACGCGCATCTGGCCGGTCGCGATCTGCTCGGGGCGATGGGCGAGCTACCGGGGCTGGGGCTTCTGGCACTCAAGGTCGAAGATGCGCAGGTCGCCCGCGCACGAGCGTTGATCACTGCGTACAATAGCGCTTCGCCCCTGTCTGGCGATGAGCCGGACGACTTCCCCGATGTACTGGTGTGCTGAGCACCTTCAAACGAGTCTGATTAGCCCCCATGTGTGGACGCTACGCCCTGTTTCGCTGGACCCCTGCCTTTGCCGCCTTGCCCGGTTTTCCTGCCGATCAGCAGGCGCAATGGAATATTTCGCCAGCCGACTGGGTGTTGATCATGCGTGCCGCCGAAAATGCTGACGGTATCGAACTGGTGCGCGCGCGCTGGGGCCTGACCCCGGCCTGGCTCACCGACCTGTCGAAAACGCCTGCCCACGCCCGCGCCGAAACCGTGGCCGAGCAGCCGATGTTTCGCGATGCCTTCACCCATCGCCGCTGTCTGCTCCCCGCCAACGGCTTTTACGAATGGCGTGGCACGGTGCGCAAGCGTCCTTTCTGGCTGACGCCAGGGGAGGGCGCCGCACTGTTTTTCGCCGCGATCTGGGAAGCCTATCCGGTGCAGGGGCATACCTACCTGAGCGTCGCGGTGGTCACCCAGGCGGCTGCGACCCAGCGTCGGCCGTTGATTCTGGATGCCAAGGGTCAGAAAGACTGGCTGGCCGCCGACACGCCGCTGCCGACCCTGCAAGCGTTGCTGGCTGCCCCGCAGACGGCGCTGCGCGAACGGCCTTTGGCCAATCTGGTTAATGATCCGAAGCTGAATGCCCCCGAGTGCCTCACGCCGCTAAGTTAGTAGGGCAAGGCAAAAAACACCGAATCGGACAAATCCGATATCCGCGTTGAAGTACATCTGATACAAACTGGACACACCTGCGGGAACCATCCACCCCTGTCAAAGACCAAGATGCCAGTTGGCCGGTATCTGGCGCAGAGGTCTGCCCCGGGACTGACCGTTTCATACACAAGGAGATACACCATGCGTCCTTCATTTGCCTTCTGTGCCTTGAGCGCTGCGTTGCTGCTCGGCGGGTGTCAGGCAGTCAATACCACGAGTGGCGACTCGGTCGGTGTGGAGCGCAAACAGTACATGTTCAGCATGCTCTCCACGGATGAAGTCAACAAAATGTACGCCCAGTCCTACCAGCAGACCGTTGGCGAGGCGACCAGCAAAGGGGTGCTGGACACCACCAGCGCCAATGCCAAGCGGGTTCATGCAATCGCCGATCGACTGATTGCCCAGGCGCCCAAATTACGGCCTGATTCGGCGCAGTGGCAGTGGGAAGTCAACCTGATCAAGAGCGACGAGCTGAACGCCAACTGTGGTCCTGGTGGCAAGATCATTGTCTACAGTGGCCTGATCGATACCCTCAAACTGACCGACGATGAAATCGCGGCGGTCATGGGCCACGAGATCGCCCATGCCCTGCGCGAGCACGGGCGTGAAGCGATGTCCAAGGCATACGGTGTTTCAATGGCCAAGCAGGGCGCAGGTGCCTTGCTGGGATTGGGACAGGACAGCCTGGCGTTGGCAGATACCGTGGTCAACTATAGCCTGACGCTGCCCAACAGCCGCAGTAACGAGAACGAAGCCGATCTGCTCGGTCTCGAACTGGCCGCGCGCGCCGGTTACAACCCGAATGCGGCGATCACCCTGTGGCAGAAGATGACCCAGAACTCCGGTGGTTCGCAGCCTGAGTTCATGAGCACTCACCCGGCCTCGGAAAGTCGCATCGCTTCGTTGCAGGCTGCGATACCGAAAGTCATGCCGCTGTACCAGAAAGCCGCTAAATCCTGAGTGGATGAGTCGCCCGTAGCGTTGCGAGGGTTTTCGCAACGCTACGGGCCAGCATCACACCCAGCCGCTGACTTGCATTGCCTTGTAAACCGCCACCAGCGCCAGCACGAAGAACGCGCAGGCAGCCAGTCGGCGGATCAGGGTCAGCGGCAGCTTCTCGGCGGCGAAATTGCCCGCCAGCACCACCGGCACATTGGCCAGCAGCATGCCCACCGTGGTGCCCAGAATGACCAGCCACAGATAGGAATACTGCGCCGCCAGCATCACCGTGGCGATCTGCGTCTTGTCACCGATTTCAGCGATGAAGAACGTGATCAGCGTGGTCATGAACGGGCCAAACTTGCGTGCCGTGCTGGCTTCGTCGTCGTCCATCTTGTCCGGAACCAGTGTCCACAGCGCCGTGGCGGTAAAGCTGGCGGCGAGGATCCAGTGCAGCACTGGGTCTGACAGATAACTGCTGAACCAGGCACCTACAGCGCCGGCTGCCGCATGGTTGGCGAGGGTTGCGGCAACGATGCCGGCAATGATCGGCCATGGCTTGCGAAAGCGCGCGGCGAGAACGAGCGCGAGTAACTGCGTCTTGTCACCGATTTCGGCGAGCGCAACCACTGCGGTAGGGACTAAGAATGATTCCAGCATCAGGTTTCCTAAGGGGCGGGTCAACACGGCTATGACACGTACAACCTCCCCGCCCCGGGTAAGGTGTTCGTGTCATAGGTCTTGTCAAACCACCGATCCGTCTGAGCGGATTCCGGGTCGCACGTACCATGGTCTGAGGACCAAGTATGTTGATACGTGCCGGACGAGCATGGCGCTCGTGGGAGACTACTCCCCTAGGACGGAGCGGATTCTGCCTCCGCGAAAACGTTTCGGCAAGTGCTTATTTCAGGGGCGTTTGGCGCTGTAGATTTTGAAACCGTTGCCCTGCGCCCTGACTTCGCACTGGCCGACGTGCTCTTCGATCAGCGGCTGATAACGCAGGAAGTTATTCGCCACCAGGCGCAGTTCGCCGCCTGATTTGAGATGTTGGCGTGCTTTTCTCAGCAAGTTTTCCGTTGCCATGTAATCGGTATGAACGCCGACATGGAACGGTGGATTGCTCAGAATCGTGTTCAACCCCATCGGCGCTGCGTCGATGCCGTCACCGGTCAGCACTTGGGCTTGCAGGCCATTGGCGGCCAGGGTCAGGCGTGAACTGGCGGTGGCGAAGGCATCGACATCGAGCATGATGACTTCGTTGTGCGGGTAACGACGCTTGATCGCCGCGCCCAGCACCCCGGCGCCGCAACCGAAGTCGAGCAGGTTGCCGCTGGGCAGCTTGTCGATGTTTTCCAGCAACAGGGCTGAGCCACGGTCGAGGCGGCCATGGCTGAAAACGCCGGGCAGGCTGACGACGGTGAGCGGTCCGTCCTGCAATTCGATCTGGTAGGGCTTGGCGAGGCTTTCCAGGCTGACGGCTTGCGGTGCGTGCTCGACGGTGACCTGCCACAGCTGGCAGTGGCGAGCGCTGTCCAGCTTGCGCGCGCGGCCGAAAGGGCTCAGTTGCCTGGCAGCCGCTTCGATGCCGCCGCGTTTCTCGCCGACCAGAAACAGCTCGCGTCCGGCCAGTCGCGAGGCCAGTGCATTGAGCAGGTAGTCGGTCAGGTCACGCGCCTTGGGCAGGAACAGCACAGCGGCTTCGAAGTCAGTCTGTGGCGCTTCGACACCGAAATCCACGCGCCCTTCAAAACGTGCGTCCAGAGCCGCCTGATCACCGGCGTGCCAGCACCATCCACGGGCATCCGGCAGTTTTCCGAGCAGGTCATCGGCGGGCAGCCCGACCAACAACAGCGAGCCCTGAAACAGCTCAGCCTGACGGAGTAACACTTCACTGCGCGGGTCCATGGAATGGCTCCTGAAAAAGCGCGCAGTCTAACAGGATATGGGCCAAGAGGACGCGGAGCGTCCGGAACGGCATGCGCCGCGGAGCGCCGCACGATAGTTGCGATCGTTCCGCATGCCCCAGCGTCGCACCATAGTTAGAGCAAGCTCTGCATCGTATCAATGCCGACATCTGTTGCGAGGACATCAGACAGCGTAACCTGCCGGGTCAGACGTCAATCCTCCAGGAGGTCACACATGTACTTGGCAGAGTTTCTTACCGTTGCGCTGATTCACCTGCTGGCGGTTGCCAGTCCCGGTCCGGATTTTGCGGTGGTGGTGCGTGAAAGCGTCGCTCATGGGCGCAAGGCAGGGACCTGGGCGGCGTTGGGCGTCGGCTCGGCGATCTTTCTGCATGTGGGCTATTCGCTGCTGGGGATCGGGATTATCGTTTCCCAGTCCATCGTGCTGTTCAACGCGCTGAAATGGGCAGCCGCTGCTTATCTGCTGTACATCGGCATCAAGGCGTTGCGCGCCAAGCCAGCCGCCGCGACGGCCGATGTCGCCATCAAGGCTACTCCCTGCGAGCGCACGGCGCGCGGTGCCTACATCAGCGGTTTTGTCACCAATGGCCTGAATCCCAAGGCGACGCTGTTCTTCCTCTCGTTGTTCACCGTGGTGATCAATCCGCACACCCCATTGCTGGTGCAGGGCGGTTACGGCGTGTACCTCGCAGTGGCGACGGCGGCGTGGTTCTGTCTGGTGGCGCGACTGTTCAGCCAGGCCCGGGTGCGCGCAGGATTCGCGCGCATGGGGCACTGGTTCGACCGGGCCATGGGCGGCGTGCTGATCGCGCTGGGCATCAAGCTGGCGCTGACCGAGGTCCACTGAACGCTGAATTCAGGCCTGCATATGCAGCAGTCCGGACGCCCCTTGCAGACAGCGCGGGGCGTCTCGGCAAATCATCCCTTTTACTGATTTCACTGGCAGCCCGAGGCCCTAGAGTGCATATTTTCAGCACACCTATGGACTTTGAAAAGGGCTTCATATGTTACAGACTCGCGTTCTTGCGCCCGCCGATGGCGCGTATCAGTGCCCTCTGTTGATCAAGCGCCTGCTGTTGTCGGGCGGTCGTTATGAAAAGACGCGCGAAATTATCTACCGTGATTCGGTCCGTTATACCTACGCGACCCTCAACGAACGCATCTGCCGCCTGGCCAATGTGCTGACGGCGGCAGGCGTGAAGGCCGGCGACACGGTGGCGGTGATGGACTGGGACAGCCACCGCTACCTGGAGTGCATGTTTGCCATCCCGATGATTGGCGCGGTCATCCACACCGTCAATGTGCGGCTTTCTCCCGAGCAGATCGCCTACACCATCAACCACGCCGATGACCGTCTGGTGCTGGTGAACAGCGAGTTCATGGCGCTGTATCAGGCCATGTCCGGACACCTGAACACGGTCGAAAAGACCCTGTTGCTGACCGACTTGCCAGACAAGAGCGCCGACCTGCCCAACCTGGTGGGCGAGTACGAGACCCTGCTGGCTGCGGCCAGCCCCGAGTACGTGTTCGAGGATTTCGACGAAAACTCGGTCGCCACCACGTTTTACACCACCGGCACTACCGGCAACCCCAAGGGCGTGTATTTCACCCACCGCCAACTGGTGCTGCACACCATGGGCGTGGCGACCATCATGGGCTGTATCGACAGCACCCGGCTGCTGGGCACCGATGACGTCTACATGCCGATCACACCGATGTTTCACGTGCATGCCTGGGGCATTCCCTATGCGGCAACCATGCTCGGTCTGAAACAGGTGTACCCCGGCCGCTACGATCCCGAGTTGCTGGTAGAGCTGTGGCGCAGGGAGAAAGTCACCTTCTCCCATTGCGTGCCGACCATCCTGCAAATGCTCCTGAACGCCAAGTCTGCTCAGGACGTCGATTTCGGCGGCTGGAAGATCATCATTGGCGGCAGCTCCCTGACTCGCAGTCTGTATCAGGCCGCCAAATGCCGTGGCATCCAGCTCACTGCCGCTTACGGCATGTCCGAAACCGGACCGCTCATTTCCGTAGCGCACATCAACGAAGAACTGAAAGCGGGCAGTGAAGACGAGCGCATCACCTACCGGATCAAGGCCGGCGTGCCGGGGATGCTGGTGGAGGCCGCCATCATCGATCAACAGGGCAACTCTCTCCCGGCCGACGGAGAAACCCAAGGCGAGCTGGTCTTACGTGCGCCCTGGCTGACCGGAAGCTACTTTCGCGAGCCCGAAAAAGGCGCCGAGTTGTGGGCGGGGGGCTGGTTGCATACCGGCGATGTGGCGACGCTGGACGGCATGGGTTTTATCGACATTCGCGACCGCATCAAGGACGTGATCAAGACCGGTGGCGAATGGGTTTCGTCGCTGGAGCTCGAAGACTTGTGCAGTCGCCATCCGGCAGTGCGCGAAGTGGCAGTGGTCGGCATCGCCGATCCGCAATGGGGCGAACGTCCGTTTGCCTTGCTGGTGATTCGCGATGGCCACCAGCTCGACGCCAAGGGTTTGAAGGAGCACCTCAAGCCGTTTGTCGAGCAAGGTCACATCAATAAGTGGGCCATTCCCAGCCAGATCGCGCTTGTTACCGAAATTCCCAAGACCAGCGTCGGCAAGCTGGACAAGAAACGCATGCGCCGGGACATCGTGGAGTGGCAAAGCAGCAACAGTGCCTTTCTCTCGACCCTCTGACACCTCGGACGTGCCGTATCGGTCGGCGACGGCACGTGTCTGCGCTGCAGGTCCTGCTCTGTGACTTGCCAAATTTGCAAATTACGCCATCCTCCCCGCACATGTTTTTTGGCGGCTTCCCGGAAACGGGCGGTCCAGAGGCGTTGGTCCTGCAAATCACACTTTAGAGGGATCTAGCGTCAGAGCGTGCTGGCTATAGTCTGCACCGGGAATGGCAAGAACGGACCTGGCGCGTGTGTTGATTCGATGACTGATTCGTTTCTGGATTTCCCCACCGCCATAACAATAAAACACAAGGAGTAGCGTCGATGACAAGCACATCCCCCTTCTGGCGTCGGGCCAGGCTGCCTCTGGCTGTCAGCCTTGCCTCTTCGCTCGCCGGCCCGGCTTTTGCCGTGACCTTCAACGTCGGCGAGATCGAAGGCAGTTTCGACTCGTCGCTGTCGGTGGGCGCGAGCTGGTCGACGGCCAATCCCAACAAGAACCTGATCGGCGCCAACAACGGCGGGCGTGGTTTGTCGCAAACGTCCGATGACGGTCACTTGAACTTCAAGCGTGGGGAGACGTTTTCGAAGATATTCAAGGGCATTCATGATCTGGAACTTAAGTACGGCGATACCGGTGTTTTCCTGCGCGGCAAATACTGGTACGACTTCGAGCTCAAGGATGAAAACCGCGAGTTCAAGGACATCAGCGACTCGGGCCGCAAGGAGGGCGCCAAGTCGTCCGGGTTCCAGTTGCTCGACGCCTTCGTCTATCACAACTATTCGATTGCCGATCAGCCGGGCGCGGTGCGCTTTGGCAAGCAGGTCATCAGTTGGGGGGAAAGTACCTTCATTCAGGGCGGCATCAACAGCGTCAACCCGGTCGATGTCTCGGCCTTCCGGCGACCCGGGTCGGAAATCAAGGAAGGCCTGATTCCGGTCAACATGTTCTACCTGTCGCAGAGCCTGACCGACAACCTGTCTGCCGAAGGTTTCTACCAGCTGGAATGGGACCAGACGGTCGTCGACAACTGCGGCACCTTCTTCTCGCAACCGGATGTGATTGCCGATGGCTGCAACAACAACCTCGCGGTCTTGCGCAGCCGCAGCGGCCTGAACAGCTCGCTGACGGCGGCCGGTCTGCCTGCCGGGGCGCGCGGTGCGGTGTTCAATTCACTGTCGCAGCAGGGCGTGGTGTTCGGCAACCCGGATGAGGGCGCGGTGGTGCGCCGAGGCCCTGACCGCGATGCGCGTGACAGCGGCCAGTTCGGTTTCGCCTTGCGTTACAACTTCGAACCGCTGGACACCGAGTTCGGCGCGTACATGATGAATTACCACAGCCGTGCACCGATTTTCAGCGGGCGCGGCGGCTCTGCTGCTTCGTTCAGTCCGCAAGGGCTGGTCGGTTCGCTGGTTCGCAATGGCATTCCTGCCAGCACTGCCGCCGCGCTGGCCCCCAGTCTGCTGCCGGTGGTGGTGGCAGGCAACTCCAGTTACTACGTCGAATACCCCGAAGACATTCGTCTGTACGGCCTGAGCTTCTCGACCACGCTGCCCACCGGCACGGCGTGGAGCGGCGAGATCAGTTATCGCCCCAACGCGCCGATTCAGGTCAATACCACCGACATCCTCTATTCGGGTATTTCGCCGCTCAACCCCAATGTGTCGCTACTCAGCGGGCAGCCGAATACGGATCAAGCCGGTTATCGCCGCAAAGAAATCACCCAGATGCAGACCACATTTACTCAGTTCTTCGATCAGGTCATGGGCGCCGAGCGTCTGACGGTGGTCGGTGAAGTGGGCTGGACTCACGTGGGCGGGCTCGAAAGCACCTCCAAAATCCGTTATGGACGCGATCCGGTGTACGGCCCGGGGCCGCTGCCTGGCGGTCAATGCGCAACGTTGAACGCCGGCACGCTGACCGGTGCCGAGCAGAATAACCTGACCCGCTATTGCGAAGACGACGGCTTTACCACCGCCAACTCCTGGGGCTACCGCGCCCGTGCCATCTGGGATTACAACAGCGTGTTCGCCGGGGTCAACCTCAAGCCGAGCGTGGCCTGGTCGCATGACGTCAAAGGCTATTCACCCGGCCCAGGTGGCAACTTCGAAGAGGGGCGCAAGGCCGTCAGCCTGGGGCTCGATGCCGAGTACCAGAACACCTACACCGCGAACCTTTCCTACACCAACTTCTTTGATGGCAAGTACACCACGGTCGATGACCGGGACTTCGTGGCGCTGAGCTTCGGCATGAACTTCTAAGAACATGGTTTTCAGGATGACGACGAACATGAAAATAACAAAAAATCTGTTGCAGGCCGGGGTTCTGGGGATGTCGCTGCTGGCGACCGGTGTGATGGCTGCGGTGTCCGAGTCCGAAGCGGCGAAGCTGGGCACCTCACTGACGCCGATGGGCGCGGAAAAGGCCGGTAATGCGGCCAACACCATTCCGGCCTGGAGCCCGATGCCGAAAAACGCCGGGGCGGTGGACAGCAAGGGTTTCCTTGCCAACCCGTACGCCAGTGAAAAACCGCTGTTCATCATCACCGCGGCCAATGTCGAGCAGTACAAGGACAAGCTGGCGCCGGGCCAATACGCGATGTTCAAGCGTTACCCGGACAGCTACCGGATTCCGGTCTACCCGACCCGTCGCGGTGCTACCGTGCCGGATGATGTGTTCGCCGCGATCAAAAAGAATGCCACCACCACCAAGCTGGTCGGTGGCGGCAGTGGTCTGGAAAACTTCGATACGGCCATCCCGTTCCCGATCCCGGCCAGCGGTGTCGAGGTCATCTGGAACCACATCACCCGCTACCGGGGCGGCAGCGTCAAGCGTCTGGTCACCCAGGCCACGCCACAGCCCAACGGCTCCTACAGCCTGGTGTATTTCTCCGATCAGTTCGTGTTTCGCGACAAGATGAGGGATTTCGACCCGAAAAATCCAGGCAACGTGCTGTTCTACTTCAAGCAGGAAGTCACCGCCCCGGCGCGTCTGGCCGGTGGCGTGCTGCTGGTGCATGAAACCCTCGATCAAGTGAAGGAGCCGCGCTCGGCATGGCTTTACAACGCCGGTCAACGCCGCGTCCGTCGTGCGCCGCAGGTGTCCTATGACGGGCCGGGTACTGCGTCCGACGGGCTGCGCACGTCAGACAACCTCGACATGTACAACGGTGCGCCGGATCGCTATGACTGGAAACTGATCGGCAAGCAGGAAATGTACATCGCCTCCAACAGCCACAAGCTGGACGATCCGACGCTCAAGTACGCCGACATCATCAAGGCCGGCCATATCAACCAGGACCTGACCCGCTACGAGCTGCGCCGCGTCTGGCACGTGACCGCCACCCTCAAGGAAGGGCAGCGTCATATCTATGCCAAGCGTGACTTCTTCATTGATGAAGACACCTGGCAGGCCGCGGTCATCGACCATTACGACGGACGTGGTCAGCTGTGGCGCGTGGCCGAGGCGCACTCGGAAAACTACTACGACAAGCAAGTGCCGTGGTACGCGGTAGAAACGCTGTACGACCTGCAATCGGGTCGCTACGTGGCGCTGGGCATGAAGAACGAAGAGAAGAAAGCCTACGAGTTCGGCTTCACGGCCGGCACCAGCGACTTCACCCCCAACGCGCTGCGTCAGGAAGGGGTTCGTTGATACCTGATCGATACACGCTGTAGCCCAGCGTCTGCCTCGTGCTCCTGAAAAGCCCCTTGAACGGGGCTTTTTCAGTTGTGGAAAGTGGCCTTATAAGTCGTAGGAATTTTGTTACAGTCTTTTCGGTGATGGCCTTTCAAAAGTAGCGATTTACCCGCTAGTCTCCGAACACCGCGATGCCGAAACAACGATTCCTACACGAGCCGGCCATGACTGATCTGTCCCGAATGCAAGGGTTTGCAGACGGCGCGATTCCTGCGTTGGAAAGGCGATTTTTCCGTCCACCTCTGCCCGAGGGTTATGTTCCCCGTTCGCGCCTGTGTCAGCGTCTCGATGCAGGGCTTGGCGGCCGACTGCTGCTGGTCTGCGCCCCGGCCGGGTTCGGCAAGAGTTCGCTGGCTGTCGAGTTCTGTCAGGGGTTGCCGGACAACTGGCAAAACGTATGGCTGGGTCTTAGCGCGCGGGACAGCGACCCGGGCCGTTTTCTAGAGCGGTTGCTGGCCAGCCTTCAACAATTCTTCCCGCAACTGGGCGCGCAGGCGATGGGCCTGCTGAAGATGCGCCAGCGCCACCAGCCGTTCGCCTTCGAGGAGTGGCTCGACAGTCTGCTCGACGAACTGGCCATGCACCTGATGTTGAGCAAACCGTTGTTGCTGGTGCTCGATGACTATCATCTGGCCCAGGGGCCGGTACTCGATCGCTGCCTGCAGTTCCTTCTCAATCACCTGCCGGCCGGGCTGGTAGTCATGGTGACCAGCCGACAGCGCCCAGACTGGCATCTGGCACGCTTGCGTCTGACGCGGCAGCTGCTGGAAATCAACGAACAGGACCTGCGCCTCACGCACGCCGAATCCATGGCAGTGCTGGGCCAGCACAGCGGCTCGCTCGATAGCGAGGCGTTGCAAAGCCTGATTCAGCGTAGCGAAGGCTGGGTCGCCGGGCTGCGCTTCTGGTTGCTGGCGGCGTCCGAAGCCGGTGATGAAAGCGCCTTGTCCCAGGCGCTGCGCGGCAGTGAGGTGCTGATTCGCGAGTACCTGCTGGAAGAAGTGATCGACTGCCTGCCTGCCGATGTTCAGGCGTTTCTCTACGACACCGCCTGCCTGGAACGCTTTTGCGCCGAGCTGTGCGACGCCGCGCGGGATGGTCACGACAGCGCCGAGATGCTGGGTTATCTGCAGGCGCATCAGGTTTTTCTGGTGCCGCTGGACGAGCAGGGCCACTGGTTTCGCTATCACCACCTGTTTTCCGATCTGTTGCGCGCTCGTCAGGCGGCCGGCGCACCGCCGACCCGCCTGCACCTCAATGCCTGCCGCTGGTTCAGCGCTCAGGGCCAACTGGACGAAGCGGTCGAGCAGGCGTTGCGCGCCGGGCATCTGGATGTGGCGGCCAATCTGGTGCAGAACCTCTCCGAAGAGCAACTGCTGGCCGAACAGAACGTCGGCATGCTGCTGCGCTGGAAGATGGATTTGCCGGATGACCTGCTGACCAGCACGCCTCGCCTGATCGTGCTCTACGCCTGGGCGCTGGGGCTGGCCTGCCAGCTGGATGCCGCCGAAGAGCTGGCCAATCAGCTGAGCCGGTTTCTGCCGGCGCCCTCGGCAACCGCTCAGAAATCCATGCTCGCCCAATGGCTGGCACTCAGCGGCATCATCGCCCGCGGTCGCGGAGACAGTGACAAGACTCAGCGCTACTGCACCGAAGCCCTGCTGAGCCTGCCGGAAAGACGTTATGGGCAGCGGCTGGTGTGCCTGTCGACACTGGCCAACCTCGCGGTCGCCAACGGTGATCTGTGGCGCGCCCGCGTGTTGAATCGTGATGCGCTGGAACTGGCTCAGCGGGTCGCCAATCCGTTGTTCGAGGCGCTGGCGCATTACGACCGCGCCCGAGTCCTGCAGGCGCGGGGCGAAATTCTCCGCGCGCTCGAGGAAGTACGACAGGGGCAGCAACGCCTCAAAGGCTTGTCCACCATTCGGCTGTACGCGGTCCGCGCGCGTCTGACGCTGTATGAGGGCTACTTGCTGACCCTGCGTCTGCAGGTGGACGAGGGGCGGGTGTTATTGCTGGCCGGCCTGGCCGAGGCGCGCGCCTGTCGCGACATCAGCGTACTGATCGGTCACTGCGTGATCGCTACCATGGAAGGCTGCGCCGGCCGCTTTGCCGAAGCCTTCGCTGAACTCGCCGAAGCCGAACGGCTGATGCACATCTGGGACGTGCCGCCGATCTATTATCTGGCGATGATTACCCTGGTCAAATGCGAGCTGTGGCTGTTGCAGGGGCGCATGGACCTTGCCGAAGCGTGGCTGCTGCGCCTGACGCAGACCTACAACGGCGGCCTCGGCGCTGCTGCCCCGGAATGCCATCCACAATTGCCACAACACATCGAGTTGCAGCGTGCCGTACTCGAACGATTGCAGGGTGATGGCGTTGCCTGCGAACAGCGCTTGCAGGCGCTCGAACGGCGCGCTCAGGAGGTGGGGGCGAAACTGCTTGGACTGATCGCCATGACCCAGCAGATCGGCCTGCTGCTGAGCCAGGCGCGATGCGACGAGGCGCGGGCATTGTTGCTGCGCAGCCTGCCCGCAGCGTCCGGCGGCGCACTGATACCGTTCAAGGCGCTGATTGGCGAGCACCCCCGGTGGCTGCATGAGCAACTTCTGCACCTGCCACCCTGTCGGGTTCAAGCTGCATTGCTGGAAAAGCTCCCGGCCTGTTGCACGCCGTCGCCCGAGCCGGCCCATGGCGGCGATTGCCTCAGCGTGCGCGAACTGGGTGTGCTGCAACTGATTGCACAGGGCTGTTCCAATCAGGAGATCAGCGAGCAGTTGTTCATCTCCCTGCACACCGTCAAGACCCACGCCAGCCACATCAACAGCAAGCTGGGGGTCGAGCGTCGCACTCAAGCGGTGGCGAGGGCCAAGACGCTGGGCTTGCTGGCTTGACGACGATGGAGTTTACCGGGCCACTCAGGCCGGACTGCCCGCCCACAGCGTATCGACTTCTTCCAGCCCCCAGTCGGTGGTTTTTTCGATTCTGAGGATTCCGTCCGGGTCGGAAGGGCAGCCCAGGTCGATGACTTGTGCGGCGAACGTCTTGCCGGTGCGCGCCGACATGAAAACCTTCACTTTCGGTTTCAGCAGCGACGCCTCACCTTGTTCGACCACCACGCCGAGGCGCCCGCTTTCCAGGCGTACCAGTGTGCCGATCGGGTAAATACCCACGGTCTTGACGAAGCTTTGAAAAACCATATCGTCAAAATGCCCCTTCCATGACGCCATCTCGCGAATCGAATGGGCAACGCCCCAGCCCTTTTTGTAAGGGCGGTCGGAGGTGACGGCGTCATACACGTCGCACACCGCGCCCATGCGCGCAAAGATACTGATCTGGTCGCCTTTCAGGCCGTGCGGATAGCCCGAGCCGTCGACTTTCTCATGGTGATGCAGGCAGACATCGATCACCGACGCGGCCACGGGCTGCGTGTCCATGAGTATCTTCACGCCCAGCTCGGGGTGGGCCTTAATGATCTCGAATTCGTCGCGGGTCAGGCGGCCCGGTTTGTTGAGCACCGCCGAGGCAATCATCATTTTGCCGACATCGTGCATCAGTCCGGCCACACCGGCCTCACGGACCTGATCGTCAGGCATGCCCATGCGTTTGGCCAGCGCAACCATCAACGCGCAGACCGCCACCGAGTGCATGTAGGTGTACTCGTCGGAGGTCTTCAGGCGGGACAGGCTGATCAGCGCGTGCGGATGGCGCAGGATCGAATTGGAGATTTCCTCCACCAGCAACTGCACATTGCCGACATCCATGGCCCGGCCCATGCGTGCTTCGGTAAACATGGACATGACCGCGTCTCTGGCCCGTCCGCAGATCAGCCTGGCGCGTAGAACTTCCGTTTCGAGACTGGCCGGAGTTGTATCCTCGCTGGCCGATGGCGATGCGGGTGAGGTCTGGGGTGTCACTACACGGCTTTTACCGGTTTCGATCCAGACTTCTTTAGTGCCCGATTGCTGAATACGCTTGAGCACTTCAACGTCATCGAGAATGACTTCGACCAGGCCTATCCAGAACGGATCATTGGTCCAGCGGCGGCAGATTTTGTGGATGTACATGCCCAGGGCAAGCTCAGCCACAGGTATTTTTTTCAGCATGCTCAGCCACCTGCGTGCGTAGGCATGCCAGGCAGCGGGTAAGCGCAACGAGCATACGAAGGGCTGCTGGCGGGTATCAGCAGAATGCAGGCGCTATTGATCGACATGACGTCACCCCGTTGACTGCAAGGATTGTTCTAATCTCACAATGCCAGTATACGGGGCTGTCGCAAAAAATCATGTCTATTTGGTGCATTCTGGCGGGTTCATTCTCAAGCCTTCAGGCCACTGGCGTTTCGCTCGGCAGGTGATGATAGCGACGGCCGAAGTAGACCAATGCATCTGCACCGCTCTGATGCCTGATATCCACCACCTCGCAGAACAGAATGTCATGCGTGCCGACGCTGACCGACTGACTCACCTTGCAGTCGAGCGCCAGCTTTGCGCTGTCGAGGATCGGCGCGCCGGTCACTCCGGCCTCCCACTGGCCGCAGGCAAAGCGCTCCTGCTGGGAGCTCTTGCCGCCGAACAGGTTGGACAAATCCTGCTGACCATGGCCTAGCGTATTGACGCACAACCTGCCGTTTTCGATGAAGGCGTCATACACCGATGCACTGCGGTTGATACACACCAGCAGCGTCGGCGGTTGATCCGTCACGCTGCATACGGCGGTCGCGGTAAAGCCGGCGCGTCCGCCAGGGCCGCCGGTGGTGATCACGTTGACGGCGGCGGCCAGGCCGGACATCGCATCGCGAAACGCGAGCTGGCTGACAGCAGCGATGGGCAGAATGGCGGGAGCTGCAGAGGAGGTAGGCATGGGATGAGTCCTTTCAGGGTTGTGTGCTGAGAAAAGCGAGCAGGGCGCGTTGGAAGGGTTGTGGATCGGTAATGTTCGAGGCATGGCCGCCATAGTCCAGCACCACCAGCGTTGCATTCAGCAGCGCATTGGCCAAGTGCCGGGATTGCTGCCAGGGCACCAGCATGTCGTCGCGGTTGGCAATCAGCAGGGTCGGGGTGTGGATGCGCGTGAGATCGGCCTCCACGTCGAAGGTTTCCAGCGCATGGATGCGCCGCAGCAGGTTGTCGGTGTCGGGAAAGTGCGCCAGAGCGTGGGCTTCGTCGTCGTCCAGCCGCGGGCCGTTGGCGGCGATCCAGTCTGCCGGGTAGAGGAACAGCGCCTGAGCCTGCACGTAGGCCTCCGGTCCGCTGTTCAACAGCAGTTTTTTGCGCACTGAAAAGCAGCGCGCGCTGTGCGGGTTCGGACTGCTCCAGGCATTGATCAGTATCAGACTTTGCAGCAGTTCCGGGCGCAGCAGGGCCAGTTCCAGACCCACCAGGCCGCCCAGCGCATGGCCCATGAAATGGCAGCGCTGGATGTCGAGCGAATCAAGCAGGGCCAGCAATTCGACAGCCATGTGCCGGATCGAATAATCCCCTGGCAGCACCGCAGGACTGCGTCCGGTTCCGGCATGGTCGTAGACGAGCACGCGGTAGTCGCGGGTCAGCAGTGCCAGGTCATCTGCCCAGTAGCGGCCAGACCCGCCCAGCCCGGAACTGAGCACCAGGGTCGGTGCATCGGCATGCTGGCAGGCATGAAACTCATGGAACATGGGTTTTCTCCGGGTGGGCGTCAACTGCCCACGGTCGCGATTCAGCCGATGTGGGCGATGCTGGCGATTTCGATCAGCGCCTCGGGTTTGACCAGGCCGCACTGGATGCAGTAACGGGCTGGCTTCTCGCCCGCGAAATACTCGGCATACACTTCGTTGACCTTGGCGTAGTCGGCCCAGTCCCGGATCATGATCATGTTGAACGTGACATCGTCCATCGTTCCGCCCGCGGTCTCGACCACGCTTTTTATGGCTTCCAGCACGTGACGGGTCTGTGCGGTGGCGTCGCCGACGTGTACCACGTTGTTGTCCTTGTCGAACGGCAGTGTGCCCGAGACATAGAGCACGCCGTCGGCCATGGAGCCCGGTACGAACGGCGCGATGGGCTTGCTGGTGCCGGCAGGGATGATCGCTTTCTTGGTCATGCTGGTGTCCTCACGAAAGTTGCCCGACAGGGCTGAAAGTGGTGCAGAAGTCATCGACGCTGGATACCCAGCCAAAGAAGGTTTCGATGTTGAACAGCGCGGCTTGCTGAGCGAATTCGGGGCCTGCCTGATGGGTTGCGTCAGCCAGCACCACGCCGAAATATTCCAGGTGAAAACCGTCGCGCAGGGTCGATTCGACACAGACATTGGTGGCGATGCCGGTGAACACCAGATTGCGAATGCCGCGGCTGCGCAGCACGCTATCGAAGCTGGAATTGAAGAAGCCGCTGTAGCGGATTTTCGGCACCACGATGTCGCCAGGCTGAGGCGTCAGTTCGTCGACAAGCTGGTAGTCCCATCCACCCTTGGCCAGCAGTTGCCCTTCGAGTTCCGGGCGCTTGCGCATGGTTTTCAGGGCGTTGGACTTGTGCCAGTTCGGTGAGCCGGGGCCACCGGCCTCGACGTAGGCCGGGTCCCAGCCATTCTGGAAAAAGATCACCGGAATGCCCGCCGCACGCGCTGCGGCGCAGGCCTTGTTGATGTTGGCGATGACCGGTCCGGTGCTGCTCACATCGAACCCGGCGAGGTCCAGATACCCGCCGAGCGACGCATACGCGTTCTGCATGTCGACCACCACCAGCGCGGTTTCGCCGGGTTTCATGCGCAGCGGTTCAGGACGGGCGGGTAGTTCGCGGGCGGGTTGCACGTCCGGCAGGTCAACGCCTGCGACGGTTGTCGGGGTTGCCATCAGACCACCTCCTTGAGTTGCGCGATGTGCTTGCGGCTGGTCATCAATGGCTGGATCTTCTCGCCGAAATCTTCGACGCCTTTGACGAAATCATCGAACGTCAGCATCACACCTTGAGTCCCCGGCACACTGGCAACCTCGTCGAGCATTCTTGCCACTGTGGCCCACGACCCCACCAGCGTGCCCATGTTGATGTTGACTGCTGAGGTCGGGTCGGCCATCTGCCGCAGGTTGGAGCCGGCGCTTTTATCTGCCGAGCCTTTTTCGCTCAGCCAGGCGATGGCTTCTTCATCGGCACCGTCCTTGATGTGCTCCCAGCGAGCCCGTGCAGCTTCGTCGGTGTCGTCGGCGATGATCATGAACAGCACGCAGGAAGTGACGTTGCGGCCGGTCTTTTCGTTGGCTTCGAGCAGTTTCTGTGCAGTCGGCGCGAACGCTGTAGGTGTGTTGACGCCTTTGCCGAAGCAGAAGTTGTAGTCGGCATATTGTGCCGAGAACGCCATGCCCGCTTCACTTTGACCGGCGCAGATCAGCTTCATGTCGCCCTGTGGGCGAGGGCTGACGCGGCAGTCCTGCATGCTGAAATGTTCGCCCTTGAAGTCGCTGCTGCCGGTGGCCCACAGGTCACGCAGAACCTGAGCATATTCGGCCAGGTATTCATAGCGGGTGTGGAAGAACTCGTCGCCCGGCCACAGCCCCATCTGCTCGTATTCCGGCTTCTGCCAGCCGGTGACGAGGTTGATCCCGAAGCGGCCATTGGAGATCGAATCGATGGTCGAGGCCATGCGCGCGGCAATGGCGGGCGGGATGGTCAGGGTGGCGACGGTGGCGAACAGCTGGATCCGGCTGGTGACCGCGGCCAGGCCGGCCATCAGCGTGAACGACTCCAGGTTGTGTTCCCAGAACTGCGTCTTGCCGCCAAAGCCACGCAGTTTGATCATCGACAGCGCAAAATCGAAGCCGTAGCCCTCGGCCTGCTGCACGATCTGTTTGTTCAGCTCGAAGGTCGGCATGTACTGCGGAGCATTGCTGGAAATCAGCCAGCCGTTATTGCCGATGGGGATGAAGATACCAATGTCCATATGAGGCCTCTCTGCGTGGGTCGATGCGTGCCAAAGCGCGACTGGCGGCACTTGAATCGTCTTTCAATCGTCTCTCGATCATCTTTTGCATTAAGCGGGCCAGAAATATTTATCGTTTTTATTCAAGGGTTTGTGGATTTTTAATGTTTGTTTCAGACCATTTGGTCCGAATCAGAGCACTTGGTTTGTGCAGGGCGCACGCAGATGGGGCAGGGCGGACGGCGCAGGCAATCCGTATCGACAAAACAGCTGCGCCCGTTAAGATGCCCGCTCATTTCGGCATCACTGGATGGATGTGCGTGAACAAGAAACCTCCCCTGGCTGACCCGGCGAAGAAACGCGTACGCAAGGCCAAGCCAGAGACCGTGGTCAAGACGACCCGCGAACCCAGTGCGACGTCCTTGAAGCGGCGCATGCGCCTGATGGAGGGCAAGCGCACGCTGATTCTCGATGCGGCGCTGGAGATATTCTCTCGCTACGGCGTGCACGGCAGCAGCCTGGATCAGGTCGCGAGCCTGGCGGACGTTTCCAAGACCAACCTGCTGTATTACTTCAGCAGCAAGGACGACCTGTACCTGAATGTGCTGCGTCAGTTGCTTGCGGTATGGCTGAGCCCGCTGTTGCACTTCACCGCCGACAAGGACCCGGTGCAGGCGATCAGCGCCTATATCAAGGCCAAGCTGGAAATGTCCCGCGATCACCCGGCCGAATCGCGGCTGTTCTGCATGGAAGTGATGCAGGGCGCACCGCTGATTCAGGGCGAGTTGCAGCACCCGTTGCGTGACACGGTGCAGGCCAAGGTGGCGGTGATTCAGCACTGGATCGACAGCGGCCAGTTGGCCCCCGTCAACCCGCACCATCTGATTTTCACCCTGTGGGCAACCACTCAGCATTACGCCGACTTCCGCACTCAGGTCGAGGCCGTGACTGGCAAGACCCTGGATGATCCGTCGTTTTTCGAAGAGGTGCTGGCGAGCCTGCGCAGCATGGTTCTGGACGGGATCCTGCCGCGCAAGGCGTGACCGGGCTTCGTCTGACCTGACCCGCGCACCCCGCTCGCGCAGTGCGCGGGCGTCCTGCACAAACCAAGTGCTCCGATTCAGACCATTTGATCTGTTTTGTTCCTCTCGATGGCGTCAGGTCGTTGTTCCATAGCGCTTTTCCTGTAATGGCATGGATGCTGCTAATGCCTGCCTGTGCGGTCCTCATCGGCCATTACCCTCAGGAAAACGTCTATGTACAAGAAACTGTTGCCCGGGACATTGTGTGCGGCCGTAGCGTTGGGAGCGGTCAGCCTTGCTCAGGCTGAAGGATTGACCCTCGAAGGGAAGCCGAAAATCGCCATGGTGTATATCAGCCCGCGCAATGACGGCGGCTGGACTCAGGCCTTCGACGAAGCACGCGTGAAGCTGGAAAAGGATCTGGATACCAAGATCCAGTACGTCGAGAGCGTGCCCGAGAACGCCGCGGCCATTACGCCGGTGGTCGACCGACTCATCGCCCGCGGTGCCAACATCATCGTCGGCACTGCATTTGGCTACTCCGACACCTTTCTTGCGCTGGCCAAGAAATACCCGAAAGTCGCGTTCCTCAACGGCTCGGGCACCACCAATGCACCCAACCTCGAATCGTTTTACGGGCGTACCTACGAAAGCCAGTACCTGTGCGGCATAGCCGCAGGCGCGGCCTCGAAGACCGGCAAGCTAGGGTTTGTCGCCGCCAACCCGTTTGGCCAGGTCAACTGGACCATCAACGCCTATGAACTGGGCGCCCGGCAGATCAATCCGAAGGCCACCGTCAACGTGGTCTATACCGGTGCATGGAACGACCCGGTCAAGGAACGCGCAGCAACCATGGCGCTGATCGACAACGGTGCCGATGTGGTCGGTCAGCACGTCGACAGCCCGACACCGCAGATCGTCGCACAGGAGCGCGGCATTCACGGCACCGGCCACCATCGCGACCTGAGCGAGTTCGCTCCCAAGGCGACGGTCTGCTCGTCGCTGTGGGTCTGGGATCGCTTCCTGGGGCCGGAGCTGAAGAAAATCATTGCCGGCAACTGGACGCCGCCCGCCAACGGCGCGCTGCTCTCGATGCAGCAGGGCGGCACCGATATCAAGCTGACTGCGGATGCGATCATTTCCGATGCGGACCGCAAGAAGATCGAGGCCGAGCGCGCCGAGCTGCTGGCCGGCAGAAAAATCATCTACAGCGGCCCGCTGGCCGATCGTGACGGCAAGGAGCGGGTCGCGGCCGGTCAGCAATTGTCTGACCCGGACCTGTGGAAAATGGACTGGTTCGTCGAAGGCGTGAAGACTCAGCAATGAGTCAGGTCAATGCGCTGCAACTCACCGGCATCAGCAAGTCGTTCGATGGCTTCAAGGCGCTGATCGATGCCGACTTCACCGCCTGCTGGGGTGAAGTGCATGCCCTGCTGGGCGAGAACGGTGCAGGCAAGTCCTCGCTGATGAATATCGCCGCCGGGCTGTACGCACCGGAAACCGGCACTCTGCTGCTGGACGATAACCCGGTTCAGCTTCAGGGGCCCAGGGACGCCAGCCGTTATCGGATCGGCATGGTCCACCAGCACTTCAAGCTGGTGAAGCCGTTCACAGTGGCGCAGAACATTCTCCTGGCACTGCCCGAGCAACCCGGCGAAGGCAGCTATCGCAAGCGGCTGCGTGCGCTGGAACAGGAGATCGTCGGCAAGGCCGAGGCGCTGGGGTTTGCGATTGACCCGGCGCGCACCGTCGACAGTCTGTCAGTCGCCGAGCAGCAGCGCGTCGAGATTCTCAAGGTGTTGCTCGCCGGTGCGCGGATTCTGATCCTCGACGAGCCCACGGCAGTGCTGACCGATCAGGAGGCCGAGCGTCTGCTGCTGACTGTTCAGGCATTCGCCCGGCAAGGCGCGGCGGTGGTTCTGGTCACGCACAAGATGGCTGACGTCAAACGCTATGCCGACCGGGTAACCGTGATGCGTGGCGGGCGCACCGTGCAGACCTTGGACCCGCAGAAGGTGAGTGTCGAGCAACTGGTGCAGCTCACGGTAGGTGAATCGGTGCCGGTTGCCGAGCATCAACCAGCGACACCAGGCGAGGTGCGTTTGCAGGTCAAGGACTTGCGCAGCGTCGGCAGCAGTACGCTCAACGGCGTCAACCTGAGCCTGCACGCCGGGCAGATTTACGGCATCGCAGGCGTGGGCGGCAACGGTCAGGCCGACCTGGCCAACGCCCTGATGGGGCTGCCGCAAGCCACTGAGGGTGAAATCCACATGGCCGGATTTGGCGATTTGCGCGGCGCGTCGGCCGACCAGCGTCGGCAGTTGCGCATTGCCTCGATCCCGGCCGACCGCTACGGCGCGGCGCTGGCCGGGTCGTTGTCGGTGGCCGAGAACTTTGCCATCGGCAATATTCACAGCGGGCAATACGGTTCTTTCTGGCGTCTCGGCTACAAGCGTCTGAAACAGGATGCGCAGCGCGCCGTGGCGGACTTCGACGTACAGGGCGTGCGCTCTCTCGATCAGAAAGCTGCGCTGTTGTCGGGAGGCAATGCCCAGAAGCTGGTGATCGCCCGCGAATTCAGCCGCGACCCGCAATTGGTGCTGGTGCACAGCCCGAGTCGGGGCCTGGATGTACGTGCCACACAGGCGGTGCATGCCCGTTTGCGGGCGGCGCGGGACGCGGGGGCTGCGGTGCTGGTGATCAGCGAGGATCTGGACGAAGTATTGGCCCTGGCTGACCGTGTCGGCGTGATGAACGGCGGGCGCATTGTTGCCGAGTTCGCGCACCCTGCCGACCGGCAAGCCATCGGCAAAGCGATGGTGAGCCATGACTGAATCAGCGCAACCAATGAAATCCGCACGGCAACCTTTGCTGGCGCGGCGCTACACCCTGGAGCTTCGTCAGCAGACCGGCTGGCTGTTGCAGGCGCTGATCATTGCCCTGGCGTTGCTGATCGGACTGACGATCTGCACTGTGATTCTGATTCTTGCCGGCGTGCCTGCCGACGAGCTGCTCAACGAGTTCGTCGTGCAGACAGTGTTCGATGCACAAAACTTCAAGGCAGTGTTGTTTCAGGCATCGCCGATGATTATGGTCGGGCTCGCCGGGTGCATGGCGTTTCGGGCACGTTTCTGGAACCTGGGTCTGGAAGGTCAGATGATCTGGGGGGCGATTGGCGCCACGGCGATCTCGCTGTTTCAGGTGGGCCCGGAGGCGTTGCGTCTGCCGCTGATGATGACGGCAGCCGTTATCTGCGGATTATTGTGGAGCCTGGGCCCGGTGCTGCTGAAGCTCAAGTGGCAGGTCAACGAGATCATCTCGACGCTGATGCTCAATTACATCGCTGCCAATTTCCTCCTGCACCTGGTGTACGGCAGTTGGAAAGACCCGCGAGACAACTTTCCCTATTCCCCCGCGTTTCAGAGCTTCGAGCGGCTGCCCGATCTGTTTGCCGGGTATAACGCGGCGATCCCTCTGGCGCTGCTGGTCACCGGTCTGACCCTGTGGTTCGTCGGTGTTTCGCGGGCCGGGTTGTATCTGCGCTTCGTCGATGCCAACCCGAAAGTCGCCGGCGCGGTGGGCGTGCCGGTGCGCAAGATGATCATCGGCACCGTGCTGCTGTCGGGCGCGCTGGCGGGGCTCGCAGGTTTTGTCGTGACTTCGGGGCAGGAAGGGCGCCTTACTCAGTCGTTCTATCAAGGCTACGGGTTTTCCGGGATTCTGATCGCCTTTCTGGCCCGCAACAATCCAGTGGCCGCAACCGTGGTCGCGCTGCTGATCGCCATGTTGTTCGTGGCCGGACGTAACCTGCAGGTGTTCTATCAGATTCCGTTTTCGATGGTGCAACTGATCCAGGCGATTCTGGTGATCTTCGTCGCGTCGTCGGACTTTTTCATCCGCCATCGCCTGCGGCGCATTCAGGCAGGAGAACGTTGATGGAGCTTATTTCCCACTGGCTGGGCAGCGCACCGGATTTTGCCGTGCCGTTCGCCCTGGCAGCGTTGGGCCTGATCCTCATCGAGCGCAGCGGTGTACTGGCGTTGGGCGTCGAAGGGCTGATGCTGGTCGGCGCACTGGCGGGCATCGGTATGCAGTTGAGCCTCGGCTCGCCTGGCCTTTCGCTGCTGGCGTCGATGGCGGCGGCAGGTCTGGCGTCGTTGCTGTTTGCGCTGATGGTGCTGGTGCTGCGGATCAATCAGGTGATCGCCGGGCTGGCGCTGGTGTTCTTTTGTCAGGGCTTGACCGGGCTGCTGGGCACTCTGCTGGGCTGGACCAACCGCCCGGTCAGCGGCTTGCAGGCGGTCGAGCTGTGGCCGTTGTCCGAGCTGCCCGTGGTAGGCCGGGTATTTGTGCAGAATCCGCTGGTGTACCTGACCGTGGTTATTTTCATCGCGGTGGTCTGGCTGCTCGATCGCACGCGCACCGGGCTGCGCCTACGCGCGGTGGGTGAGAACCCGCAGGCCGCCGATGCCGCAGGTATTTCCGTGCTCGGTTACCGCCTGGCGGCGATTGTCGCCGGTTCTGCGTTGATGGGGCTGGCCGGCGGTTTCATCGCCGTGCTCAGCACCAAGATATGGATCGCCGACATGACCGGCGGGCGCGGCTGGATTGCAGTTTCGCTGGTGATCTTTGCGCGCTGGTCGCCCTGGCGCGCGTTGGCCGGCGCTTTGCTGTTCGGCGGTATCGAGGCGCTGATTCCGCAATTGGCGGCAACCGGCGTGCGCCTGCCCCAGTATTTCGTCTTGATGACACCCTACGCGGTAACCCTGTTGGTCATGGTCTGGGTGGCGAGCGGCAAGCGTCAATCGAGCAGCCAGCCCGGTGCGCTGGGCGAACCTTACATTCGTGAGGAGCGCCGCTGAGCGGTGCGCGCAGAAGCCCGCAATACGGGCGGTTCAGCACGGGTTAAGGAATTTTTGATAGCGTGTATGCTCTAATCCGGTTATTAGCGTTCGTCAAAACCAGGAGCTCCTGAATGTTTACCTCGCGTCGTTTGATCATTGTCGCCACCGCCGTAGCCATGCTTTCCGGCTGTGCAACATCCAATCCCTATGACAATCAAGGCCAGGCGCAAAGCTCCGGTGGTATGAGCAAAACGGCCAAGTACGGCGGACTGGGCGCATTGGCCGGTGCGGTAGCCGGTGCGGCCATCGATCACAATCATCGCGGCAAGGGCGCCCTGATCGGCGCTGCAGTGGCGGGTGCCGCATC
Organism: Pseudomonas syringae KCTC 12500; assembly: GCF_000507185.2. Taxonomy (NCBI): domain Bacteria; kingdom Pseudomonadati; phylum Pseudomonadota; class Gammaproteobacteria; order Pseudomonadales; family Pseudomonadaceae; genus Pseudomonas; species Pseudomonas syringae. The sequence goes on from NZ_AYTM02000002.1 coordinate 3,667,481, forward strand.
GGCGGGCTATGGCTACTATGCAGACAAGCAGGAAGCTGCGTTGCGCGAGAGCATGGCCAACACCGGTGTCGAGGTGCAGCGTGAGGGTGACCAGATCAAACTGATCATGCCGGGTAACATCACGTTCGCGACGGACTCTTCGGCCATTGCCAGCAGCTTCTATTCGCCGCTTAACAATCTGGCGAGCTCGCTCAAGCAGTTCAATCAGAACAACATTGAAATCGTCGGTTACACCGACAGCACCGGCAGCCGCCAGCACAACATGGACCTGTCGCAACAGCGCGCCCAGAGCGTCGCGACTTACCTGACCTCGCAAGGCGTCGATCAAGCGCACCTGTCAGTGCGCGGTGCAGGCCCTGATCAACCGATTGCCAGCAACGCCGACGTCAACGGCCGCGCCCAGAACCGTCGCGTAGAGGTTAACCTCAAGCCGATTCCGGGTCAGCAGTACTGATCGATGCCGCTCCGCTCGCAGACGGGTTGAATGCGGGTAAAGTGGGAGCGAGCTTGCTCGCGAAGGCGATGGCCTCTTCGCGAGCAAGCTCGCTCCCACTTCTCGCCAGTCAATATCAATGCTGCGCCGGATACTGCTCATGCAGGCTGTCCAGCAGCCGGTCTTTCTCTTCCCATAGCGTATTGATCCACTGCTGGAATTCCAGACGGTATTCGCCGTCCTGGTCGTAATTCTTGCCGAGAAACTGCTGCGGGATTTTGATCTCTTCGAAGTGCGCAACCACTTCCTTCACATTCCCGCACAGCAGGTCCCAGTAGCCGGGTTGTCCGCCAGGGTAGTGGATGGTCACGTTGATGATCGATTCCAGCTGTTCGCCCATCGCATCGAGCACGAAGGCAATGCCGCCAGCCTTGGGTTTGAGCAGGTGGCGGAACGGCGAGTTCTGTTGCGCGTGTTTGCCCGCGGTGAAGCGCGTGCCTTCGGCGAAGTTGAAAATCCCCACCGGGTTATGGCGAAACTTCGCGCAGGTGCGGCGGGTGGTTTCCAGGTCCTTGCCTTTCTTTTCCGGGTGTTTGGCAAGGTATGCCTTGGAGTAGCGCTTCATGAACGGAAAGCCCAGCGCCCACCACGCCAGACCGATCACCGGAACCCAGATCAACTCCTGCTTGAGGAAGAACTTCAAGGGGCGAATACGTCGGTTGAGCACGTACTGCAAGACCATGATGTCGACCCAGCTCTGGTGATTGCTGGTGACCAGGTACGAGTGATTGTAATCCAGCCCTTCCAGACCGCTCAGGTGCCAGCGGGTGTGGCACAGCAGTTTGATCCAGGCATTGTTGTTGCCAATCCAGGTTTCATGGATGTGGCTCATCAACCAGTCGGTGAAACGCTGTGCCGCAGAGAAGGGCAGACAGATCTTGAGGATCGTGACCGCGAACAGCACTGTGCAGCAGACGATGGTGTTCAGCGCCAGCAACAGCGAGGCAATGACGCCGCGTAACGGGGCAGGCAGAAAATCCATGAAGAAGACGGCTCCGCAAGTTATCGGAAGCCGCAGATTGCTCTGCGGCACTCGGGTCAGGTATCAGGACAGCGTGTCGGCCTGTATGGCTGTCAGCGCGATGGTGTAGACAATGTCGTCGACCTGCGCGCCGCGCGGCAGATCGTTCACCGGTTTGCGCAGGCCTTGTAGCATCGGGCCGAGGCTCACACAGTCGGCACTGCGTTGCACCGCTTTGTATGTGGTATTGCCGGTGTTCAGGTCCGGGAACACGAACACGTTGGCGCGTCCTGCGACCGCGCTGTCCGGAGCCAGCTGCCGGGCGACCTGTTCGTTTGCGGCCGCATCATACTGCAGCGGCCCGTCGATCAATAGATCGCGGCGGGTTTCGCGTGCCAACTGCGTCGCTTCGCGGACCTTCTCGACTTCTTCGCCGCTGGCCGAATTGCCGCTGGAGTAGCTGATCATCGCCACACGCGGCGAGATACCGAAGGCAGTGGCCGAGTCGGCGCTCTGCAAGGCAATCTCGGACAGCTCGCTGGCACTCGGATGCGGGTTCATGATGCAGTCGCCGTACATCAGCACCTGCTCGGGAAAGAGCATGAAGAATACTGAAGACACCAGCGTGCAGCCTGGCGCGGTCTTGATCAGCTGCAGGGCCGGTCGGATGGTGTTGGCGGTGGAATGAATGACGCCGGACACCAGCCCGTCGACCTCGTCCAGCGCCAGCATCACCGTACCGATCACCACCGGGTCTTCGAGCTGTTGCTCGGCCATGGGCGCGTTCAGGCTTTTGCTTTTGCGCAGCTCCACCATCGGCGCAACGTAGCGTTCGCGAATCAGGTCCGGGTCAAGAATTTCCAGCCCCTGCGGCAGCTCGATGCCGTGCGCCTGCGCAACGGCGTGCACGTCCTCGGGCCTGGCCAGCAACACGCAACGCGCGATACCGCGTGCCTGGCAGATCGCGGCAGCCTGAATGGTCAGCGGCTCGTTACCTTCAGGCAGCACGATGCGCTTGTTGGCCGCTTGCGCGCGCTGGATCAACTGATATCGAAACACCGCGGGCGACAGGCGCAGCTCGCGGGGTGTGCCGCAGCGCTGGTGCAGCCAGTTGGCGTCCAGGTGACTGGCAACGAAATCGGTGATGTTTTCCGCGCGCTCGCGGTCATCGATGGGGATTTCCTTGTTCAACTGATTCAGGCGATTTGCCGTGTCATACGAGCCGCTGCTGACCGACAGCACCGGCAGCCCCGCCTGCAGTGCGCCGCGGCACAGCTCCAGGATGCGTGGGTCGGGCACGGTATCGCTGGTCAGCAGGAGGCCGGCGAGCGGTACGCCGTTTATTGCCGCGAGGCTCACCGCCAGGATGATGTCGTCGCGGTCGCCCGGCGTCACCACCAGCACACCCGGCTTGAGCAGTGGTACCGTGTTGAGCACCGTCCGCGCACAAATGATGATTCTGGTCATGCGGCGCTGATCGTAGTCGCCTGCGTTCAGCACCTGCGCGCCGAGCAGCTCGGCCACATCGCGGGTACGTGGCGCGTTGAGTTCTGCGCGATACGGGATACAGCCCAGCAGGCGAAAGTCACCACTGCGCAGCAACGGCGAGTGTTCTTTGAGGCGCGAGGCGAAGACTTCCATGCTCTCTTCAGTGCGCACCTTGTTGAGTATCACCCCCAGCACCTTGGGGTCCTTGGGGCCGCCAAACAGCTGGGCCTGCAATTCGACCCTGCCCGACAGATCGGCGAGCACTTCGTTTTCCGGGGCAGAGACCAGAATGACTTCGGCATCCAGGCTCTTGGCCAAATGCAGATTGACCCGCGCGGCATAGCTCGCGCTACGGGTCGGGACCATGCCTTCGACGACCAGCACGTCCTTGCCGACAGCTGCCTGCTGATAAAGATTGATGATCTCTTCGAGCAGTTCATCCAGTTGACCATCACCGAGCATGCGCTCGACATGCGCCAGCCCCAAAGGCTTGGGCGGCTTGAGGCCGTGGGTGCGAGCCATCAGCTCGGTCGAACGCTCGGGGCCCAGATCGCCGGGGTGTGGCTGGGCGATCGGTTTGAAAAAGCCTACTTTCAAGCCGGCGCGCTCCAGCGTGCGCACCAGTCCCAGGCTGATGGAGGTCAACCCCACGCCAAAGTCAGTGGGGGCGATAAAAAAAGTCTGCATACTGGCTTCTCGATTGAGCAGTGCAAGGGGTCGCAGCACATAGGGAACCGCCGCCGACCGAAAAAGTCCGGAAACCGTCTAACGCGATTTCTCTGCGGCAAGACTATCGTTATCTGTGGCATTCGCACACCAGCCGCAACAAAAGGCCTGACCTCTCATCTGACTGCGTTGCAGCGGGTCCAGCACCCAGGGGCGTGACTGCCACGGAGGGTCATGACGCAGGTGCTGGGTATGGCCGCACGACAGCAGCGCAAACCAGTGACCGTGCTCGTCCTGTCTCAAATCGATAACGATTGAACCTTTCAAAGCGGGCCGTCCGTCAGAGTTGCGTTCGCTTTCGGGCGATTGCTTGGTTAAACTTGCCCGTTCTTCAATCTTAAGCAAAAGGTCTTGTCCCCATGCCGATCGCCGCCAATAAGGCTGTCTCCATTGACTATACCCTGACCAACGACGCTGGTGAGGTCATCGACAGTTCTGCCGGTGCTGCGCCGCTGGTTTACCTGCACGGTGCAGGCAACATCATCCCGGGCCTGGAAAAGGCACTGGAAGGCAAGGAAGTAGGCGACCAGCTGAACGTTGCCGTCGAGCCCGAAGACGCCTACGGTGAGTACTCGGCCGAACTGGTCAGCACCCTGAGCAGCAGCATGTTCGAAGGCGTCGACAAGCTCGAAGTCGGCATGCAGTTTCACGCTTCTGGTCCGGATGGCGGCATGCAGATCGTGACCATCCGTGATCTGGAAGGCGACGATGTTACCGTTGACGGCAACCATCCGCTCGCGGGTCAGCGCCTGAACTTCGACGTGAAGGTTGTGGCCATCCGTGATGCCAGTGAAGAAGAAATGGCTCACGGCCATGTTCACGGTGAAGGCGGTCATCAACACTGATTTGTGCTGCTAAGCTCAGGCACTGAAAAGGCGCCCTGGCTGTTCTGCGATGACGACTTTCGTTACGCGTGCGGTCACGGTGCCTTTTTTCGGGTTATAGCCTGGGGCGACTTGTTTCAAAAGGGGTTCTCATGAGTGCTTTTCACGACATCAAATTGAAAGCGCTGGGTGGCCAGGAACTGCCGCTGGCGAATTTCAGGAACAAAGTGGTTCTGGTGGTCAACGTCGCGTCCAAATGCGGGCTCACACCGCAGTACGCAGCACTTGAAAACCTCTATCAGCAGTACAAGGACAAGGGCCTTGAGATACTGGGGCTGCCGTGCAACCAGTTTGCCGGGCAGGAACCGGGTACCGAGCAAGAGATCGCCGAGTTTTGCCAACTCAACTACGGCGTGACGTTTACGCTGGGTGAAAAACTCGACGTCAACGGCCCTAACCGTCACTCGCTTTACCGTTTGCTCGCGGGCGAGGGTGCCGAGTTTCCCGGGGATATCACCTGGAACTTCGAAAAGTTTCTGGTCGGCAAGAACGGTGGTGTAAGCGCACGTTTTTCTCCGCGTACCACTCCGGATGATCCTGCCGTGATCCAGGCCATTGAAAAGGCCCTGGCGCAAAGCTGATCATGTGGCCGGGGTAGCATTTTGCGTTCGCCCGGCTTTCTTGCGCGCTCGTCGCTTCTGAACTCAGATCAGCCAGATCAATAGTACTGGGCCACCGCTGACGCCCGGCGATATTCTGCGCGCCTGATGGCAATCGACCATTTCACAGGAGTTGCGCATGTCGGCAGAAGCCTTGTTCACGCCTTTCCGTCTGGGCAGCCTGGAGCTGTCATCGCGTGTGGTCATGGCTCCCATGACCCGCTCGTTCTCGCCAGGGCACGTGCCCAACTCGAAGGTCGTCGAATACTACCGGCGGCGCGCTGCTGCAGGTGTCGGGCTGATTATCACCGAAGGTACGACGGTCAATCACAAGGCCTCCAACGGTTATCAGAACGTCCCGCAGTTTTTCGGTGAAGCGCCACTGGCCGGCTGGCGCAAGGTGGTCGAGGCAGTGCATGCGGAGGGCGGCAGGATCGTCCCGCAACTCTGGCACGTCGGCGCTGTTCGCCGTCCTGGCACCGAGCCGGACGGCAGCGTGCCTGCCTATGGGCCGATGGAAAAGGTCAAGGACGCTCAGGTGCTGGTGCATGGCATGAGCAAGCAGGACATCGACGAAATAGTGGCTGCCTTTGCCCAGGCTGCCGTCGATGCCAAGGCGATGGGCATGGACGGTGTCGAAATTCATGGCGCTCACGGTTACCTGATCGATCAGTTCTTCTGGGAGGGCAGCAATCAACGCAGCGACGAGTACGGCGGCAGCCTCGCCAACCGCTCACGTTTTGCTCTCGAACTGATCAAGGCCGTGCGCGCCGCTGTGGGCCCGGATTACCCAATCATTTTCCGTTTCTCACAATGGAAACAGCAGGATTACACCGCGCGCCTGGTGCAAACGCCTGAGGCGCTGGGCGAGTTTCTGCAGCCTCTGGCTGATGCTGGTGTGGATATCTTTCATTGCTCTACCCGGCGTTTCTGGGAGCCTGAGTTCGAAGGCTCCGACCTGAACCTGGCGGGCTGGACGCGCAAGCTGACTGGCAAACCGACCATCACAGTCGGCAGCGTCGGACTGGACGGTGAGTTCCTGCAATTTATGGTCGACACCGACAAGGTCGCTCAACCTGCCAGCCTGGAAAATCTGCTGAAGCGGCTGGGCAACGACGAGTTCGATCTGGTGGCGGTGGGGCGTGCGCTGCTGGTCGATCCGGATTGGGCACTGAAAGTGCGCGAGGGCCGTGAGCAGGACATCCTGCCCTTCAGTCGAGACGCACTGGCGACACTGGCCTGATCTTCTTGCTGGCTACCGGCCTGATCTCTTTGACGCTTGCCGCGTGATGGCTCGGGCAGGCCTCGCGCAATTGACGCTCGAACTGATCGATGACTGCTGTCCAGCCCTGGCGACTGGCATGTTGCCGGGCATTGAGGCGCACGCGGCGCAATGTCTCACTGTCCTCCAGCAACCAGCGCGCCGAGTCGATGAACGCCGCCTCGTCCCCCGGCATGGCCAACGCACCATTGTGGCCGTGGCGGATATGCTGCCCGGCTGCGGCTTCATCGTAGGCGACCACGCCCAGGCCTGAGGCGAGTGCTTCGAGAACTACGTTGCCGAAGGTTTCGGTGAGGCTGGGGAACAGAAACATATCGGCCGAGGCATAGTGCGTCGCCAGCACCTCGCCGCGCTGGGTGCCGCAGAAAATCGCATCCGGGATTTGCTGTTCCAGCTGCGGGCGTTGAGGCCCGTCGCCAACCACCACCAGTTTCAGATTACGTTGCGGGTAACTGTCTTTGAGCGCCTCGAAGCAGGCTTTGAGCAGGCTCAGGTTTTTTTCTGGGGCAAGCCGGCCAACATGCAGGACCGCAACATCATCGGCTTGCAGACCCCAGTTCTCGCGCAGAAGCTGCGAGCGTCTGGACGGGCTGAACAATTGACTGTCGACGCCACGCGACAACAGCTCGATCCTCTCAAAGCCACGTCGCTCCAGCTCGACCTTCTGACTGATGCTGGGTACCAGCGTCATGCGCGACCGATTGTGGAACCAGCGCAGGTAGTGCGTCAGCAAGCGGGTGATGAAACCCATGCCGTACTGCTGCGTGTACTGCGGGAAGTTGGTATGAAAGCCACTGATCACCGCAATCCCCAGCCGCCGCGCTGCGCGCAGTGCCGAGAGCCCCAGCGGACCTTCCGTGGCTATGTACAGCACATCCGGCCGACGCCGTTGCCAGCGCCGCAGCAGCTTGTGCATCGAAGACTGACCCCACTGCAACCCCGGGTAACCCGGTATCGGCCAGCCCCGGCAGAGCAGCAGATCCTCTGCCGTGCCCGCGCCGATCTCGTCGTTCTGACGTGGCCGGACCAGCTCGACCCGATGCCCGCGCAACCGCAACCCTTCACACAGCCGCCCCAGGGTATTGGCGACGCCGTTGATCTCGGGAGTAAAGGTTTCAGTGATCAGGGTGACATTAAGAATTTGGCTCATGAGAGCAGTGTCGACTGATTACATTTCGGTTATGTGGCGGTTATGTGATGGATTGGTGATAGGGCGTCGGTAAGGTGAGCAAGTTGGCGTGAGACTGCGCGGAATAGTTAATAGGTAAACGCATAGGCTGTACAACCCAACGGGGTGACATTAGGAAATGGCGAAACATTGTCGGTATGGGTCATTTGAAAGTCCCTCGCGCATGCTCCATTGCCGCAGGCATAGGCACGAAGTCTTTATCCTCCACAATGAATCTGCGTTGTTCGATAGTCATGCTATCCATGAAGCGATTTGAGCGGGGGATTGCCGAACTGCCGAGTGTTGCGGGTAATGCGACTGGAGGTTTTTTCTCCGTATGTGTGATGGCTGCGTTCAACAGGCTTGCAAACTGACCTGAACGGTTTTCCGGTAGTCTTTCGAGGGATGCCGGTCGGTAGGAGAAGAGTTGTTCTGCGGCAGATTCTGTTTTTATTTCCATAGCGATTACTCCTGTTTTTTTAAAGCAGGAGAGCAAGGATGATGCCATATTCAATATATTGCTTGTTCCTACATCGTTGCGATCTTGTATTAGAGGTCGGGAAGATATGTCCTACACAATATTCCTACGTGTAATGTTTTTTCATATCTCGGCAAGCAGTGTCTGGTTGTGGCAAGTCGTTGCCGTTACACGGAATGGAGTTCTATAAGCTGCTTGTAAGAATGCTGATATATCGCTGTAAGAAGTTTCCATTTTAATGCTGAAGTGCCGAACAGATAACTCGTTATCTGTTCGGCACGCTCTCAGGCCGAGTCGTCACTCAGCCAGTCAAGCAGGGCACTCAGCCCAGATCACGAACCAGTTGGCCGATCACTTCGCCCACTTTGGCCAGATCCGGTGCCGCCAGACGATGTTCATCGGCGTACGAATACGCCACGGTGAACAGGCCGGCGGTGCGGGTGGAATAAGCAGGGGCGTCTTTTTCGAAAACACGGTTCGCGGCTTCGGCAGTCAGCGACGTTGAGCTGATGACGATGCGTTCTTCGGGGTCGTTCACACCGTTGATGTAAACTTCGTCCGGCTTGATCGACCATTCGGCCAGTTCACTGACCAGAAAGGCGCGGATCTTTTCCTGAACGGTTGCGTTGTCAGCGGCCAGTGCAGCAGGATTTACTTGAGCATTCATGATTTAACTTCCTTGTTAAGTTCATGTGTCGCCGGGTTTCATGGAAGCTGGCTTCACATGAACGGATTGATTGAGGCCCCATTTAGCCCCAGCTGGCAGGGTGAGTTGCGGTGCATATTTATATGCGTGTGATTTTTTTCTTCGGGAGTGCCGAACCGCATGGCGCGGTCCGGCAGGTTGGCATTCAGCCGCGTGCGTGGGTCACCGGCAACGCATCCGCGCCACGTTCGCGCACCCAGAACAGCGTTGCAGCGGCCACTGCAGCAGGCATCATCAGCAGATTGACCACCGGGATCAGCAAGGCAACGTAGACGATGCCGCCAAAGCTCAGGCTCTGCCAGCGTTTGCTCTTCAGCCAGCCGAGCATTTCGTTCCAGCCCAGTTTGTGGTTATCGGCGGGGTAGTCGATGTACTGGATCGCCATCATCCACACCCCGAACAATAGCCATAGCGGGGCGGCGATGATGTTGGCGACCGGGATGAACGACAGGATGAACAGGCCGAGCATGCGCGGCAGCATGTAGCCCAGCTTGCGCGCTTCGCGGGCTAGGGTGCGGGGCACCATGGCGACCAGTTCGGCCCAGCTGAAATCGGGCGATTCGTCTACACCGCGAATCACGGCTTCGACCTTTTCGGACAGAAACCCGTTGAACGGTGCGGCGATGATGTTGGCGACCATGGTGAAGGTGAAAAACACCATCAGCAGCACCAGCGCCACGAACAGTGGCCAGAGGATGTAACTGAGAAAACTCAGCCAGTGAGGCAGGGTCGGCATGAAGGTGTCGACCCATAGCTCGAACTGGTGCACCGCCAGATAGATCAGGCCGCAAAACAACACCACATTGATGCTCAATGGAAGTAGAACGAACAAGCGCAAACCAGGGCTGAGGACCAGTTTCAGGCCCTCTCTCAGGTATTGCGGGCCAGTAAGGGCGGGAGCGGGCATGGGAGTCTCCGAGTGCTTGAAAGGCGTGACCTTACCGGCTTTGTGATGGCCATGAAAGAGCGGAGCGCTGACGGTTTTTGAGCATGCCAGACTTGTGGCGTATCCTTGACGAAGGAAGACTATCCGATTGGCTCGCCACTCATGCGCCGCTTCCAGGCGCCTGCGCTATAGAAGTGACCTATAGGGTGGATTGTGAAACGATATTTCCTTAACCTCTGCGGCCCCGATAGGCTGTTCGGCAATCTAAGACCTGTCCTTAAGGTCAGAATTTTCAGGACCTGCCGAACCAAATGACGCTTCCCCAAGCGTTTCGGTGGTCCTTTTTATCCAGCCGTCCCGACCGCGGCGTAAACGGTCGGTCGATAGGAGTGTGTCATGTCAGACGTACGTCATTCCCGAGTGATCATTCTCGGTTCCGGCCCTGCCGGTTACAGCGCTGCGGTTTACGCCGCTCGCGCCAACCTCAAGCCCCTGCTGATCACCGGCATGCAGGCTGGCGGCCAATTGACCACGACTACAGAAGTTGATAACTGGCCAGGCGACCCGCACGGCCTGACCGGTCCTGCCCTGATGGAACGCATGCGTGAGCATGCCGAGCGTTTTGAGACTGAAATTGTCTTTGACCACATCAATTCCGTTGATCTGGCCGGCAAGCCGTTCAGTCTGCAGGGCGATAGCGCAACCTACACCTGCGACGCTCTGATCATTGCCACCGGCGCCAGCGCCCGCTACCTGGGTCTGCCTTCGGAAGAAGCGTTCATGGGCAAGGGTGTTTCTGCCTGCGCCACATGCGACGGTTTCTTTTATCGCAACCGTGAAGTCGCGGTGGTCGGTGGTGGTAACACGGCGGTTGAAGAGGCGCTGTATCTGGCCAACATCGCCAGCAAGGTGACCCTGGTTCACCGTCGTGAAACCTTCCGCGCCGAGAAGATCCTGATCGACAAGCTGCACGCACGTGTCGCCGAAGGCAAGATCGAGCTCAAGCTCAATGCCACGCTGGACGAAGTCCTGGGTGACAACATGGGCGTGACCGGTGCGCGTCTGAAAAACAACGACGGCAGCAGCAGCGAGCTGAAAGTCGACGGTGTGTTCATCGCGATCGGTCACACGCCGAACACTTCGTTGTTCGACGGCCAGCTGGCCTTGAAAGACGGTTACATGGTTGTGCAGGGTGGCCGCGAAGGCAACGCTACGGCGACCAGCGTCGAAGGCGTATTCGCTGCCGGTGACGTGGCTGACCACGTGTATCGCCAGGCCATTACTTCGGCTGGTGCAGGCTGCATGGCGGCACTGGACGTCGAGCGCTACCTGGACGGTCTGGCTGACGTATCGTTCTGATCGTTGCCGTCCGATTCACTATCGTGCCAATGCTCTGCATTGGCACGAAGTTCGTGACGCTCTGCTGGATATATCTGCGCCGCGCGACAAAGAGCAGCGGCACTCAAGCTCTCGATCAAGCCTTGCGCTTGAGCGGCTCGCCTTCAAACTTGACACCTGCCAGACCCTTCGCGATCAGTGCACGGATATTGCCGTGATCGCTGCCTTCAGGCGTGGCTTGCACCGAGCGGTAATGCTCGCCGAACGCCAGCAGTGCCTCTTCGTCAGTCAGGCCTTCCAGTAATGCCAGGCCCAGGGTCTTGCACGACCCTTCGTTTTGCCCCGCAGCATTGTCGACGTCGCCGTTTCTGAAGGCCTGAGGCTGGTAGTCGTAGCCTTCGGCGATGAACGCCAGGGTATCGGCAAACGCATGCTCGCCGCTGCGCAGGCTGGCGCGCAGGGAATTCAGATCAGTCATGTTGTTTGGTTTCCTTGACGAACGCCGCCTGTTGTTCGGCGTTCGCTTCTTTCTGGTAGCTGGCTTTCCACTCGCTGTACGGCATGCCATAAACCACTTCACGCGCATCATCGAGGCTGAGGTCGATCTGCTTTTCGTCAGCGGCGGCCTTGTACCACTTGGACAGGCAGTTACGGCAGAAGCCGGACAGGTTCATCAGGTCGATGTTCTGGACATCCTTGCGGCTGTCCAGATGCGCGACCAGTCGGCGGAAGGCTGCAGCTTCGAGTTCGAGGCGTTCTTGCTCGGTCATGACGGGCTCTTTTCAGTAGACGGTTGGCGTCATGATAAGAGTTTCAGCGTTGACCGGCGAGCGTGATCGACACCGATTCGGCAAAGCGCAGGGCATGCGGCTTGTCGACTTCCACTTCAGCGTAGGTCACCGCCTCGTGGCTCATCACCAGATCCAGCACTTCCTGGGTCAGTCGTTCCAGCAGGGCAAAGCGATTGCCCTCGACATGCTGGATGATGGCCTTGGTGATGGTGCGATAGTTGAGGGCATGCTCGATGTCGTTATCCCGAACGGCTTCCTGAGCGGCATAGAGAATCGTCAGGTTGATCAGCACGTCCTGTTTGTTGAGGATTTCGTCCTCGTTGATGCCGATGAACGTGCGCAAACGCAGGTCCTTGACCCGGATGCGCGCGGTGCCAGGTTCGAGTCTTGCCATTATTGTCTGCTCCGTCCGATCAATTGCAGAAACTCCATGCGCGTGGTGCTCGAGTCACGGAAGGCGCCCAGCATCACTGACGTATTCATGGTCGAGTTCTGCTTTTCGACGCCGCGCATCATCATGCACATGTGCTGCGCCTCAATGACCACGGCCACACCGGCGGCTCCGGTGACTTTCTGAATCGCATCGGCAATCTGCTTGGTCAGATTTTCCTGAATCTGCAGACGTCGGGCAAACATGTCGACGATGCGTGCGATCTTCGACAGGCCCAGCACCTTGCCGGTCGGAATGTACGCCACATGCGCCTTGCCTATGAACGGCAGCAGGTGATGCTCGCAAAGCGAGTACAGCTCGATGTTCTGGACGATGACCATTTCATCGTTGTCGGAGGCGAACAAAGCGCCATTGACGATTTCTTCGACACTCTGGGTGTAGCCGTGACACAGGTACTGCATGGCTTTGGAAGCGCGTTTCGGGGTGTCCAGCAGACCTTCGCGGTCTGGATCTTCACCAAGGCCGAGCAGAATGTCTCGATAGTGCTGTGGCAGGGACGAACTCATCAGAATGATCCTCGGGGCGGCTTACTTGACGTGCCGTCCGCCGTTTACGGTCAGTGTTGTGCCGGTGACATAGGTGCTGTCCAGAAGATAGCGCAGGCTCTGGTAAATCACCTCTGCACCAGGCTCTATGCCCAGGGCCGACTTGGCCAGGGCGTTGGCGCGGTAGGCCGCATCGTCCTTGGGTTGAAACATCAACAGCGCCGGTGCTATGCCGTTGACTTTGACAAGCGGGGCGAATCTGGCAGCGAAGGACAGCGTCAGGCTTTCCAGGCCGGCCTTGGTTGCGCAGTAGGCGATGTGCTTGCTGCTGCCCTTGCGGGTCACGTCATCGCTGATATGCACGATGTCAGCGACCTCACTGGCGGTCAGCAACGACTCGCAATGCAGATTGATCAGGTAGGGCGCGAGCATGTGCACGCTGAACATGCGGGTGAAGTTTTCGGCTTCATCGCCCGGTGTTTCTGCCAGCCACTCGGAAGCGTTGTGGACGATGGCCCGCAGGCTCGAGGTCTGGGTTTTCAACAGCTCGACAAACGCCATGATCCCGGCCTCACAGGAAAAATCCCCGTGGATGGCCACTGCTCCCGCCTGGCGCAGTTCCGTCACACTTTCGTGCTCGGTGCGATAACTGATGATCACCCGCTGCCCGTGTTCCAGCAGACGCAAGGCGCAATGCAGGCCCACGCGCTGGCTGGCGCCGGTGATCAGGATCGGTGCAGAAGACATTGCCATCGACAGCTCGCGTATCGGTTATCCGTAGTGGACGGGGATTGTACGGTCGATTGTTTCTTCCGGTTTACAGGCAAAGTTATACCAGAGAATTTTTTTGTACAACCCTGGACATCATGAAACTCGCCGACGCAGTGCTCGCAGGCGCTGAGCACAGGGAGGTTTAGGAAACGGGCGGGGCTGGGAAGCGACCAAGACCTGTACCGAGGTGTAAAGGTGTACAGGTCTTTATGAGCTTAACGAGGGGAAGGTGATTGCGTCGGGCGTGCTGGTGCAGGCGTGCTCTGCAGCCAGGGTGCCAGCAGGCGCGTGGACAGCGGGATAAACAGGTAGACCATTAGTGGGGTGAGCACCGCCGTGCTGATCATGATGCGCGGCAACAGGTCCAGATGGTTGAGCAGGGGGCCGAGTAGAAAATTGAAGATCAGCGACACGGGGAAAAACGCCAGCCAGATTGCGACAGCCTGTTTCCAGCGTGGCGGACGCTGGTCGATTGCGCCGAACCAGCCGTCGATGCCGCTGACCCGATGCTCCGAGGGTTGTGCGAAAAGACCGCTGCCGCGCACCAGCCAGGAGCGTCGAGAGGCGGAATGCTCCCAGGCGTGCATGGTGTGCTCATCGGTAAAGCGGAAAATGATCTGAAATTCGTCATCGCCGGGCGGGGGAGCCAGTACCCCTGAACCCAGATACCCCGGAAAGTCCGTGGCCAACTGTTCGCCTTCGTGCAGCCAGGCCATCATTTCATGGTAGCGACCCTGCGCCACGCGGCGGGCAACCATCAAGGTGACGGGTGAGGTAGACATTGTATATCTCCGGTAGAGGCGTGAAATTCCCGGGTAGGGAGGTCACGTGCCGCGATCCGGGATGGTGGATCGCGACAGCTTCACGTGAACAGCAAGCAAGGATTATTCCTGAAACGCTGAGAGACCGGTAGAGCGTTGCCGGGCAGGCGGATTACTTGTGTAAGGATGGATGTTTGCGACGATGCTCTTGCAGGATGTACTGGCGCAAGCGTTCGGCATCGTCCTTGCCATGTTTGCTGAAATGATAGGCGCCGACGTTTTGCCCGATCATTCGCTCCAGCTTGCCGCGCATCGGAATGGGCGCTTGCCCTGGCGGGTTGAACCAGGCGGAAAAATTTCTCGGCAGCTTGCCTTCCTTGCGGTACTCGAGCAGCGCACCCTTGAACGAGAGCTCATGAACCCAGAGCGCCGTGAGTGCGCCCTTTTCGGTTTCCAGAGGGATCGGCTCTTCCAGCACAAGCCGCCATGGGCGGATCTTCGGACCTTCCTCGAAAATACTCGGTGCGCCGAGCTCCAGATGCAGCGCGTGGAATTCGTCCTCGACCAGATGCAGAGGGAAGTTCATCTGCTGATTCTCGAACTGCGCATGGATCGTGACCTGCTCATGAGCGGCCAGCTTCGTCAGCAGATCCTGGATCTGGATGCCGCCATTGACCAGCAGACTGCGCGTACTGTCACGTACGTTCAACTGGGGGTTGCGCTGCATGCTCTGGATAAAATCCAGCTCAGCCTGGGTGAGAAGTGAATCAGGTTGCATGGGCGGAGGCTCGGTCTAACCGGTTATTGAGAACAAAGACCATTGATTCCGCAAAGTGTTCTGGCCATCCGTCATATTTTTTCATTCAAGTGTTTCAACTCTGCTGTGCTTCTTCGGGCAGATCCGAAGGCAGAATGGTCCGTAGAAAATTCAGACGGCATTCTAAGGCATAATGTTTCACTTTTTTAAGCTGCTGCAGGAATAACCATGAAAGTCGCCATCGTGTGTGGAACGGTCTACGGATCGGCCGAGGAAGTTGCCAGACACGCCGCCGCACTGTTGCGTGCCGCCGGCCATGAGACCCTCGTCAATCCGCGCCTCATGTTGCCGGAGCTGCTGGCCTTCGAGCCTCAGGCGCTGCTTGCTGTGACGTCGACTACCGGGATGGGCGAGTTGCCCGACAACCTCATGCCTCTTTATGCAGCGCTGCGCGACAATCTGCCAGGCCAACTGCGTGGATTGCCTGGCGGGGTGATTGCACTGGGCGATGCCAGTTACGGAGACACCTTTTGCGCCGGCGGTGAGCAGATGCGTGAACTGTTCGTTGAGTTGGGCGTTAGCGAAGTACAGGACATGTTGCGTCTGGACGGAAGTGAAAGCGTCACCCCGGAAACCGACGCCGAGCCGTGGCTGGAAGCGTTCATCAAGCACCTGGGCTGAAAATATCGCGCTCCTTTATGGGGAATGATTCCGCACTGCGGGTGTTGATTGTGGCCGTGCAGGGCGTGGACGACACTCATCGCAACGTATTCTTGAGGCATGGAGCCAGCGATGAGCGAGTCAGTGCGTTTTGACGATAAAGTCGTGATTGTGACCGGCGCAGGGGGGGGGGCTGGGTTGGGCTCATGCGCTGCTGTTTGCGAAACACGGCGCGCGAGTGGTGGTCAACGACCTGGGTGGTTCGGCGCATGGCGAAGGGGCCAGCGCGTCTGCCGCCGATCTCGTGGTGGCCGAGATTCGCGCGGCAGGCGGCACTGCGATAGCCAACCATGATTCGGTGACCGAGGGCGGCCGCATTGTGCAGCATGCGCTGGACGCATTCGGGCGCATCGATGTGCTGGTCAACAACGCTGGCATTCTGCGTGACAAGACCTTCGCCAACATGGAGGACGCCGACTGGGACCTGGTCTATCGCGTCCATGTCGAGGGAGCCTACAAAGTCACCCATGCCGCCTGGCCTTATCTGCGCGAGCAGAATGACGGGCGGGTGATCTTCACGTCATCGACGTCCGGTATCTACGGCAACTTCGGGCAAGCCAATTACGCGACGGCCAAGCTGGGGCTTTACGGGCTGACCCACACCCTCGCGCTGGAAGGTCGCAAGCACCGCATCTTCGTCAACGCCATAGCGCCGACGGGCGGTACACGCATGACCGAGGGGCTGATCCCCGCCAATGTTTTCGAGCTGCTCAAACCCGAACTGGTCAGCCCGTTGGTGGTGTACCTGTGCAGCGAACAATGCCAAAGCAGTGGCGAGTTGTTCGAAGTGGGTGGTGGCTGGATCGGCAAGGTCCGTTGGCAGCGCAGTCAGGGAGCCTGTTTCGACCCGCACACAGGTTTCAGCCCTGAAGACGTTGCGGCGCAGTGGCAGGCGATTGGTGATTTTGCCAACGCTGCGCACCCTGCCGACACTGGCGAGGCGTTGCAGGAAATGATGGCCAACCTGCAGAAGTACGTTAAATAAACAGCCTCTGGACGTTGCTGCAAGACCGCGGTTATCAGTTGAGCGTGCGCGCTTATTCACGCTGACGGCTTGATTATGTGTGAGAAGTTTCACCGAGTTATGTAAGTGCTGTCTTGTGACGCGGTAAGGTAGGTATGGATTTTTTCACGCCTATCAATCATGCCGTGCTGGCCCCGATATGAAGTTCGAACACATTCATATCTGGAGTGACACATGGGCAAATCAATATGGGGCGACTTTCCGCCGGTAAACATCGCGGCGCCTCCTGAACGCGTCAAGGTCAAGAAGGCTGCGGCACAGGTAACCCAAGTGCTTCAGGAGGTGGGCGAAAACTCGATTGCGCTCAATTCCCTGGCGATGGAAAAGCGCAAGATGAAACCGCTGTTCAAGGGCTTCAACCCCGAACAGATAACCCCCAAGGATCTCAACAAAGCGGGGATGATCCTGTACAAGTTCGGCATGATCGATAATCACACCGCCGAGCTGATGAGTCGCGCAGGCGATGAGTTCGACAAGAACGGCAAACTGGTCGACCCCAGCAAGGAGATCAACGCGCTGGAGTTTTTTGCCAATCGGATCATCGACATGAAAGAGAAAGCGCTGAGCGGTGATCCATACGCCAATGTGCTCTTGCCTGACTACATCAAGACCATCCATATCCTGCAGAATCTTCAGGTGTTTGCCGAGTCGGGTGACAGTTACGAGATGCGCAAGATCAAGGACATGGAAAGCAAGGGGCTGATCAAAAGAACGCCGAATGCCAAGGGCTGAGGCACGTTGCACGGCGTAAACGCGCAGCGCGTTAAAAACTGTGGGCAATAAAAAAGGCCGCTGCACAGAGACCTGCACGGCGGCCAAACAAAACGCAGGATCAAGGGAGCTTGCAAATCCACGTCGATTTAACGCGCGCAGGTTAACCGCCATCACGCGTCTGAAAAATCCCCGCGCAGGATATGCAGCATTACCCGGCAGGTAACAATTCGCAGCGAATGAGCAGGGTGCTCAATGAACGCGATGGTTTGCCGGCAAGCGGCTCAGGCGCTCGGCGAGCTGGAGTCTTTGCAGTGGGTCTTCACTGAGCAGCAGCGCGCGTTCCAGATCGAAGCGTTCGGCCTGTGGGCATTCGAGATACTGGTACAGACTGGCGCGAGCCACGTGATCGCTGCTGGTGGCCTGGCCCAGTTCGACGATGAGGTCTGCATCCTTGAGCGCCGCGAGAACGTTATCGTTGATCTGGTGCAGGTGCCGCAGGTTGCGCGACAACCGTTGCATCATGCTGGTCGGGTTGGCACGTGTCATATGCTCGGCGCGCAGTTGCATGGTCGGGCCGAACTGCCTGATCAACAGCTCGCGGCAGTCGGCTGGATAGAGCCTGCGCCCGCTGCAGGGGTCGAGCAGGTGATCGGCACCCGGCACGCGCAACAGGAAGTGGCCCGGGAAGTTAACGCCTTCCATGGCGATGTCCAGGCGCCGCGCGATCTCCAGCGCGATCATTGCCAGCCCCAGTGGCTGGCCTCGACGCTGCTCCAGGATCTTGTGCAAAAGGGCCGAATCGGGTTTGGGAGGGTTCCAGTCATCCTGCTGAAAACCCAGGGCGTTGAGTTGGCGCAACAGCGGCTGGGCGAGTTCAGGCGCAGGCAGAACAGGCAGCGCCGCGTTTATCTGGCGCTGCAACCGATCCATTTCGCTCATCACCTCATGCCACGCGAAGTGCGCGTCATGTTCGCTCGACACCCACAACGCAGCTTCAAACACCGAGGGCGGTGTCTGTTGCAGGCAGGCCAGGCAATGCTGACGTGGCGTCATGGACCACTCCGTGCGGCTCGAAATCCAGTGCGAAGACTCTTTGTAGCCCTGTGCGCGAATTTCGTCCAGCGCCACTTGTTTCTACTTGTTCAGGGCTTCTATCAGGTCGGGTGTCACATAGTGCGGACCGTCGAACAGATACAGCGGATAGCCATCGAAGGCGGCGATCTGCGGTTTCAGTTCGGCCGCCGTTGCCGGGCGGAAGCCGCCGCCTAGCTGCGGGCGAAAGGCTTCGACGATGATTCTCACGCGATTCTTGCCCAGCCGCTGGCGCAGGGCGTCGGCGTAGGTCCGGGCGACCGGAGCGGTGCGTGCATAGACACCCACGCCATCCTGAAAGAACACGCCGATATCGTCCGGCAGCCAGGTTTTCAGCCAGTCCGCCGTGGCGGCGGGCCCGATATTGGCGCCGTCGTAGACGCTGATCCACAACGGTCTGGGCAGTTTCGCCAGCAGAGCGGGTAACTCCTTGGCACGACTCCAGCTGGGATCGACTTCGGCGGGGAAGTACCAGCCGGTGACATTGAGCGGCGTTTTCACCTTGGCCAGTTGTGCCGAAAGCACCGCCAGTTGCTCGATATTGTCCCGTGAGCGGGTTTCGCTGAAGTACCCGGCCAGCCCGAGGATCACCTCCTGCGCCCAGGGCTCCTTGCCGATGCGTGTCCAGTCCGGCAACACCGGCACACTGGCCATCGAGGTGCCCGGTATGAACGACTGATCATCGACCGCCGTCCACTGCACGAGCAATTGCCGTGCGCCGAGCCTGTCCCAGTTACCGCTTATGCCTACCGTTGCGTTATCCGGTTGCCAGACGATGCCGACCACGCCCGGCCCCTTGGGCTGAATCAGCACATACAGCTCGCTGGTGCCGAGGGCGATTGCCCCGACCAGCAAGGCGGCCAGCGAGGTCTTGACCAGTGTCGCCTGTCGCAGCAGTGCGGCCAGAGCCTTCAAACATTACTCCCTGATGGATGACGGGCGTGGATCACCACGAGAACGTCATGCGTGCGAAAACGCCTTCTGCGCGGTCATCGCCAAACACTTTCTCGCGATACTGCACGGAGAAGTCGACATACGACTGCGGCGCCTTGTATTTATCCTCGCGGAACCAGTAACGCACGCCCGTACCGACACCAAGCCCGCCAGCATTACCCGATGATGTGCTGCTACGGCCGAGACTGTCGACCTCACTGCGCATTTTTGAATCGTAGTCCACTGCGGCGACCACGTGGGGAAACACCACCAGCCGCGGGCTGATGCTGTCCAGACGGAAGCTGCGCCCGACCTGCCACTCACTGTTGAAGTAGTTGCGCTTGTCCTGCAGATAGCGCCCGCCTTCAGCGTACAGCTGCGAAGTCCACCAGCTCGGTACATCGACGCGCAGGTCGGTGCCGATGCTCGAGCCGTAGCCCAGGCGCACCAGCCAGTCGCCGTCGGCGTTTGAGTTGCCCAGCGGAAAGGTGCGTTCGAAGGCGCCGATCACGTTGACTGCGCTGAACGGCTTGACCCGGATACCGAGCGCGCCCTGCAAGGCGTCCGCGCCTGTGTCGGAGTCGCCTTCCTTGCTCCACAGCGTGTCGGTGATACGCCCGTAAAGCTCGACGAAGCGCGCGTTACGGTAACCGAAGGGGCGCCAGAACACTTCGGTGCTGTTCTGCACGCTGTCATTGCTGCCGCCGGGTGCGCCGCTCAGGCCGCTGCTGGTGCTGGCACCCCGATAAGTCGTGGTGTTGGTCAGGCCCCATTCACGGGACAGATCAGAGACGGCGCGTCGCGTGTCGAACACCTGTTGCGCGGGCATCTGCAGATCGCCGGTCTGCTGATAATCGAGCACGCGCTTGAAGTAGGCGATGGCCTGCGCATCGTTCGACGTGCGCATCGCGCTGTAGGCGGCATCCTGTACTTCGCGGGGCTTGAGACCGGACTGACGGTCAACACGCTTGAAGGTATCCAGCGCACCTTGATCATCGCCCGCCTGGCTGAGGAAATAGGCAATCTGCACTTCATCGCCGGGTTGCAGTTGGCCTGCATCGCGAGCTTGCTGCAGACGTTGCAGCGCCTCACTCGGCTGGCCCATGGCGGCATACAACGAGGCCTGTTCACGCAGGGGCAGGTTGCCAACCGCCATGGCCTGGCCGAAGTCCTGACGTGCACCGTCCTGATCGCCCAGGCGTTGACGCATTTGTCCGCGCTGGACGAGCAGGGTGGCGTCGTTGCCATTCAGCGCCAGCGCTTCGGTGGCCGCAGAGCGCGCTTCGGCATACTGCCCTTGGGCAATCAGGGCGCTGACCAGTAATTTCCGGTAGGCCATCTGTTTCGGAAAACTGCGCACAGCCTCCCGCGCCTCGCT
This sequence comes from Pseudomonas syringae KCTC 12500, assembly GCF_000507185.2. Classification (NCBI taxonomy): domain Bacteria; kingdom Pseudomonadati; phylum Pseudomonadota; class Gammaproteobacteria; order Pseudomonadales; family Pseudomonadaceae; genus Pseudomonas; species Pseudomonas syringae. The sequence goes on from NZ_AYTM02000002.1 coordinate 3,688,367, forward strand.
GACTGCGGTGTCGTTATCGCCGCGTGCCAGTGCCTTATAGCCGGTGGCTGCCTTGTCGACCGCTACCTGCTCCTGAATCGCCTGCCGACGACGCGTCAGGACCTGTTGCGGCCCCAGTGCCTGCTCGGCGTCGTTGATGGCTGCTTGTGCTTCATCCAGACGCTGCTGACGTTGCAGCGCCTCGATCAGCATCATGCGGTAATCAAGGTTCTTCGGTGCCTGGGCAATGGCCTTGCGCGCATGACTCGCCGAGCCGTCGTAGTCGTGCCTGGCATAGGCGCGTAGCGCCTGATTGCCTTCCAGGTAGCCAGGCTTGGGCCTTGTCTTGTAAGCGCGTTGCGGGTGATCGCGGCGGTACTTGTCGCGTTCGGCCAACGTAATGAGGTCACGCAACTGCTGAGCGTCACCGCGCTGACGCAACGCTTCGTTGGCTTTGGCAATGGCCAGGTCGTAGTCCTTGCGGTTGTAGGCCATGTAGGCTTCGTTGGCGATGGCATAGGCGGGTCCGGTCAACGGCAGGGGCAGTGTCTCCGCCTGGCTGAGCGGTGCAACAAGACCCAGGCCGCTCACCAGCAGCGACAGGATGAAGGGGCGCTTCATAGTGGCTGCTCCGTTTGATCGTCAGATCGGTAATGGTTGTGCTGACGTGCCACAGCCTGTTCGATGGTTTCTCTGGGCAGCACGCCGATGTCGACCAGGTAATCGCCGATCCGGCCATGCACATGCGGGCGGTAGCCGAGCATGGCTTTCTGGAACACGTCGCGGTCCAGCAGGCCTTGCTCGATGAGCAGATCGCCCAGCAGTGGTGCTCTGGCTGGAAGCGGCTGACCCTCGACCACCTGAAGCTGACGCAACTGCGCGACGATGTCGCTTTCACGGGCAATCAACTGCACCGGCTCGGCACCCAGCTGTTGGGTAATCTGCTGCAGGCCATCAGGCGGCAGCGGACTGGCCACTGCAATTTCCTGGCGACCCAGCGCATTCATCTGCAACGGCACGACACGCCAGCGCAGGCAGAACTCATCGGCCAGCACACGGCTGTCGGCACGCTTGCTGGCGATGTCGAACACCCGCGGCAGGTCGTTCTGAAAAGCGATGGCCTCAGCAAGGGTTTCATCGTCGAGCCAGCCGTGGCTAAGCAAAATCCTGCCCAGTGGCACCTGACGGGTTTGCTGTTCAGCCAGTGCGGTCTGCAGTTTTTCGTCGTTGATGGCTTGCCAGGACAGCAGCACGCTGCCCAGGCGGCGGGGTGCGACGGCAATCAGATCGGAAGACGGAAAGTCGTGCATGGTCTTGTCCCAGACCAGCTTGCGGTTGAGCACCTTGCCCACCAGAAACATCCGCCAGGCCCGCGCCGCAGCCATGAAGTTGACGAAGTTGCCGACCACCATGCGCGGTATCGACAGCAAACCGTGCTGCCAGCCGTAAAGCACAGTGGTGAAGTAGCAGCGATGCAGGATCCGCCACAGCAATGCGATGCCGTTGGCCACCAGCAGATACTGAATCAGCCCGGTGGTTTCAAAAGGTGTCGGAAAGCTGGTGTTCCAGACTCCGCTGGAGCGCAGCACAATCAGCGCCAGCAACTGAATGAGGATGGCATAAGCAAGGATGCTGACGAATGACGTGACCACACCCTTGCGGTCCCGAAACAGCAGGTATCGATTGGCCAGCGAGCCGGTCCAGCCCATTTGCTCCCAGCCTTGCAAGCCGATACCCAGCGTCCAGCGCGCTTTCTGGCGAAAGGCGGTGCGGAAGGTGTCCGGAAAGAACTCGCGCACGCACAGCGGCATTTCCAGCGTCGATTCATAAGGCTTGCGGAACCACGATTTGCGCAGCACCCGAAATTGCACCGGGAAACGTACGAAGATCGCCTGCATGCCGTATTTCGCCAATCGCGCGCCGACGTCGTAGTCCTCGGTCAGGCTTTCGGTATTGAACGGCTGGTTCTGGTTTTCATCCGCCAGCACCATCAGCGCACGTCGCGAGAAACAAGTGCCGACGCCAGCCGAAGGCACGGTGTCAGTCATGCTTTCGCGTACCACCAGGTCCTTGCCGTGCCATTCGGCGAACTCGTCCATGTAGGTGCCGGCCACCCATTCGTACCAGTTGCGTTCCAGCGACACGACCGGCAACTGGATCATGTCCTTGCGTGGCAGCAGGTAATTGAACAGGCGCAGTTCAAGCGGGTGCAGCACGTCTTCGCTGTCGTGCAGGATGGTCCCGGCGAACTGTACGGAATGAGTCTTCTCGTACAGAAAAATCGCCTGGATCACCCAGTTCAGGCAGTCGGCCTTGCAGGTCGGGCCGGCGTGCGGCACCTCCACGCGGTGCAACTGCTTGTAGCGGCGACGCATGCGCTCCACTTCATCGATGGTGCGCTGGTCGTTGATGTAAGTGCCGACGAACACCACGTAGTTCTGATAGTCGAGCGTCGACACCATGTTTTCGATCATCGGCGCGATGACGTCGTATTCCAGCCAGGCCGGGACCATGATCGCCAGCGGCTGCTCGTCGCGGGCAATCAACTGCTCTGCAGTCAGTGGCCGGTAGCGGCGTTCGGCGGTGAACTTGCGGTACAGCCGCCGCGACCAGTACCAGATATCGATGAACAGGTCATCGATACTCGATACCAGGATGATCAGCCCGACAACGATCGTCGCGACTTCCAGCACGCTGTAGTAATGGGCCAGCCAGTAAGGCCAATAGAGCGACGTCATTGTGGCGGCCTGTTACGAGCGATTGCGACGGGCGCTACGGCCAGCCAGCAACAGAATGAGAAAAAGTACGATGCCGCCGGGGATCAGCCACAGCAGCGAAGGTTTGCGCCAGGCGTCGATGCCAGTGCTTTCCTCCTCCTCGATCATCTTGCTGCCGGTCGGGTCCTTGGCGTCGAAGGTAGCGATCGGGCCGCTGTCAGCCAGCACTGCGGCGTTGCCACGTTCCAGCAGTACCGGACGTTCGAAAACCGGGGTCTGACCGCCCAGCGTGCGATAGATCATGCCGTGCTGGCCGCCAGCTTCGATCACTTGCAGCGAAGCCAGGTGGTTGAGCGACTTGAGGTCGAGCAGCGTCTGCTCTTTGTGGTTGATCAGCAGGTGTCCGTCGTTGCTGGCCTTGACCGACTCGGCGCCGTCCTTGATGGGCAGTTCGAAGGCCAGGAAAGACTTGGCCGGGGTTACGGCTACGCTGGCGTCATCGCTGACGCTGAGCTGTGCGCGCAATGGCGAGACGCCGGAGGCGCTGGCGATACGGATGACTTGCGGCAGGCTGCTGGCCGGGTGCTCAAGGTAGCCCTTGGGCACCATGATCTGCGTGTCGGTGGCGAAGCGTGCCGCCATGCCCGAGAAGTTTTCGTCAGGCGTGACCTTGTCCAGCACGATGTGGCTGGTTGGCAATACCGAGATCGGGAACGCCTGCGGCGTCTCCAGGCACTGGTTGCTGACCGGCTGACGCTGGAAGGACACGCGCAGTACGTTCTGCGCCGCCAGTGCGTACTGCGGAATGCGAGCTTCGATGCGCTCTTTCTTGCCATCGGCCGTCAGTTGCATCGCGCCGATCAGGTAATCGTTGAGGAACAGCGTGGCAACCGGCGGGGTACCCGATGCGCCGGGGGCGGCAGCGATATCGATCATCGCAGTCACCGGTACACGACCGTCATAGGCAACGCTGCCCAGCGGGAACGAGGCGCTCCAGTCGGTTTTTGCCAGCACATCCACCGTGCCGGGCTTGCCGCCCAGGCGGGTCAGTGCGACGCGACCGTCTTCGCTCAGGGGCATGGCGGCCTCTTCGCCGATGGTCAGCTGGCGATTGCGCGCCAGTTTGTTCCACGCCGAACTGAACAGGCCGATAGCTTTGTCGGCCGACTCCGGCTTGATCATCAGCAGTGCGCGATTGCCCAGCAGGGCCAGACTCACGTCATCCCCGGTGCTGTTGGCGAGCGGCTTCTTGATGTGGCGTTCGCGCCATTGGCCCAGTGCGCTGGCCGCCGAAGCATCCAGACCCTGCACCTGCGCCTGGAGAGCGTCCATGGCGTCGTCGATTGCCTTGAGCAACTGCGGATCGCTGATCGCCAGGTCGGCCTGCAACGCAGGTGTCTGGCCGAGCATCAGCAATGCACCGATTTCCGCCGGGTCGCGCAGGGTGTACTGGCCCTTGCCTTCGAGCCCTGCAAACGCCGGAATCTGTTTGAGTTCAGCCGGAATAGTCAGGCCGCTCAGGTCCACGCTGTCCTGCACCGCAGGGAACGGCAGAATGCGTGCCTGCTTGCCGATGCGTTCCAGCGCTACGCCCAGACGCCAGGCGGCATCGTAGCTGGCGTTCGACAATGTGCCGGGTGCGACCAGCAGGCCGGGTTTGCCGGGCAGTGCGTTCCATACCGCGCCGACGTCCTGCAACTGGCTGGCGTCATAGCTGTACGTCAGGCGCGTGTGCGGATCGATGCGCAACACGTTGCCGATCGCGCGTTCGTCTTCGCAGAGCACTTTCGAGATCACCGACGACCAGGCAATCCCCAGCCGCACCGAGCCGTTTTCGCGCGCTGCCTTGTCGACGCCCAGCGTCGCACTGGCGTTGCCCTGTTCTTCATTGAGGCCCAGCGCACGTACCGGATAACCGTCCAGCGACAGCAGCAGCGTGTTGCGGCCTGCCTCGCCGTTCAGGTAGCTGGCATCGAAATTCAGCGTGGCCTCGGTCAGCGGCACATTGGCTGGCACCGGCAGGTAAAGCTCGCGGCGGGCGTCGGTGGCATTGAGGATGATCGGACGATCAATACCCAGCTCCCTCAGCTCGACCACGCGCTCCTGGCGATTGTCGGCAGTGATGCGGTTGATCGCCTGGGTCAGCGGGCTGTCGGCAGCCAGGGCGAATGCAGGCATCAGAGCCAGCAGGCTCATCCCGCAGGCAAGTACGCCAAACGCGCCCATGTTTACGGCAACGGAAGATTTCATCGTGCAGATCTCGGTAAAGGCTCAAGGCCATTGGGTCTTGATACAGGCTGCCGGTCTGCTACAACGTTTTTCGGGCACTCGGTCTGAACCGGGTGCCCGTATTGTTTGCGGACTGCTTCCTGCGGATTTTTTAGGGTGTGTCTGCGCTATCTGCGCGACCGTTGTGCTAGCTGGCCATCGAGCGCAACTCCGCATGTTCGTGCTGCGGCTTGATTCGTGTATCCATGTGCCTGTCCATCGAGTCCTGGCGCTGACGCGGCAGCTCGGCGACAAACTCATCCACCGGACGGCCCATCAGCGCATCGACGATCCGTGAACTGGCTTTGCCGTCGCCATAAGGGTTGGCCGAGCGGGAGGCGTTGTGCCACAGGGCATCATCGTCAAACAGGGCGTTCACGCCACGAATGATGGCGTCCGTTTCGGTGCCCACCAGGCGCACGGTGCCTGCCGCGACCGCTTCCGGGCGCTCGGTGACATCGCGCATGACCAATACCGGTTTGCCCAGCGACGGCGCTTCTTCCTGCACGCCACCGGAGTCGGTGAGGATGACGTGAGCGCGTTGCATCAGGCGCACGAACGACAGGTAGTCCAGCGGTTTGATCAGGTGCACGTTGGGCAGCTCACCCAGGTGTTCGGTCACCGGCCCCAGTACGTTGGGGTTCAGGTGCACCGGGTAGACGATCTGTATGTCGTCGCGTCTGGCAAGCTCGCCCAGCGCCTTGCAGATATTCAGGAAGCCGTCGCCGAAATTCTCGCGACGATGACCGGTCACCACCAACACCCTGCGCTCGGGCACCAGGAACGAAAACTGACGATCAAGGGCATGGCGCAGCTGACGGTTGCTGTCGATTCGTTGCGCGGTCAGGTGCAGGGCGTCGATCACGGTATTGCCGGTCACGAACGAAATGCCCTGCAAACGCTCGCCCAGCACGTTGCGGCGCGACTCGGCGGTGGGAGCGAACAGGTGATCGGAAATCAGATCGATGCAACGACGGTTCATCTCTTCAGGCCATGGCTGACGGATGTCTCCGGTACGCAGACCGGCTTCGACGTGGCCGATGGGGATGCGGCGATGAAAGGCCGACATGGCCGCCACCATGGCTGATGTGGTGTCGCCGTGAACCAGCACTTTGTCCGGCTTCAGCTCGTCCAGAATCGGGTCGATCGCCGCGTAAAGCGCAGCGGTCAGCGAGTTCAGTGTCTGATCGGGGCGCATCACATCGAGGCTGTAGTCGGCTTTGAGCTCGAACATGTCCAGCACCTGTTGCAGCATGCTTTGATGCTGCCCGGTAATGCAGATTCTTGAGTCGATACCTGGCTCTGCAGCCAGTGCTCTGACCAGGGGAGCCATTTTGATGGCCTCCGGACGAGTACCGAAAATGGAAAGGACCTTCATTCTGGGGTGCAGACCAGCCATTATTTCCTCCCGCGCACCTAGCGCGTCGCACAGCAGCAAGAACCAGGCTGAGAACAGCTTGGTCAGCTAGCGAGTTGATGAGTTTCTCGGGCGGAAAGATCGGAGTTTGTGGCTCGATGTTCACTTCAGTGTGAATGTAGCAATATGCCTTGTTACCCGGAGTTGTCGGGATTATTAACAGAACAGGATAATAAAGCAAAATGTTTTATTAAGTATTTTTCAAAGTAACAATGAGTATGAACTTTAGAATTTCACCACGGTCAGTACAGGGTTAAATTTTTTAGGAAGGGCCTTTTGGTCAATGAATTCGGGGCTTTTGAGGGGGGGTTGGAACGTTTTTCCAGCTGTTTTGAATGCCTGTTTGCCACGCGTAGTTATGAGTGATGGCAAAAAGTTCCAACAAAGTAGTGGCGCTGAGGCGGGCGTCACTACAGCAGAATCCTGACGCCTGTTTAATGACGGGAAGAGAGAAGGGGTTCACAAAAATGACGCTAATATAATGACGGTTAGCAACTTTGATTAGGTGTCGAGTTTGACACGCTGACGAGCGGGCGGGAGGTTAGGAGTTCGCTTAGATGCTGTTCAAGTTGTACGGCATATACAGTATTGAGTTGTAGCAGCAATACGGACGATTGCCCAGCCATTAAATGAGAATGATTGGCGACCCCCTCGCATGAGGGGAGTCGCAGCTCACAGCGAAATCAGCCTTTCGCCTCGGCCGGTTCCGACAGCTCGCTGAGCGCGGTCGCGTTGTTCTTGAACGCCGCTGCGAACACGGCGCGATTCTTCGCCATGTAAATGCTCGCATCCTCTGCATGCTTCTCCGAGATCCCCGGCACGTTCTTGATCAGGACGTCGGTGAGAAGCTCGGCCAGCTCGAGCATTTGGTCGTGCGCATCGGCGAGTTTACGGTCCACGAAAGTAGTCTCCAGATCGCGGGTACTGCGGTAAAGGGTTTCAACAGCCATTTTGGCCTCGTCGTCTTATCCAGTGTTGAAAGGGCTAGACCCGGGCGTTCAGCGCTTTGTGCTCTGACCAGCGGGTATGCAAAGCATTGATCGTGCATGACCAGCGCGCCGGTCAGGTGTAGCGGGGCACTGCGTGAAGACCTTTAGGGAAGCTGGCCTGCGACGCAACAGCGAAAGCGATTTCTCGATTACTGTGTTTTTATACAGTAAAAGCCATGTGCCAATCAAGCCCTGCCTGAATAGTGGCGTTTACGCATCTTTTTTGCGCTGCAAATGTGCCTTGCGACAACCCGCCGCGCTCTCAACCATAGCCTATGGCCCTGTTCCTGCTTTAAAAAGCAGGCCACAAGGGTGTCACGAGTACCCGGCATCATCCGGTCGGCATAAACGAAGGTTCAGAGGTAAGCGTCATGGGGAACAAATGGGCAGTAAAGATAAGACACCGCGTGCATGCGCAGGCCGAGTCACTGGGCAACCTGTGTGTGGAGAGCTTCCACTTTCTGGCGCTGTTCGCGATCGGCGCGATCACTGCCTGGGCGTCAGTGGTTGCATTTCTGGGGATGGTCGAGAAAGGCAACGTCACGGTCGATGACATCCTGCTGCTGTTCATCTATCTCGAGCTGGGGGCGATGACCGGGATTTATTTCAAGACCAACCACATGCCCGTGCGCTTCCTGATCTATGTTGCGATCACTGCACTGACCCGCCTGCTGATTTCCGACGTGTCCCATCACAACCCACCGGACATCGGCATCATCTACCTGTGTGGCGGCATTCTGTTGCTGGCGTTTGCGATTCTGGTAGTGCGCTATGCGTCGTACAAATACCCGTCGGCGAAGATTCCCGATTCGTCCAGCACCGTCAAAGGCGCGGTGACGGAAGAAAAGGGCGAAATCTGATCGAGGCAGCGGCGGCATCTGTGCACGATGCCGCCAGCACGCTGCTTATAGAAGAAGGCAATCAGTTCAGCCAGACCCCGGCACGCCAGTGCCAGCCGTCACCAGCGCTTTCCCAGTGCGGATGCACATAGTGATAGCCGGGTCGTTCGGTTTCCCAGTGGCCATGTACCGGCACGAATCGCTGGCCGTTCCAGTGCCAGTAACCGCGTGCCCATATATAGCCGGGACGAGGGGCCGGTTCCACCTCGACAACGCGTTCCGGTGGCGGTTGCGGCGCGATCACTTCTTCGACGTATTCATGATGGGCATGCGATCGTTCATGGACCACACGCTCTTCGACACAGCCTGACGCTATCGCAAGTGATGCGATCAATACCCCATAACGTAAATACATGTTGCCTCCTCGGAATCACCCGCAGGTGCAGTGGCGCTGAACTCAGTGCCCAGTCGCTCGAATGTTTCTGCGCAAGGATTGTTGTAGCAGGATGTATCTGTACTTTTGCTGAAGAGGAGGGAGGGGGGATGGTAGCGAAAGGCCGGTTTTACTGGGGGGAAAGCCCGATCAGGCAGGCTGGAGGGTATTGAACGGCATCAATCTGTTTTTGCTCTATGCAGCGCCGACAACGGCACTGCATAGAGGGGAGGGGCCGGTGCATCAGACCCCGGCACTGGCCGTTGCCTGACTCTGCGGCCACAGACCATTGGCCGGGACAGGTGCCTTTTTCAGGGTCGCGCCGTCGGTCAGCGCTGCAAGGATCTTGATCGCGCTGTCGCCACGTTCGATAGCGATGCCGAATTGCACGCTTTCTATCAGCTTGCGCAGGCGTTGTGGGTCATTGCGTTGGGCAGCGCTGATCAAACGCTTGGCAACGACGCCGCATTCGTTGGACAAGGTCAGCATGATGCTGCCGTCCAGCCCTTGAATGCTCAGATTCACCCGATAGTCGGGGTGAAACGTGTCCGTGATCATCTGAAAAGGATTGTCCATATCATTCACCTGCTCAATGGTCTGCATAAGTTGACCGGGTAGTAGTCCTTTTGGTTCTCGACGACTGATCAGCGGTTGCGTTACTCCTGCGCTGGGTGCTGACGGGGTTGCTGTCGTCTTCCGCGTTGATGACAGGGTTTCTTTTCGAGAAGCTTTGACGCATTCACGACGTTCAGTCCGCGCCAGAAAGTGGCCGTCCTGATGGCCTGCCTCGTGGCGCGTACTACAGGGCTTTGCATGGTTCGGGCCATATTGCAGGGGCGATGCGCTAGAAGCCGCCGAGCGGGAGCACTGCGCAGTCGCTTCCTGGTTGGCTTTGCTGCAGGACGAGCCGGTCAGTCGGGTTGAAAAAAGTGCTCTCCAAAGCGGGCGAAAAACAGCTCCCGTACATGGCCTGCTCCTCTCGCGAAAGCGTTTTGCTCATGACTTTTTCGAGTGATTGTCTGACACTCCGACAACCGAATCTTGACGTCAGAGATTCGTAAAGACGGGGTCGAAACCGTAATCGCCCACTGTCCAGTTTCTGACGTTGAGCGTTGTGCTGCGGAGTGGCTGGGTGAGTGTTGAACACCTGTCGGTATGAACGGCAGACCCGCACCCTCATCGAGGGGACGCGGGATGATTTTTGCTCGCCGATGGCGGTCAGGTGCAGCGCTCGGGCTGCTCGGCGCTGGCTGTTAAATTCGATGGACGGCACCCAGCGATCAAAATGGCTGCGAGGTGAGGGAAGGGTCAAGGTGGCCAAAACTGTGCAGCGACCGTTTGTGGTGCGCTTGCCGGCCCGTGGCAAACAAAAAGGGCGAACCGTCGCCGGTTCGCCCTTTTCTTGCAAAACGTGTCAGTGAAGCATCAGGTCAGACGAGCGGCTTCTTTCTCCTGCTCTTTTTCCAGAAATTCTTCTTCGAGCAGCGCGTCCGGGCTGACCGGATCTTCATCCTGTTCGGCAATGATCGGTGCGGCGCCTCGTTTGCCGCGCAGTTTGCCAAACAGATGCTCGAGGGCGTGATCGAGTTTTACAGCAGCGCCATCCACAGCCTGATCTACCGTATCAGCCTTGTGGGAAACAGAAATGGGTTGGTGTCCTTTAGGGCGAGCTTCCATCTGGCACTTGATGTCGTGCGGGCCAGGCTTGTCGCCGTTTTCGTCGCGGATGTGGACTTCCACGCGGGTCAGGTTTTCATCGTAGTGTTCGAGCGTGCTTTCAACGGTGGTACGAACCCACTCCTCCAGTCGGATACTGCTTTCGATGTGATTATCGCTATTGACCTGGATTTGCATAGTTAATCCTTATTAGGGCTTGCTCGTGCGAGGCTGGACTGCATGATTCCTGTCGGAATCGTTTTCGTTTGCGCTCATTCACAGTGTTGGCGGCAATGGCCTGACAATTCAACCCCAATGTGTAAGAAATATTTCGCAGCAAAAAAAGGATGCCTTGCCGCGAGGCTGCGAATCAGCAGCGGACGCAGAGCGTCCGGAACGGCATTCCCATGCGAAGCGTAAGGAACGAGAAGTGTCCGGGAGAACACTTTTCTTGCGCTCTGGCGTCCGAAACTAGAACGCGACCGACGTCTGTACGTACACCGTGCGCGGTTCGCCGACGTATTTGCCGCGGTTGTTGTCGTCGAACGAGCGGGTGTAGTACTGGCGGTTGAAGATGTTCTTCATCCCGACCGCGACGTTGAGGTCAGACAGTTGCGGGCCGAAGTCGTAGTTGGCGCGGGTGCTGAACAGCATGTATCCAGGGATCTTGCCGGTGCTGCCGTCGGCGCTTTCAGCTGAGGTATTGGCGTTGTCGGCAAACTGGTCGCTCTGGAAGGAGCTGTCGAAATTGAGCTTCCACGGCCCTTCGGTGTAGCTGACACCCATGGTGCCCTTGTGCTTTGACGAGAACGGCACGCGGTTGCCCTTGTTCGGGCCGTCTTCGCGGATCGTGGCGTCGACGAAGGCGTAGGTCGCGTAGACATCGTAGCCGGCCAGCACCGGGCTAAGGCCCTCCAGCGCATAGTTGACGCTGGTTTCGATGCCCTGATGACGCGTCTCGCCGCGTGCGATCACCGTGTCGTTTGTCTGGTTGCTGTCGTACTGGTTGTCGAAATTGATCAGGAAGGCGCCGATCTCGGCCCGCAGGTTGCCATTGTCGTAGCGTGTGCCCAGTTCCCAGGTGCGGGCTTTTTCCGGTTTGACTTCATCGCCGGTGACGCGGTTAGGCATCTGGCTGTACTGCACACTGCCGAACGAGCCTTCGGTGTTGGCGTACAGGTTCCAGGTGTCGGTCAGGTGGTAAAGCACATTCAACGCGGGCAGCGCGGTGCTGTAGTCGCCCTGGTATCGGGCGTTGGTCAGGTTGTTGTTCTGCGCGGTGTCGATCATCTCGTAGCGAATGCCCGGCGTGATGGTCCACTTGCCGATATCGATGCGGTCGTCGATGTAGAACGCATGCGCTTCGGTCGCTCCGCGTGTGTCGCGGTCATTGCGGCTGGCGGTGGTCGGCAGTTCGCCGGTGACCGGCTCGCGATAGCGCAGTTCGTGACCGGCCTCGTTGACGTAACGGTAGCCAACGCCGACTTCATGCCAGGTTTCGCCCAGCGCAAAGCCTTGCGAGAAGCGTGTTTCCAGGCCACGCACCCAGTATTCGCGGGGCGACAGGGAAACGAAGCTACCCTGATCCAGATAGCCGCTGCGCAGGGTCTTGGTGAAGAACGTATTGGCGGTGAAGACGCGCGCGTCCTGTTCGTAGCGATAGCCGAAGTTGAACATGGTGCGACGGCCCCAGAACTTGTCCTTCAGGCGTGTCGACTGGTACGGATCGGCATTGTAGTCCGCGACGCTGAGGCCACCGGGCATCTGCGCTTCGCCATCGTAGTATTGCGCCATGGCGTTAAGGCTGTTGGCGTCGTCGATCTGGTATTTACCCTTGAGGATCAGGTCGTCGATTTCGGTGTCGCTGTGCTCGCGCCAGTCGCCGCCGCGCACGCCGGAATACAGAATCGCGCCGCCCAGGCCGTTGTCCGCGGTGCCACCTGCCAGCAGGTTACCGGTGGTCTTGAAACCGTCGTGGCTGGACGACGGGCTGGTCTCGGTTTGTATGCCGCCCTTGAGAGTGGGGGCATCGGGGATCGCGCGGGTCACGAAGTTGACGATGCCACCCACGTTCTGCGGACCGTAACGGACTGCGCCACCGCCACGCACCACATCGACTGCGTCCATGTTGCCCATGCTGATCGGCGCAAACGACAGTTGCGGCTGGCCGTAGGGCGCGAATGGCACCGGGATACCGTCCATCAACACGGTAGAACGCGACGCCAGGCGTGGATTGAGGCCGCGAATGCCGAAATTCAGCGCCATGTCATGGCTGCCAGTGCCGTTGTTGTCCGGCGCATTGACGCCCGGAATACGATTGAGCACTTCACGCGCCGATGTCGCGCCGACCCGCTCGAACTCCTCACGGCGAATCACGTCACGTGCGCCGGGATGTTCGAAAACGTTGGTTTGCTGCGCAGCGCCCAGCCAGTCACCGACCACCGTGGAAACCCCCAGCTCGATCGGCGCGCCAGCCGTATTTGCCGATTGCAGGGTGAAGCCGTTATTGCCATCGGCCATGGCCTGCAGGCCGGTGCCTTCGAGCAAGGCATTCAGGCCCTGCTCGGGTGTGTATTGACCTTCCAGGCCACGGCTTTTCAGGCCGCTGGTCATCTGCGAACCATAGGAAATCAGCATGCCGGACTCACGACCGAACTGGTTCAGCGCCGCTTCAAGCTCGCTCGGCGCAATGTGATACACCTTGGGTGCGACCTCGGCGGCCTGCACCATCGACAGACTGCCGACCGAAAGGCTCGCGCCGAAAATGACATGGCGCAATGTGCGCACCAGCGGTGAAAGTTGAGTAGGGCGGGCTGACATGCGGGAGTCCTTTGACCGGAAGGTTGAGAGAGGCTTTCCCTGTCTGTCACGCGAGGATCGAAAAACAGCTCACGCTTTTTGAAAGATTTTAGCCGGCCAGCGCAAATCCACCTGACATCTAAACACCGCTGTGTGACGCAGAGCGTCACGAAAGGCACTACCACGCGGAGTGGGAACGATAGTCAGCGTAGTGTCAGCCCTGTATTTCGGGCTCTCCAAGACGCGTATGTCCACATGAGCACTGAAAAGTGGGAACGAGCAATCACGATCAAACCCGCGCCTGCACGTTCACCCAATACCGCGTGAAGCGCTGCACGCGCACCGGTAGGGCGAGTTCGAGCATGTCGAGGATGCGCTCGCTGTCGGCCAGCGGGTAGCTGCCGGAAATCAGCAACCCTGCAACCCTCGCATCGCAATTCAGACGACCGCGGCGGTAGCGGCTCAACTCTGCGAGAAAATCGGCCAGCCTCATGCGCGACGCCACCAGCATCCCGTCCACCCAGGCACCACTGCCTGCGTCCAGCGGACGAACCTTGTCCCAGGCATCACGGCTGAACGTCACCTGTTGGCTGGCCTGCAGCATCAAACCGGGGCCGCTCTTTCCGGCAGGGGATATTTCGAGGGCGCCGGCAAACACGGCCAACTGCGTGCGCCCATTCAGTTGGCGCAGGTTGAAACGACTGGCGCCGGTCGAGGCCCTGACCGTGCCTTCGGCACTTAACAGGTTCAGCGGACGCGTGTCTGCCGAGGCCGTCATGAGGATTTCGCCCTGCAGCAGTTCGATCAGGCGTTGTTGTGCATCGAAACGCACATCCACCGCGCTGGCAGTATTCAACTGCACCTGACTGCCGTCGCTCAACGCCACTTTGCGCTGTTCGCCCACGCCACTGTCGTAGTCGGCCAGCAAGGGTTGCAGGGCAATCTGCTCGCGCAGGCCCCAGCCCGCTGCCGAGCCTGCGCCGAGCAGCAACAGCAGTTTCAACGCATGCCGACGGCTGGCGGACTTCGGCGCATTGAGTGCCGCATACGCCAGCGGCGAGGACAGCCCACTCAAGCGCTGGTTGACCCGCTGCATGTGCGCCCATGCCCGTTGGTGCTCGGCGTTGCCATTGAGCCACAGCTGCCAGGCGTGCTGACGACGGGCATCCAGCGTGCCTTCCTGCATTTCCAGCAGCCAGCCAACGGCCTGCTGTGCCACGGCAGGCGAGATGTCGGATTTATTCAGGGACTCGTTGTTCGGATTCATAGGGCGAAATAGCAGCGCAGGGCAGCCTTGTGCAGATGGCGCTTGACCGTCGCGACGGAAATATCCAGTTCGGCAGCGATCCGGCCATGGCTCAAACCGTCGACCTGCGACAACAGAAACGCCCGCTTGACCAGGGGCGGCAGGCCGTCCAGCAGTTGATCGAGTTCGACCAGGGTTTCGAGAATGATCGCCCGCTCTTCTTCCGAAGGCGCCACGCGCTCCGGCAGTTCGGCCAGTGCCTGATGGTAGGCGTGCTCCAGGTCCTGACGCCGGTAGTGATTGCACAGTACGCGTTTGGCAATCGTCGTCAGAAAGGCACGCGGCTCGACGATTTGCGCTGTATCGCGTGCGCCCAGCACCTTGATGAACGTGTCCTGCGCCAGGTCTGCCGCGCTGTGCGGGCAGCCGAGTCTGCGTCGCAACCAGGTCGTCAGCCAGGCGTTGTGTGCCCTGTACAGGCCTTCGACAGTGTGATTGAGAGCGGAGTGGGCGACGGGTATCACGGGGAACAATCCACGGGGACTCATTGATGGCGTGGATTCTGGCAGACTCTTTTGCGTATGAGAATATTTATCATTAATATTGCGGTTCATTTGTCCCGTTCAGGATCAATGGCGCATACCGCCGGCTTTTGTTGCGACCGCTTCCCGGTCGCCCATGAACGGCTTCCCAGGTTTCCTGAATCAATGCAGACCCTCTGATGGATGTCACCAGCGCAAGCCGCCCTCTGCCGCAAAAACGCACGGCAAAAGCCAGAGCCAGGGGCGTGACGGCGGCCTATCGCCTTGCCATTGCCTCGCGGGCACTGGCTGCGGTATTTGCCGGTTACCTGCTGGCCTCGTTGGTCAGCACCTGCATCGCTCAATGGCTGCCGATTACTCGCGCCGAAGCGGTGGTGACGGGGATGATGTTCTCGTTTCTCGCCTATCTGGGCGCGGTGCTCTGGTGTTTTGCCTGCCGTACGGCGCTGCAGGCGTGGATCGGGGTGCTGACGCCCTGTGCCTTGCTGGGGGCGGCCTACACCTGCGGTCGGTGGTTACTGTGAAGGAGGGTTTTCGCCAGTCGATGGCCTGGCTGCACACCTGGGTCGGCTTGCTGTTTGGCTGGCTGCTGTTCGCGATTTTTCTGACCGGCACGCTTTCCTATTTCAAGGAAGAGATCACCCACTGGATGCAGCCGGAGATTCCGGTGCGCGCGCTCGATGCAGGCGCCAGCGTGCAACAGGCTCAGCATTACCTGCAAAGCCATGCAACCGGGGCCACGCGCTGGTTCATCAGTCTGCCCGATCAGCGCACGCCAGGCCTGGTGGTCGGCTGGCTGCCCGAGGGCAAGCAGGGCCAGCGCAATAACTTCGTGCGCAAGCTGCTCGATCCGCAGACCGGCAGCGAGGTGCAGGCGCGTGAAACACGCGGTGGTGATTTCTTCTACCGGTTTCACTATCAACTGCAGATGCCTTATCCCTGGGGCCGCTGGCTGGCAACCAGCGCCGCGATGGTGATGCTGGTCGCACTGATTACCGGCATCATCATTCACAAGAAGGTTTTCAAGGAGTTCTTCACCTTCCGTCTGCGCAAGGGCCAGCGTTCCTGGCTGGACGGGCATAACGCGCTGGGCGTGCTGGTGCTGCCGTTCCACCTGATGATCACCTACAGCAGTCTGGTGATCTTCATGTCGATGGTGATGCCCGCGAGCATCCTCAGCCAGTACGACACAGTCCAGGCCTTCTACAGCGAAGCCTATCCGTTTCCGGAAACGGTCAAGCGCGAAGGCATCGCTACGCCGCTGGTAGCGCTTGCGCCGTTGGTCAACGCTGCGAACGCGAAATGGGACATCGGCCAGGTCGGTCGGGTCATCGTCAACAATCCGGGCGACAGCAGCGCCTCGGTTCTGCTGACGCGTGATGACAAGGGCAGCATCGTGCCGGACCGGGGCGGGGCGCTGACGTTCAGCGGTGTCAGCGGCGAGCTGTCGAACGAAGTGCCTGAGCGGCCGCTGGCGTTGCTGATTTCCAGCGGGATGTACGGCCTGCACGTGGGCCATTTCGCCGCGCCGCTGCTGCGCTGGCTGTACTTCATTTTTGGTGTCGCCGGGACTGCAATGATCGGCACCGGGTTGGTGATGTGGCTGGGCAAACGTCAGCTCAAACACGCAAAGACCGGTGTGCTGCCACTGGAATTGCGGGTGGTTGAGGTGCTGAACATTGCCAGCATGTCCGGGTTGATGCTTGCGGTGGCCAGCTTCTTCTGGACCAATCGCTTGCTGCCTGGCGGATTCGCCGGGCGTGCCGATTGGGAGGTCAGCGTGTTCTTCACGTTCTGGGCCTTGTCATTCATGCACGCTGCGCTGCGCAAGGGGCGTAATGCATGGCGAGAGCAACTGGGGCTGGGCGCGCTGCTGTTCGCCGGGCTGCCGTTGCTCGATCTGCTGATCTGCGGTCGCTATCTGCTGGATTCGTTAATGTCAGGAAACTGGGTACTGGCGGCCTTTGACCTGACGGCGCTGGTCACCGGGCTGTTTCTGGGCTGGGCGGCGCTGAAGTTCAAGGTTGTACCTGCTGATAAAAACGCCCGCGTCTCGTTGCCGGTTGCTGCGCAGGAGGCGCCCTGATGCTGCTGGTGGCCTTGCTCTGCTATGTGGGGTTTACGTGCCTGTGCCTGTCCATGGCCCGGCATTACGGCGAACTGCTCAAGGGCCCGTTGACTGAACAGAGGCGTCGCGCCCTCAAGCTGGCCGGCTGGAGCGCGCTGTTGCTGTCGTCGTGGGCGGCGGTTGATGACCATGGCTGGATGATGGGGACGGTGCACTGGTTCGCTGCACTCATGGGCAGCGCGGTGTTACTGGTTGCTTTGCTGTCGTTCCGGCCGCGTTGGGTGCTGGCGCTGGCGGGGTGTGGCGCGCTGCTCAGCCCGTTGGCAGCGTTGAGTCAGCTATTGGCCTAGCGCCGTTCTGTACTCACCCGGTGTCGCCCCCGTGGCCTGACGAAAACGGTTGCTGAAATGGCTGGCGCTGGCGAATCCACAAGCCAGCGCGATTTCGCCCAATGGCTTGCCGGTGCTGCGCAGTAACTGGCGCGCCTGCTCGGTACGCCGCGCCAACAGATACTGGTGCGGCGGCAAACCGAAGCTTTCGCGAAACATGCGTGCGAAGTGATATTCCGACAGCGCACACAGGCCGGCCAGTTGACCAAGGCTCAACGGGTCGGCGAGATGCATTTCGATGAAGTCCACCAGATGCCGGCGCAGGTGCGGCGCCAGACCGCCTTTCAGGCGCAGCCCTTCGCGCAGGCCTGCCTGATTGAGCAGCGCATGGCTGACCATCTCGTGCGCCAGGCTGCTGGTCAGCAGGCGCTCGCCGGGTTCTGCCCAGTTCAGGCGAATCAGCTGCCGGAAGCGTGCGGCTTGTGCGGGGTCTTCCAGAAAGGTGTTTTCCCGCAGTTGCATCTCGCGTGGCTCGCGATCCAGCAGGGTCACGCAGCCCAACGCAAACTGTTCCGGGCTGAAATACAGATGCGCCAGACGGATCTCGCCGTTCACCACCCAGGCGGACTCATGGCCGGCAGGCAAGATGCACAACTTGCCCGGCGCGCCTTTCTGGTCCGGTCTGCCGCGGCGAAAGGTCCCGGTACCGTCCTCGATATAGCACGACAACGTATGATGGGTCGGTGCGTGATACTCCTGCGAGTCATGCCGATTGTTCCACAACGCCGCCACTAGTCCGTCGCCCAGCGGCGCGCTCTGCTCCAGATTGGCATTGGGTGAACTGTTCAGGGCCTGAAAGACCTGGATGGATTCAATGGCGGGCATGACGATTCCTCTAGGATTTGTATCCTACTCGCTGGCGACGTCGCTGCCAGTAACGCTTGAAGCAAATGCGCAAGATTGTGCAAGCGCGGGCAGGCCGGCACGCAGCAGACTGATGGTTCATCAAGGAGCCTGCACCATGAACCTCTCGCTTTATCTGCTGACCGTGCTGATCTGGGGCACCACCTGGATCGCCCTGAAACTCCAACTCGGCGATGTCGCGATTCCAGTCTCAATCGTCTATCGCTTTGCCCTGGCAGCATTGGTGCTGTTTGCATTCCTGTTGCTGAGCAAGCGTCTGCAGCCGGTCAATCGTCGCGGCCAGTTGATTTGCCTGGCGCAGGGCGTGTGCCTGTTCTGCGTCAACTTCATGTGCTTCTACACGGCCAGCCAGTGGATACCCAGCGGCCTGATCGCGGTGGTGTTCTCGACCTCGACGCTGTGGAATGCGCTGAACGCACGGGTGTTCTTTCGCCAGAAAATCGCCAGCAATGTGCTGGCCGGTGGCGCCATGGGTTTGATCGGTCTGGCGTGTATGTTCTGGCCTGAAATGTCCGGGCATGGCGCGAGCCGGCAAACCCTCATCGGCCTGGGACTGGCCTTGCTGGGCACGCTGTGCTTTTCGGCGGGCAACATGCTGTCGAGCCTGCAGCAGAAAGCCGGTCTGCGTCCACTGACCACCAATGCCTGGGGCATGTTCTACGGGGCGACGATACTCGGCATGTATTGCCTGCTGAGCGGCACGCCGTTCAGCTTCGAATGGAACACGCGCTATGTAGGCTCACTGCTGTTTCTGGTTATCCCCGGCTCGGTGATTGCGTTCACTGCCTATCTGACCCTGGTCGGGCGCATGGGCCCGGAGCGCGCCGCTTATTGCACGGTGCTGTTTCCGGTCGTGGCGCTGAATATCTCCGCCTGGGTGGAGGGCTATCAGTGGACCCTGGCTGCCTTGCTGGGGCTGATACTGGTGATGGTCGGCAACGTGCTGGTGTTCAGGAAGATCAGGCCGGTTGCCGTCGTGGTCGGCGGCAAACTGGCCTGAGTCGGTGTTGATCGTGTCTATCCTGCACAGCAGCCCTGCACTGCGAGAGAGGCGGGGCCTCAGCCTTTCCACACCTGTGGGTTGACCAGATCCTGCGGTCGTTGACCGAGCAGCGCGCTGCGCAGGTTGCCGTAGGCGCGATCAGCCATGGCCTGGCGGGTTTCGGTGGTGGCTGAGCCGATGTGCGGCAGGGTTACCGCGTTCTTCAACTGGAACAGCGGCGATTCGCTCAGCGGCTCTTTTTCGTAGACGTCCAGACCGGCGCCGCGAATGGTGCCGTTCTGCAGCGCTTCGATCAGCGCAGGTTCATCGACGATCGGGCCGCGGGCGATGTTCACCAGGATGGCGCCGGGCTTCATCAGGCTCAACTCGCGGCGGCCGATCAAGTGTTGGGTCTTTTCGCTCAGCGGTACGACCAGACAGACGAAATCCGCTTCGGCCAGTAACTGATCCAGGCTGCGAAATTGTGCCCCCAGCTCCTGTTCGAGTTCGGTCTTGCGGCTGTTGCCGCTGTACAGAATCGGCATGTTGAAGCCCAGACGACCACGGCGGGCAATCGCTGCGCCGATGTTGCCCATGCCAACAATACCCAGCGTCTTGCCATGCACATCGGTGCCGAAGTGCGGCGGTTCGATGCTGCGCGTCCACTGTCCGGCCTTGGTATAGGCGTCCAGTTCAGCCACTCGGCGGGCGCTGCTCATGATCAGCGAGAAGCCCAGATCAGCGGTGCTTTCGGTCAGTACATCCGGCGTATTGGTCAGCAGAATGCCGCGCTCGCTCAGGTACTCGACGTCGTAGTTGTCGTAGCCCACCGAGATGCTGGACACCACCTCCAGTTTGGTGGCGTTCTGCAGCTGTTCGCGACCCAGCTTGCGGCCTGCGCCGATCAGCCCGTGGGATTCAGGCAAGGCTTCTGCAAACTGCGCGTTGATATCACCCTGCTTGGGGTTGGGCACGATCACGTTGAAGTCTTGCGCCAGGCGCTCGGCCATTTCAGGAGAAACACGGCTGAAGGCGAGTACGGTTTTTTTCATTGGGCAGTCACTCTTGAGCGGTTGAATGAGTAGCACGCTAACATTCCTCCCCGCTCTTTGGCAGCCGCTTTTTGCAGTTGTACGATGTCAGAACGATGACTTGAGGGCCTGCACATGCAGATCCGCTTCATCGGCAGCGAGAATTTCCGGCAGGGAACCGCGCAGGTATTCAACCCAGGTTCTGATCTTCGCATCCAGATACTGGCGTGACGGGTAGATGGCGTACAGGTTCAGCTCTTGCGAGCGGTAATCGGACAGCACGCGCACCAGTGTGCCGTTGCGCAGCCCCTCGATCGCCGAGTAGATCGGCAAGATGCCAATCCCCATGCCGCTGGAAATCGCGGTCTTCATCGCATCCGCAGAGTTGACCAGCAGCGGCGAGCTGTTGATGGTGACCATCTCCTGGCCTTCAGGACCATCGAACAGCCATTTGTCCAGCGGGAACACCGGGCTCACCAGACGCAGACATGCATGATTCAGCAGGTCGGCAGGCTTGTGGGCCATGCCGAACGTTTTCACGTACTCGGGCGACGCGCACACGATGCTGTAAGTAATGCCCAGGCGCTGGGACACAAAGCCCGAGTCGGCCAGTTCGCTGGCGAGCACTATCGACACGTCATAGCCTTCTTCCAGCAAGTCCGGCACGCGGTGGGTCATGGTCAGGTCGAACGCGACGTCCGGGTGGTTGCGCCGGTAACGGGCAATCGCATCAATCACATAATGCTGGCCGACGCCGGGCATCGAATGCACCTTGAGCTGCCCGGCCGGGCGGGCATGAGCGTCGCTGGCTTCGGCCTCGGCTTCTTCTACCGAGGCGAGAATCTGTTCGCAGCGCAACAGATAACGCTTGCCTGCTTCAGTGAGGGCAATGCGCCGGGTGGTGCGATTGAGCAGGCGCGTTTGTAAATGTGCTTCAAGGTTGGAGACCGCACGCGAGACGTTGGCGGTGGTGGTATCCAGCACGGCGGCGGCAGCAGTGAAGCTGCCCGCTTGCGCCACGCAGCTGAAGGCACGCATGTTTTGCAGGGTGTCCATGGGTACTTCTCTGAGTAGATGGCAAATTGTGACATGAAGTAACGGATGCATGTATCCAGACCAAAGGATTATCGCCGTTTCAGTAACAAAGATTCACAAATCTCCCCGCTTATCGCCGCGTCGAGTGCCGCCTAGAATCGCCGCCATTCAAGGTGTTTCACCTTCGTTCGGGAACTTGCAGCTGTGCCGCGTCGCATCATCAGAGGGCTCTGGCCCGTAGGTCTTCTGGCTTTTACGCTGGTCCTCAGCGGCTGTATCGGAACACATGGAATCACACCGCAGGGCAGTGTTCTGCACGCTGACAGCCTGGCCACCGATCAGGCGATTCAGAGCGCTTCCCTCGACGCCCATTGGCCCGCAGCGCAATGGTGGCGTGCCTACGGCGACGCGCAACTGGACCGCTGGGTCGACATGGCGACGCTGGGCAGCCCGAGTCTGGCACTTGCCGCTGCTCGTGTGCGCCAGGCAAAGGCGATGGCACAGGTGGCCGAGTCCGCCGAGTCTGTGCAAGTGCAAGGCAACGCCAGCCTGATGCGTCACGACTGGCCAGAGGATCAGTTTTATGGCCCCGGAGCGCTGGCCGATACTCGCACCTGGGACAACAATGCGTCGCTGGGCCTGAGCTACGCACTGGACCTGTGGGGACGTGAACGCAACGCCAGCGAGCAGGCCGTTGATCTGGCGCACGTGAGTGCTGCCGAGCAGCGTCAGGCGCAGCTCGAATTGCAGGAAAACGTGGTCCGCGCCTACATCCGGCTGTCCCTCGACTACGCCCGACTGGATATCGCCGAGGCGGCACTGGCCCAGCAGCAACAGATACTCGACCTGGCGCAGCGTCGCCTCAAGGGCGGGATCGGCACGCGCTTCGACGTCAGTCAGGCCCAAACCCCGCTGCCTGAGGCACATCGGCAGATCGACGCGCTGCAAGAGGCCATCGCGTTGAGTCGCAACCAACTGGCCGCGCTGGCAGGCAAGGGACCGGGGCAGGGCGCGGGGGTGCAGCGGCCTGCGCTGTCGTTGCACACCGCACTGACATTGCCCTCGGCACTGCCCGCCGAACTGCTCGGTCAGCGACCTGACGTGGTGGCTGCGCGCTGGCAGGTGGCGGCGCAGGCACGTGGTATCGACGTTGCACATGCGGGCTTTTATCCCAATGTCGATCTGGTCGGCAGCCTGAGCTACATGGCCACGGGCGGTGGCATGCTCGAGTTTCTGACCGGCAGCAAGCTGGGTTACAAGGTCGGGCCGGCCATCAGCCTGCCGATTTTCGACGCTGGACGCTTGCGTGCGGAGCTGGGGCGGGCGTCCGCTGCTTATGATCAGGCTGTGGCGCATTACAACCAGACGCTGGTCATGGCGTTGAAAAATGTCTCCGACCAGTTGATTCGGCGCGCCTCGATGGACAAGCAGCAGGCACTCGCCGCCGAGTCGGTGGCGTCGGCACAAAAGACCTACGACATTGCCCTGATCGCCTGGCAGCGCGGCCTGACCGATTACCTGAACGTGCTCAATGCGCGCACGCAGTTGTTTCGCCAGCAGCAGGTTCAGCAACAGGTCGAGGCCGCGCGACTGGAAGCCTACGCCGGACTGGTGGTAGCGCTGGGCGGTTACGCTGACGGGAATAACAATGGCAATGGTCATTTCGCACACACCGTCGCCGAGTCTGAGGGCGGGCAATGATCGCCTCGCTACAGCGCATCACCGACCTGCCGTGGCGTCGCGAATTGCACAGTTGGGCGCGCAGTGACGGGGTGACCTGGGTTTACATCTTCAAGGTGCTGCTCGCCGCATTTCTCACCTACTGGCTGGCGCTGCGCCTGGAACTGCCGCAGCCGCACACGGCGATGATCACCGTGTTCATCGTCATGCAGCCACAGAGCGGGCAGGTGTTCGCCAAGAGTTTTTATCGCCTGCTGGGGACGCTGGCCGGGTCGGCGATGATGGTGCTGTTGATGGCCCTGTTTGCGCAGAGTCCGCTGCCGTTTCTCGGCAGTCTCGCGCTCTGGGTCGGCCTGTGTTCGGCCGGCGCGGCGCGCTATCGCAACTTTCGCGCGTATGGCTTTGTGCTGGCCGGGTATACGGCAGCCATGGTCGGGCTGCCTGCGCTGGCGCATCCGGAAGGTTCGTTCATGTCGGCGGTCTGGCGGGTAGTGGAAATTAGCCTGGGCATCCTGTGTTCCACTGCAATCAGCGCGTCGGTGCTGCCGCAGAGTTCCAGCGCTGCGATGCGCAACGCGCTGTATCTGCGCTTCGGCGGGTTCGCGCGCTTCGTGGTCAACGGCCTGCGCGGCGATATTTCACGCGCTGAATTTGAAACCGGCAATGTACGCTTTGTGGCCGAGGCCATCGGCCTTGAAGGGCTGCGCAGCGTCACGGTATTCGAAGACCCGCACATGCGTCGCCGCAACGGTCGACTCAACCGTTTGAACAGCGAATTCATGGCGGTCACCACGCGCTTCAATGCCCTGCACCAATTGCTCGAACGTCTGCGTCTCGAACACGCCGATCAGGTGTTGAAGCATATCGATCCCGGCCTTGAAAACCTTGCGCAACTGCTCGACGGGTTCGCCGACCGCGCCTTGACCAACGATGACGCGGCGCTGCTGGTCACGCGCCTGGAGTCGTGCAAGGCGTACTTTCCAGAGCGGGTCAGAAGCCTGCGCACCGAGCTGGAGCGTACCCTGCCCAGCGACGCCGAACGATTGGACTTTCACACCTCGTTCGAGCTGCTGTACCGCCTGCTCAGCGAGTTGCTCGACTACGCACGAACCCATGCATCGCTGGCCGACCACAGCCATGAGCGTGAACAGTGGAGGGGCTCGTTCGTACCGCGTACCCACTGGATGACCGCGCTGGCAGCCGGTGCCCGGGCGACCTGTGTGGTCGGCCTGATGAGTGTGTATTGGGTGCTGACGGCGTGGCCCAGCGGCGCGAGCATGGTCCTGGCCTCGGCGGCCACCGTTGCGCTGTCGTCGACTACCCACAATCCCAGGCGCATGTCGCTACAGATGGCCGGCGGTACATTGCTCGGTGCGCTGTCAGGTTTTATCGAAACGTTTTTCCTGTTCCCGCACATCGACGGTTTTCCGTTGCTGTGCCTGCTGTTGGCCCCGGTGTTTGTGCTCGGCGCGTATTTGGGCTCACGTCCGCAGTGGACGGGTTACGGCCTGGGGCTGCTGATCTTTTTCAGCTTGGGCTCGGTGCCGGACAACCTCACGGTTTACAACCCTTACACCTTCATCAACGATTACATCGCGATGGTCGTGGGCATGCTGATCTGCGCTGCTGCCGGGGCAATCATCCTGCCGCCCAACAGCCGCTGGATGTGGCAACGCCTGGAGCAGGCCTTGCGCAATCAGGTGGTGTTTGCGATCAGCGCACCACTCAAGCGTCTGGGCTCAAGCTTCGAAAGCCAGACCCGCGACCTGATGCATCAGGCATATGGCCTGGCGATCGGCAAACCGCTGGTTCAGCGCGAGTTGTTGCGCTGGATGTTCGTGGTGCTGGAAATCGGCCACGCCATTATCGAGCTGCGCCATGAACAGGCGCTTCTGCCGATTCACCCTGCCTACGCCGAGTACCAGCCCTGGCGCATCGCGCTGCGAGTCATGGGGCGCGCCTTGGTGCGGCTGTTCATCCAGCCTGATGCGATCAATCTGCAGCGCTGCCTGTCTGCAGTCGATCAGGCCATCAAGCGGGTGCAGGAGGCCGATGAACCCTTCGCCTCGCATTTCGATACGTCGGTGCTGCGCCGGGTAAAAAGCTACCTGCACTTTATCCGCTCGTCGCTGCTGGACCCGCAATCGCCGCTGGCCGCTTACGGCGTTGCGCGAACCGCTTCAGGAGTCGTCCATGCCGCCGCGTGAAATAGCCTTCCACGGCCTGTACATGCCGACCCTCACGCTGATCTTTCTGCTGGCCGTGGTTCTGGCATGGGCGCTGGATCGACTGCTGGCCGGTTTTGACCTGTATCGATATTTCTGGCACCCGGCCTTGCTGCGTCTGAGCCTGTTTATCTGCATCTTCGGCGCGTTGGCGCTGCCCCTTTATCGTTGACGCCTGAGTCGGGAAAAATCTCTGGATGAAAAAGTTCTTCAGTCTGTTTGCCACGTTGCTGGTGCTGGCAATCGCGCTCTGGATCGGTCGCACGCTGTGGGTCGACTACATGGATAGCCCATGGACCCGCGATGGCCGGGTACGTGCCGATATCATCAACGTAGCGGCCGATGTGTCCGGTACCGTGGTCGAGGTACCGGTGCGTGACAACCAGTGGGTAAAGCGCGGCGATCTGCTGATGCAGATCGACCCGGAGCATTACCGGATCGCCGTGAAGCAGGCGCAGGCATTGCTGGCTTCACGCAAGGCGACCTGGGAGATGCGCAAACTGAATGCCAGGCGGCGTGCCGACATGGATGAACTGGTCATCTCGGCGGAAAATCGTGACGACGCGAGTAACGTAGCCACCTCGGCCCTGGCCGATTACCAGTTGGCCCAGGCGCAACTGGAGGCGGCCGAGCTCAACCTGTCACGCACGCGGGTACTGGCGGCGGTGGACGGTTACGTCACCAACCTTAATGTTCATCGCGGCGACTATGCGCGCATTGGTGAGGCGAAGATGGCCGTGGTCGACATGAACTCGTTCTGGGTCTACGGCTTCTTCGAGGAAACCAAGTTGCCGCACCTGAAAGTGGGTGATCCTGCGGACCTGCAACTGATGAGCGGCGAGGTGCTCAAGGGGCATGTCGAAAGCATCGCACGCGGCATCTACGACCGTGACAACCCGCAAAGCCGCGAATTGATCGCCGACGTGAACCCGACCTTCAACTGGGTGCGTCTGGCCCAGCGCGTGCCGGTGCGTATTCATCTGGATCAGGTACCGCAGGATGTGTTGCTGGCGGCGGGGATGACTTGCACGGTGATCGTCAGACCGGTAGATGGCTGATACTTGAGGACGCAGAGCGTCCAGAACGGCATGCCAACGCGGAGCATTGGCACGATAGTGACAAGGCTCGGCTACAGATCAGCGTTCAGCCCAAAGCGTTTTCTCAGGGCCATATCCAGTAGCCTTTTGGGCAGCAACCACGCCATCAGCGGCAGTAGGCGTGAGCCGTTGCCCAGGCGCAGCAGGCGTGGCGAACGAGTGTGTTGCACGGCCTTGAGCAAGTCGCGAGCGAATTCGGTGACGGGGGTAGGGCTGTCCAGAGAGGCCCTGGCGCGTGCACGAATGCCTTCGCGAATCGGCCACCAGGGCGATTGTTCGCTGATCAGTTGCTCGGCTTCGTGGCTGGCATTCTTCGCGAAGCTCGACGCAATCGCGCCGGGCTGAACCTCCATCACCTGGACGCCGAACGGCGCCAGCTCCAGACGCAGCGCATCACTGAGCGCATGCACCGCCGCCTTCGACGCACAGTAAGCCCCCGCAAACGGCGTGACCAGCACACCGGATACGCTGCCGATGTTCACCACCAGTCCCTTGTTGCGGCGCAGTGCCGGAAACAGCGCCCGGGTCACCCCGATGACGGAAAACACATTGGTTTCGAACTGGCGCTGCAAGGCCTGCACTCCGCCGTCGAGCAGGGGACCCATCGCGCCATAGCCAGCGTTGTTGATCAACACATCCAGGCCGCTGTGCTCCAGACCGGCGGCCAGTTGCTCCAGCGCCAGGCTGTCGTTGACGTCCAGTTGTACGGCGATGAAACCCGCTGCACTGAGTGCCGCGACATCGTCGGCCTTGCGCGCGGTGGCCCAGACTTCATAGCCAGTGGCCTTGAACGCGTCGGCCAGAGCACGGCCGATTCCGCTGGAACAGCCTGTAATCAAAGCGATGGGCATGTGGAATCCTTGTGGTCAGTCCGAGAAACTGCCTTGTAGATGTTCTGCGCGAAATTCCAGGGTTTGCGGGCGGTAACCGTTGCGCAGTGCCGGCACCGGCACGCAATCCTGCCACGTGCCTTTGGCCTGAAGTTCACCGGGGCCGCGATAGCGTGCGGACGCGTAGGTGTTGTCGGTCAGATTCACTGAATCACCAGGCGCATAGGCCGCGATTCGCCAACGCAGTTCCTGCAGGGTCACCTTATTGGTGTTGGTGATGCTGACCTGCAACGGACGATCTGCCGGGCAGCCTTGCGGGTTGTAACTCAGGCGGATATCCAGATGCTCAAGCTGGCGCGTTTCCCGACTGTCCTGCCAGATGACGATAGCCGCCACCGCCCCGAGCGCGACCGCCGCAGCCAGCGAGACAGGCAAGGCCTTCGCCGGATAACGGAGCAGAAGGATCAGCCAGGTGAGGATTAACAGGATGCCGATCAACATGCGGCGGGTCTCCAGCAAGATGCAATGTCAGAGATACTACAGACATTGGGCAGGCGTTGACCAATGGGCAAGGCGTCGGCGCGGAGAGCGCTGCAGTCTGCCCTTGTTGTGCCACTGGCATAAGTGTCAGTAGGCGCTACGGCGCCACTTATCTAGAGTGTGGGGCAGCGCGGAATTTTCCAGCGTCGTCGGACTTGCTGCAGGTGCCAGTCATGGTTGAACGCTCGATTGCCCTTCATCAGCACACGCCGGCATTACAGTTGGTGGACCCGCGCGGCTTGCCTGTGGGGTCAATTGCGCTATGCCGTACGAGTAGCGATATCGAGCCGCAAATCCGTACCAGCCATGCGTCATTCGACATGGCGGGGCGACCTGTCAGCTGTTGGGACCCGCGCCTGTGGGCTGATCGGGCACCCGCCAATCTCAGCGTCATTCATTCGCTCAGCGGTCAGGTTCTGGCCAGCGACAGTGTGGACGCGGGCTGGCAGGTGTTGTTGGCGGGTGAGGCCGGGCAGGTGCTGGAGGCCTGGGACGCTCGGGGCGTTGTGCGACGTACGGGGTATGACGCGCTGCTAAGGCCCATCAAGGTTTTTGAAGATGAGCACTGCGTTGAGCGCTTGCTTTACGGCGGCCCTGATTCGATCACGTATAACCAGTGCGGTCAGTTGATTCGTCATGACGATCCGGCAGGCACGCGGCTTGACGATGCGTATGGTCTTTCGGGAAATGTGATCAGGCAAACGCGGCGCTTTCTGCACTCTGCCGATGAGCCTGACTGGCCCGAGTCGCTGACCGGGCGTGATGCCTTGCTGGAGCCCGGTGACGGCGCAACCACGTGCTGGCAATACAACCCGGTGAGCGAGATCACCTGGCAACGCGATGCGCAGGGCAATGTTCAGTGTCTGGGTTACACCGTTGCAGGGCAGTTGAAAAACAGTCGTTTACAGCTCAACGGTCAGGCCGAACAGGTTCTGGTCAGTGCCATCCAGTATGACGCGCAGGGGCGGGTGGTGTCGGAAACGGCTGGCAATGGTGTGATCAGCACGGCGCTCTATGCCACTGAAGACGGTCGCCTGGGGGAATTGAATACCACGCGTAGTAATGGGCAGTCGTTGCAGGATTTGCGTTACGACTATGACCCGGTCGGTAATGTAATCCGTGTCGATGATCGTGCTCTGCCAGCCATCTCCAAAGGTCAGCGCATCGACTCGGTTTCGACCTATCGATACGACACGCTTTATCAACTGATCGAAGCCTCGGGCAGGGAATGGGCAGTCGTTAATCACGGCCCGGTGCTGCCTGGTTTCCAGAGTCCCGCCGATCCTTCGACGCTGGCTGATTACACGCAGACGTATCGCTACGATGCCGGCGGCAACCTGCAACAGCTTACCCACACAGGCGCGCAGTCCCATTCGCGAACGCTGGTGACTGCGCGTTACAGCAACCGCAGTCTGCCGGTGATCAATGACCATATACCCGATGAAGCAGAAATCGCTGCTGCCTTCGACGCCAATGGCAATTTGCTCGCCCTGCAAGCCGGACAAAACCTGAGCTGGGACCGACGCAACCAGTTGCAGCACGTGCGCCCCGTTATTCGTGAAAATGGTATGGACGACAGCGAACGCTATAGCTACGACGCCAGCGGCCAGCGCCTGCGCAAGGTGCGTACCACGCAAGCCAAAACCATTACCCATACGGCCGATGTGCGTTACCTGCCCGGTCTTGAAATCCGTACCGATACGGCCACTGGTGAAACCCTGCATGTTGTTGTGGCCCAGGCCGGGCGTAATAACGTGCGCGTGCTGCATTGGGCGTCTGGAAAGCCCGACGCGCTTGAAAATGATCAGACTCGTTACACCCTGAACGACCACCTGGGGTCCGGCACGCTGGAACTGGATGGGCAGGCGCAGCGTGTCAGCCACGAACGTTATTACCCGTTCGGCGGCACGTCATGGTGGGCGGGGCGTAATGCGATCGAGGCGAGTTACAAGACCGTGCGTTACTCGGGTAAGGAGCGGGATGCGACAGGGCTTTATTACTACGGGCTGCGGTATTACGCGCCGTGGTTGCAGCGCTGGATCAATCCGGACCCGGCCGGTCTTGAGGACGGGCTTAATTTATACGGTATGTTGAGAAACAACCCGCTCACGTTCATCGACGCGGTGGGAGGAGTCGCTGAAATTCCCAAGCATATTCACTACATCTGGTTGGGCGCTGCTGAACCGCTGATGGAGCGCCTGGAAGGGATCAAAAACACTTCTGTGCTGAATCCCGACTATCAGTTGACGCTGCATCTGCATCTGGATCTGCGAAAAGGTGATGAAACGGAAATAGCCTCAGCGCTGCGCGGGCGAAGAAACGTCCATATTTCCGACCTCAGGGAAGAGGAATTTTTCAGAAAATTCCAGAAAACACCGTCATACGAGATTTATAAGGATTTGTATGGGGATGACCCTCGACACTACTCGGCAGCCAGTGACGTGCTTCGCTACAGCTTGATCAACCATTATGGCGGTATTTATTCGGACACGGATGACATGTTCAAGCGCGGTGTCAGGGATACCGATTTCATTACCAAGCCCAAGAGGATTTTCACGATGCGCCCGACGGACACACCTTGGAACCGGGATAAAATCGTGATTAACAATAACTCGTTCGCGTCACCTGCCAACAATCCGGTGCTGAGCACTTTGGAAAAGGAGATAGTCGACCGGTACAGCGTTTATCGTGAGACAGGCCTTGGCAAGGTGCTCAGTAGCACCGCCGATGTGAGCGACAGGATGAGAATCGTTTCTGCTGTCACGGGGCCCAAGGTGTTCACAGAGGTATTGCTTAAAGAGGGGCGTGGGCTAAGAAAGCTGTTTTCAACAATGGTCAATTACCATGTTAAAGGTGAAAAATTAAAAAACCCGAAGCGTTATCAGGCAGAAGCCCAAAAAAGAATGCCACTCTCGAACTTCATAAAAATGGGAGGCAGCCACTCATGGCAATAGCGCCGGTGAGGCCGTATGAGCGACCTGAATATGAGAGCAAGCTGTTACAGGGCAATGATGGTTGGGACTCAAGGTAAAAAGCCCCCGGCAATAATGTGCGCATGACACTGCGCAAAGAATTACCGGGGGCTGTTTCACTTGCAGCTAAAAGCGTCTGTTAGCGAGCGATAGTCTGGGTTTTCACACCCGCTTCAAGCGCGTTCGAACGACCGTAGATGTCTTCGAAACGCTCGATGTCGTCTTCGCCCAGGTAGCTGCCCGATTGCACTTCGATGATTTCCAACGGGATCTTGCCCGGGTTGCGCAAGCGATGGACCGAGGCGATCGGGATGTAAGTGGACTGGTTCTCGGTGAGCAGGAATACGTTCTCGTCACAGGTGACCTGCGCAGTACCGGATACCACGATCCAGTGTTCGGCGCGGTGGTGGTGCATCTGCAGCGACAGGCAGGCACCCGGCTTGACGGAGATACGCTTGACCTGGAAACGACCGCCCATGTCCACCGAATCGTAGGAGCCCCACGGACGGTACACTTCGAGGTGGTTCTGGGTCTCGGTGCGGCCCTGTTCGTTCAGGGTAGCGACCATCTGCTTGACGCCCTGGACCTTGTCCTTGTGGGCAATCATCATCGCGTCCTTGGTTTCGACGACCACGATGTTGTCCAGACCGATCACCGACACCAGTTTGCCGTTGCCGTGGATCATGCAGTTGCGGCTGTCCTGGATAACGACATCGCCCTTGGTGACGTTGCCGTTGGCGTCCTTGGCGTTGACTTCCCACAGCGACGACCAGCAGCCGACATCGCTCCAGCCGGCCGACAGCGGTACGACGCAGGCGCGCTGGGTTTTTTCCATGACTGCGTAGTCGATGGAATTGTCCGGGCAGCAGGCGAAGGTCGAGGAGTCGATTTCAAGAGCGTCGCCGTCCTGTACGCTGCGCTCGAGGGTCAGCAGGCAGGTGTCGTAGATGTCCGGATCGTGCTTTTTCAGTTCTTCGAGGAAGCGGCTGGCGCGGAACAGGAACATGCCGCTGTTCCAGTAGTAACCACCGGCTTCGACGAATTCCTTGGCGCGTTTTTCATCAGGTTTTTCGACGAACTGCGACACGCGGCTGACGCCTTCCGGCAGCAGGGCATCGGCGGTGGACTTGATGTAGCCGTAGCCGGTTTCCGGCTTGTTGGCCGGCACACCGAACAGCACCATTTCGCCGCGTTCTGCGGCGACGGTTGCCAGAGCCAGTGCGCGTTGCAGGGCTTTCTGGTCTTCGATGACGTGGTCGGCTGGCAGCACCAGCATCAGGCCGTCATTGCCTTCGTTGACCAGCTTCATGGCGGTCAGTGCAACGGCGGGTGCCGTGTTGCGGCCGAACGGTTCCATGAGGATCGCCTGGGTTTCCAGATTCAGTGCCGCGAGTTGCTCGTTGACGATGAAACGGTGGTCCTTGTTGCAGACCACGATAGGCTCCTGCATGCCCTCGAACACCAGACGCTCCAGGGTTTGCTGGAACAGGGTGTGCTCGCCGGTCAACGCCAGGAACTGTTTAGGGAATTGTTTACGCGAAAGCGGCCAGAGTCGTGAACCACTACCGCCTGACAAGATAACTGGAATCATTTTGTTTCTCCAAAAGCATTCAATTAGGGCCGTACGAGGTGTCTGTCGTTTCTGTCTTGTTCTTGTTCCGCGCTGGCCGGTTCAGTGCTGACGCCCTGAACCGACCGGCATAATCCGTTTAGCGGGTAGCGACCGGTGGCTTGACCCACACTGGCGAGAGGCTGCTGCCACTGCCGGTGATGTAGAGCACAGCGGCTTCGCCACGCTCCAGTGCCACAGGTTTCACATCGGTGACTTTCTTGTCGCCGTCGTACAGCGCCAGGCTGACCTTGACCGGGTTGATTTCACGCTCGCCGGTGCCTTTTGCCGCTACAGCCTTGACCACGTCGGTCTTGCCATCAGCGGTTTTCAGGGTCAGGGACTTGTCGCTCAGGTTTTGCACACGAACCAGGGATTTCTGCTTGTTCTTGAACGGTGGCTCTTCGACCAGCTGTGGTTTGCCGCTGGCGTTGTTGACGATGGTGTAGTAGTGATCACCCGCCAGTTTCACTGGCAGGCTCTGGCTGCCCAACTTGGCGGTGTAGTCGCCCTGCGGCATGAAGCTGAACGCAGTGCTGCCCAGTGGCGCCACTTCGTTGAGGTTGGTGTTGCCGACGGTGGCGCTGATTTCGGCGTTGCTGGCGTTGTAGACACGCACGAAGGTCGAGCCTTTTGGTGCGGTCGGGCCGTACAGGGCGGAGTCACCGGCGAAAGCTTGCAGGGACATCAGGCCCAGACCTGCGGCCATTGCGCAGGTTTTGAACAGGCGTTTTGCGGCCGAACGGTTGGCAGTAGTGTTAAAAGTCATGAGTCAGTCCTCTCAGTTTTGCGCCCGGTTGGGCGACTCGGATTGTTTGGCGTTGAGCGCCACGTTTTCTTGGGTGTCACGCGATTTCTTCAGCTCGGCGATCCACTTCGGATCGAACTCGCCAAGGTCGTTGTGTGCCGGCAGGTAGCGCTCCGGGAATTCCCAGATCACCACTTGCGGCGGGGTGTTCTTGAAGGCATCGGTCTGCAGGTACTTGAGCATCGGCAGGATCGGACCATGGCCGTCTTCGGCGTAGTTGACGACATCACTGCGCAGCGCTTCTTTCAAGGCGCCGACGAAGTTCCAGTTAGGGTTGGCGCTGTAGCTGGTGCCCACCAGACCCACCGGGATGTCGCTGTCTGCGAACAGCGCGTCACCGCCTGCCGCTTCGCCTGCTACCGGATCAGTGCTGCGTTTCTGCAACTCGTCCGGCTTGGGCAGCATGTTGCTGAACAGCGGGTCGAGCGGCAGGAATGTAGTCAGGTCACCTTTGTAGGCTTCGGTTCCCTTGGCTTGTGTGACGAACTGCTCAGGTTCGCCTTCCAGTGGCGTTTTCTGGGCAATCGCGGCGCTCAGTTGCTGCGCGGCGACTTCGGCACCCATTGGCGTCCAGTGAGTATCGGTGCGCAGGAAAACCTGGCCCTGTTGCTTGGCAGCTTGCAGCGGCGCCAGCAGGTCCGGGGCAAAGATCCCGGCCTTGGCGACCTGAGCGTGGAACTGCTGATACAGGTCGGTGTGCAGGCTGGCAGGCTTGCTGTCACCGATGTGCTCCGGGTACAGACGGGTCTTCGCCGGAACGATCGCCAGGACCAGTTTGGTGCCCTGTTTTTCCAGTGCGTCACGCACACCCTGAATGATCGCCAGGTTGTCGGCTTCGTTCTGCTCGCCGTTGGCAACCGCGTCGAACTCTTCGTCGGTATACAACCACTGGTCCTTGCCGAGTACGACGCCCGGACGACCTTCGTTGAACAGTTTGAAATCCAGCGCCGCCCAGAGGTTGGTGCCCAGACGCTTGATGGGGAACTCATCGTCATAATGAGTTTCCGCCGCCTTGGTCCATTTGCCATTGAGCACAGTGGTCTCGGCCGACGTCGAGAAGGTGCTGAAACTGCGCAGCGACCAGATCCCCAGGACCAGCAGAATGGCTAGGAAGAGGGCGATGTAGAGGATTCGTAATGAACGGGTCATGTCAGTCTCCTCAGAACTGGAAGTAAAGGAACGGCGAGAAGCTTTGCGCCGAAAGTTTGAGAATCGAAGCCACGAACAGCAGCAGGATCAGTGCGCGCATGGCGTAACGTGGCCAGTCGGCTTCCCAATAGGCCGGTTGCACCTGAGCTTCGCTGCCCACGGTGTAGCCAGGCATGTGCAGGCTGCCGGGTGCATCGCCAGGAACGGCCTTGATGGTGCCCGGTTGTGCGGTTGCAGGACCGTCAGCCTTGGTGCTCTTGCCGGTGTCTTTTTCGCGATTCTGGTAGAAGTCGCGCAGACCGAAGAACGCCAGCGTCAGATAAGCCACCACCAGCGTTGCCACTTGCAGACCGGTCAGGCTGGCGCGGTTGAGTTCCGAAAGCTGCCACTCGCCGAAGCTGAACATGGCGCCGTACATACGACCGGCGACATGCAGGTTTTCAGCGCGGAAGATGACCCAGCCGATGATCACCAGCAGGAAGGTCAGTGCCCAGCGGATCGGGTTGAAACTGTAGGGTTTGGTATTGATACCGACCGCTTTTTCGATCGCCAGCCACATGCCGTGCCAGGCACCCCAGATGATGTAGGTGACGTTGGCTCCGTGCCACAGACCGCCAAGCAGCATGGTCAGGAACAGGTTGCGGTAGGTCGCGACTTTGCCGCCTCGGTTGCCGCCCAACGTGATGTACAGGTAGTCACGCAGCCAGGTGGACAGGCTGATGTGCCAGCGACGCCAGAACTCGGTGATCGACTGGCTGATATAGGGCTGTTTGAAGTTTTCCATGAAGCGGAAACCCATCATCAGACCCAGACCTATGGCCATGTCGCTGTAACCGGAGAAGTCGAAGTACAGCTGCGCGGTGTAGGCCAGCGCACCCAGCCAGGCATCGCCGGTGGTCGGGTTCTGCAGAGCGAAGCAGTGGTCGGCGACCACGGCCAGGGTGTCGGCGATGAACACTTTCTTGATGAAGCCCTGCATGAAGCGCGTGGCACCTTCGGAGAACTTGTCCAGCGTGTGTGTACGGTTATTGAACTGGTCGGCCAGATCACGGAAACGCAGCACGGGGCCGGCGATCAAGTGCGGGAAGATCGCGACGAATGCAGCGAAGTCGATCAGGTTGCGCGTGGCCGGGGTATCGCCGCGGTAAACGTCGATGATGTAGCTGATGGACTCGAAGACATAGAACGAGATACCGATCGGCAAGAGCACGTGAGTCAGGATGAACGGTTCCAGACCCATCGAGGTCATGGCTGCGTTGATGCTGTCCACGCCGAAGTTGGCGTATTTGAAGTAGCCCAGAATACACAGGTCCACGATCACGCCAAGCAGCAACCACTTCTGTGCCGGCTTGGTCCGCACACCTGCTGCGCCTACCTTGAGACCGATCCAGTAGTTCCAGACGGTCACGCCGACGAACAGCGCCAGGAAGTCCACTCGCCACCAGGCGTAGAAGACATAGCTGGCAATCAGCAGCAGCAGATTGCGATAGCGTTGCCCGCTCAGATAGTACAAGCCGAGGAAGATCGGCATGAACAGGAACAGGAACACGTTGGATGAGAAAACCATCCTTATCTCTCCGTTTGTCCAACATTCAAGGGCTCACAGCCCCCCCAAACCCCCCCGCAAAAAGGGAGGGGCAAATCACTTCACAGCTTGTTCGCGAAGCTGGCCAGGCGAGATCCGGTTTTATGGATGCATCGCCTGGACATAGGTCTTCGCGGACAAGTCCGCTCCTACAACCAAAGGCGTATCACTCGCTGACGTTGTCGCCCTTGTCGCCTTTTTCGTGCGACGGGTCGAAGACCTTGGTCAGGTCACCGCCCAGGCGGAACGTCTTGAACGGCTGCTTTTCGTGTTTCTCTTCCAGCACATCCGGGCTGCAGGTGTAGAGCGAGCAGTACGGTTCGAGCCAGGCGAATTTCGGATCTTTCTTCAGGTCCGTCATGTCCTGTTTCTCGCCGTTGTGGTCAGCGAATATCGAAGGGTCTTTGACGCCGGCCAGAACCCGGTCACCCAGACGCTTCAGGGCACCATTATTTTCCGGACGCAGGTCCACGCCGTTGGCCTGGGCGAAGCTGGCAATCATCGCGAGCGGTGGCAATGCGTAGTTGTGATACGACAGTGCCCGCTGACGACGCTTCATCTCGTTGGGCAGGAAACCGTCCTTGTCCACTTGATTGGCAGCGACCTTGTATTCCTTCACGGCCCAGTCGAACAGGTCCTGACGATTGGTGGCGACAGCGGTTGCCATCACTGACCAGGCAGCCCAGTACGAGTGGTTGTTGATTTTTTCCAGCGGCAGATTGCTCCAGTCGCTGACCACCTGATCGGCCAGCTTGCTGAACCAGGTCTCGATGATCTTTGCGTCCTGCTGACGGTTGGCCAGCGGATGCGACTCGGAGAACTTCAGGCGCAGGTAGGCGGAGGACATGCTGCCCAGTGCCCATTTGCGCATGGATTTGCCGGTGTGGTTGAACTCGCGCGACTCCAGCGCATCGGCCTTGGCCCAGGTGGTCATCATGTTCAGCGCGCAATCGAGCTGTTCCGGACGACCGTCGCGCATGTACTGCATCACGACTTTGCTGACGCCACGCTCAAGGGTGGTGATGTCCTTGGTCGCATCGCGGAACGCTTCTTCGGATACCGCGTTGAGCGTTGCGCGCGCCTTGTCCGAACCCTCGTACTTGCTGCGGAACACCAGCTTGTCGGTGTAGGGCTTTGGAATGGCTTCACAGCTGAAGTTGTGATCGCCAGTCTTCATTTTTTCGATCGGGGCGTCATAGCCCTTGGGTGGAACCAGTGCGGCGGACGCACCCGTGGCCCAGGCCATCGATGACAGGATTGCCATCGACAGCAGGGTAGGGCGTATCAGTTTAGGAGTCTGCATAAGTCACCTCATAGTCCGGCTTGAGCGGTGTGTGTCGCAGCGCTCGGGAACACGTTGCGTTTGCATACTTTGGCTTCGACTTTTTGTGGTGCCGTGCCTGCTTCCGGTCCCTGGATTTCCAGTGCCAGCAGTTGCTGGTTGGCCCAATCCTCATCCTCGCGCAATTCGAAGGCGAAGCGTCCATCGGTGTCTGACGTTTCAGGTTTCTCGATTTTCAGATCCTCGTGGCGACCGTTCATGTACCAGAGTCTGGCCTGAAGGACTTTCACCGAGGTGTCGTCAAACTTGATGTCGATCTGATTGCTGCCGTTGCGGATGTCCTTGATGCCATTCTTGCCGTTGACCAACACTTCGTTGGTGCCCGGCTTGAGGGTGGTGCTGGCGCTCATGACGGCAGGCTTGCCTTCACAGCCGTTGTCCAGCAGCGACATCATCTGGCGATAGATGGTCTCCTGATCCAGGCGATACAGCGGCGAGAATTCCCAGATGAGAATTTTCGGCGGACGCTTCTGGAAGTCTTCGCTGCCCAGGTACTGCAGCATCGAACCTTCCAGGCCACCACCAGGGAACGCTACGTTCAACACGTCAGCGCCCATGTACTCCTGCAGGAAGCCAGCGAAGTTGTAGTTCTTGCCGCTGTGGCTGGTACCGACCAGGGTGATTTCCGGGTTACCGGAATCGCCGAACAGGTCGCCGTCGCCCGCCTCACCCTTGGGCTCGGTGGTGAACTGGTCCATGTACTGGATCGCGTAGCTGGTGCCGCACAATTGACCCGCCATATTGTGCAAAGTGCCCGTCTTGCCCATGCGTCCGGAAATATGGCTTTCGAACTCACGCTTGGGGATATCGCTGTAGCCCGGAACTTTCTTCACGGTTTCGGCAACGATTTTCGCCGTACGCTGCGCGCCATACGGCGTCCAGTGCTGGTCACCGCGGAAGTAGAAGTCGTGCGCCTGCTGCTCGTTGGTCAACGGCGACAGGTCAGGGACCCAGTAGCCCATCTTGCTGAAGCGGCCGAGCATGGCCTGATAGTTTTTCAGCGCCTTGTCGTAGTCGAACTTGTCACGTTCGGCGGGGAACAGCTTGTTGCGATCCACCAGACCACGGGTCGGCTGATACACCACGACCAGCTCGACGCCTTTGCTCTTGAACGCATCGTGCAGTTCTTTCATGCGGCGATAGCCGGCAGGCGTGGTGTCGAACTCGGTGCGCAGGTCTTCCTGAGTCCGGAACAGCCAGTCGCCCTGGGCCTGGACCAGCGTGGTGAAGTTCTGCTGATAGCGCGTGGTGTAGTTTTTCGCGTCATGCGCGGCCGGGCACAGCGAGCAGCAGGGCTCGGCCTTGAACGTCGGTGCTTGCGAGTCGTCTGCCCGAGCGACACCCGCGGCGGCCATCAAGGCGGCGGTGAGGCTGGACAGGCTCAACAGCTTGATCAGATGTGCGTGCATAACAATACCCTTCCTCATTCCCGCAGCTCGGTCTGGCTTTCGACGGGGTCGATCAATACGGCTTTCTTCTGGCGTACCAGCAGGTCGAGGATTTCGTCCTGGCGCTCACCGAGGACGCCGTTGAGGCTGATACCGACTTCTTTGGTAGGCATCAGCATCGAGACGCGATACAGCTCGACACTCAGTGGCGAGTCGATGGACAGCGGGCCGGAGCCATTGCTGGACAGTTCGCCGCCGACCATGATCAGCGAGACCTGAGCGTCGAACGGATCGAGCTCGATGTCGCGGTCGGTGTCGCTCAGGTCCTTGATGTGGCCGTAGACGCCCATCAGGCCGTTGCCCATGGCGACGTTCTCGTACAGCTTGATGTTCACACTGTTACGTACGCGGATACCGTGGCGGCGGTTGGCGATCACGCGATTGCCCCACAGCAGGTTGTTGCCGCTTTCGTACAGGGTGATGCCGTCGGTGTGGTTCTGGTAAATCTCGTTGTAGGCGACGATGTTGCCGACGCTGTTACGGTCCAGAACCACGCCGGACAATTTGTTGTTGTGGCTCTTGTTGCGGAAGATGAAGCTGTTGTCCACTTCCCGGGAAATGATGATCCCGTGCTTCTTTTTGGTCCCGTAAACGTCGTTTTCGGCGATGATCAGACCGTGCGAGCGGTCGTGCGGGTCAATGCCGTAAATGATGTTGTCGCGGTAGGTGTTGCCCTTGACCACGAAGTCGCGGGTTTCATAGCAGTAGAAGCCGTACCACATGTCCGAGAACTCTGAATCGATGATCCAGCCCGTCGGTTCGGGACGCTTGAGCACCTTCGCGGTGTTGGGCGTGTACTGGGAAATACTGATGCCGTAGGACTTGCTCTGGTCGTAACCCAGGCTCGCCATTTTGGTATTGGCGATCCAGGTTTCCGAGCCACCCCAAGTCAGCAGGAAAGGGCGAAACTCGTCAGGCTTGCGATAGGTCGCCAGGCTGTTGCGGGTTTCACTCCAGCCATTGACCTGAGTGTGAGTGATCAGCATCTTGCCTTCACTGACGATGAACGAGCCCTTTTCCTGAGACAGACGCAATTCCTTGGTCTTGCTGTCGATCTCGAAGGTCCCGGTTTCCTTGATCAGGATCGGCAAGCGCGCCACGTAGACACCTGGCGAGACCTCGTTGAGGAACTGCTTGGGCACCTTCTTGGCCAGGTCCTGCAGGTTCACGTAGCCGTCGGAAATCATGATCGCCTGCGGGATACCGCGCTGGCGGTTCACCCATTCGGCCATCTTGTTGTCACCGCCGATGAATTCCTTCAGGCCGGTTTCTTCCATCATCCGTGAAACAGTGACCTTGCCCGGCTTGTTGCGCACGATCTTTTTCAGTGCGGCTTCGGCGGTGTAGCCCTTGAGGTCGGGCAACACCGGTTTGGCCATTTCCAGCGGCGCGGTCGGCGGGCTGGTGATGGTGTAGGTCTTGGCCTGATGCAATTCCTTGACCAGCGCCTTCTGTGCGTCGGGTACGACAGGTGCGTTGGCCAGCGCCACACCGCTGGCCATCAGCAGGGCGCTGGTCAGCAGTGCGCTTTCGAGCAGGGCGTGCGGCCAGTGCCGGCTACGCCCGTTGCTTGTATGACTGTTCATCTCTGGCACTCCTTTGGCGGTTCGCATCAGAAGCGCCAGATGACGTCGACAACAGCGCGGTGCATGTAGCTGTCCACGTTGCTCTGATACGCGTCGCCTGGCTTGAAGACACCTGCGCGCAGACGCACCAGTGCCGAAGGTTCATCGAACGACTGGCTCAGCGAGGCGGGCAGCAGGCCTTGCTTGAAGTACTTGGTCACGACCAGGTCCATTTCCTGACCCAGGTCCTTGCTGCCGTCTTCCAGTGGCAGCGAGCTGAAGGTACCGTCCTGATTGTCGTTCACCGCATTGATGCCCGAGCCGCCGATACCAGTGTTGCCGTCCACGCGACGGAACTTGTGGTAGATCAGCGACGCGTCGTATTCCTCGTTCATCTGCCAGGAGGCGAACAGCGAGCCGGTTTCCACGTTGGCCATTTCGCCCTGGAAGGCTTCACCGAAGCGATGGATGCGCGAACGCGTGCCGGTCCAGTTGGAGCGGTTACTTTCCAGACCGTTCTGGACGTAGTCTTTGCTGGCGCGCGAGTAGGCGGCGCCGACTTGCCATTGCGGGTCCAGACGCAGACGCAGGCCCAGGTCGGTGGCCCAGCCGTTCATGTCACGGCTGTTTTTTTCGCCGGCGATGAACTGGTCGTTGGCGGCGGAGGTCACGCCGATTTCGTCGCGCGTTCCGTTCAGCCAGGTCAGGCTGCCCCAGTAGTTGAGCTGATTGGTGTTGCTGCGATAGTTGTAGGCATCGCTGTCAGCCTGCAGGCCGACCCAAGTCAGATCGCCATTGGAAGTCTTGTCCAGATCATCCAGCACCTGGCCCTGCGACTTGAGCTTACCGTCGTCAGCACTGTGGTGAGCGCGGATGCCGGCCCAGTTGCCCGGTGTCCACTGATAGCTGACCGAGCCGAACAGGTGCTTGCGATCTTCGTCGTCAGGTGCCAGTTCGGTCAGGTCGGTGCGGTACTCGCTGAAACGCTGGGCAGCACCCAGCTCAGCGCGCAACAGTGTGGTATCGAATGACCAGTTGATGGCCTCGATGTTGGTGTCATGCCATTGACCGTCGTCGTTGCGCAGACGCTGACGACCGATTTTCAGGATCTCGCCAGGGTAGGGCGTGAAACCGCTGTAGCCGATCCAGAATTCACGCAGTGCCGCGTAGGTCTTGTCGGTTTCGCGCTCGCTGGCGGTGCCGCGCGAGGTCTGCGTGCCGCTGCCGTCGCTGTTGCTCTGCTCCAGCGGGTCGGTCTGAATGATGTCGGTGGCGGTGACCACCTGGCCCATCGCGTAACCGCTCCAGTCGCCGCGTTCGCCATAGACCCAGGGACGCAGGTCCAGGCCCACACCGTTGACGTCGCCGCCCGAACGGGTGCCCAGATCGCGATCATCCTCGGCCTGCGCCGTGGCTTTGATTTCGATACCGAAATTTTGCGGTTGTTCGGTCAGCGCTGCCAGCGTCGGGCAGGCCCACAACAGGGTGAAGCCAAGGCCCATGCCGGCGGCCATCAGGGGATTCAACTTCATAATGCTTCCTCACCGTCTTTTTCTTCTTGCAGGGCCTGCAATGCCATCGCGTTCTGAGTGGCGTTAGCGCCCCGGACTTTTTGCTCGCGTGCCAACAGGTCTTTGGCGGTGGCGAGCTTTTCAGGCGGCAGTTGTGTGTTGAGGGCCTCGGCAAGCTCGGTCGCTTGCGGGGTCTGACTGGCCAGCGCCAGTTGCGCGAACACCCAGGCGTTGACCGGGTCGGGCATAGTGCCCTTGCCCTGCGAGAACAGTTGCGCAAGGGCGAAGTCGGCGCTGTTCTGGCCACCACGGGCTGCAGTCAGCAG
Organism: Pseudomonas syringae KCTC 12500; assembly: GCF_000507185.2. NCBI lineage: Bacteria > Pseudomonadati > Pseudomonadota > Gammaproteobacteria > Pseudomonadales > Pseudomonadaceae > Pseudomonas > Pseudomonas syringae. Next base: position 3,730,308 of record NZ_AYTM02000002.1, read on the forward strand.
CTCGTCCACGGCTTTTTGCGAGTAGACCTGGCCCAGGTAGCCGCGGCGGTAGATCTGACCCAGGTAGTAATGGGCAGAGATTTCCGTTGCGGTGGCTTTCTTCAGGTGCTCCTCGGCCTTGACGGCATCGGGCGTGACCCATTTGCCTTCGTAGTACAGGCGGCCAAGCAGCAGTTCGGCGCGAGGCTGGTCCGCCGCGCGGCCGTTGTTCAGGTATTCCATCATCTTGTTGACGTCGCCCAGTTCGGGGAAGTCGTAAAGCAGTTTGGCCAGCGTGACCCACGAGACCGGGTAGCCCGGCGCAACGCTTTCCAGCAATTGCTGAGCGGTCTTTTCGTCCGGCGTACCGATGGTGGAGTCACCCAGTACGCGCGCGACGCTGTCCACTCGTTGTGCATTGACGCGGCCAGCGGCGTATTCGCTCTTGAGCTTTTCGATCAAGGCCGTGCGTTGCTCGGCCTGGCCGCGTGTCTGGTAGACAGTGGCCAGTTCGACGTAGCAGATATCGGTGGCCGACAGCGCCTGTTTGCAGATGCTCTCGACTTCATCGAGGTGTTGAGCATAAGTGCCTTGGGTGCGATACAGCAGCACTTGAGCCAGACCTGCTTCCGGATAACCGGCGGCGCGCCACTCACTGATCTTCTGCTGCGCATTCACTTCAGGGAAGGTGTGCGGGTATTGCAGATAAAGCATCGCCAGCGGGATCAGCGTGCCGGATTCGCCATTGGCGAAGGCCTTTTTCAGCAGGCCTTCGGCTTCGCGGTGTTCGGCTTCGGTAGCGTCGGGCTTGGCAGCCAGCAGACGGCCCAGACGCGACTGCGCCCGGGGGGAGGTCTGCGCGGCAGCGCGGTAGGTCGCTTCGGCCTGCTTGAGCTGAGCCGGGTCGCGAGTCGCGACCTGAATATCAGCCAGGCCGACTTGTGCGTCGCTATAGCCCAGGTCCGCCAGCTGCCGATAGTTCTGCTCCGCCAATGCCGTGTCGCCGTTTTTCAGGGCTTCATTGGCAAGGCGTTGATCAGGCAGGCCGGCACAGCCGCTCAGGCCGAGCGCGACGGCGAGGCTCAATAGCGTGGGGGTCGACAGGCGTCGTAGTGGGCTGTTCATGGTTACAGACCCGCAGCCATGGCTTTATCGATCAGCCAGTTCACGGACGGGCCGCGATCGCTGACCACTTCGACAGGGCGACCGGCAAGCGAGCTGCTCAGGCTTTCGTCAGGCTTGATCTGCACGCGGATGTCGGTGGACAGGTCGGCGTCGCTCAGATTGGTGCTGCTGACGATCTGACCGGTACGCAGTTTGTCTTCGCCAGCGATCTGGAAGCTGACACGTGTGCCTGGCTTGACGTCGTTGAACTGGCGATAAGTGAAGCGTGCTTCAACGGTAGCCGGCGCGTTGCGTGGCACCAGTTGGAAGATCACCTGACCCTTGGATGCGAACTGACCGTCGGCAACCAGCTGGCGGGCCACGACGCAATCGCACGGGCTGGTCATGGTGCCGCTCATCTGCTTGCCGTACAGCTCTTCGATCTTGTCTGGCTGCAGGTCTTCACCGGTCAGGCTGCCCTTGAGCATTTCCAGCATGCTGGTGTTGAAGGACGCCAGTGGTGCGCCTTTGGCGGCTTCGCCGTTCTGGGCGACCAGGCTTTGCACGGTACCCTCACGTGGCATGGTCACGTCCATGCTTGGAATGGTGACCAGACCAGCCGATGCATGGCTGACGAAGTACAGGCCGTAGATCGTCTTGAAGATAAAGCCGAAGGCGGCCAGACCGACAATGAACACGCCCAGGCTGAAGGTCACAGCGCGCAGGCGACCCATCGCGCTCATGCCGCTGTCCTTGCCCTTGACCTTGCGTGCCTTGGTGAAGTTGTCGCGCTGCAGCGTGGCCAGCACTTCGCCCAGGGTCACGACTTCGCCGGACAGGTGCGAGGTGATCAGGTGGCGCAGGGTCGCAATGTCCTGAGGTTCCAGGTTCTGGAACTGGCAACCGATGCGGTTGCTGGCGTTGTCGATGGAGCGCACTTGCAGGTCGACGTCCATGGCCAGGCCAAGGTTGTCGATGATGAATTGCAGGCGTCCCTTGACGATCTGACCTTCGCTGAATTTCTGCCCGGACGGAGCAACGAAGCTCAGGCCGCCGGCCGACAGGTCTTCGACACGTACCAGTGGCGCGTTAGGCTGATCATTCAGCAGGCGCAGCTTGGCAGGGATCTTGATCCGGGCGTGTTGGCGCTGGGCTTCGGATTCATGTACGACGTTCGCATTCACGGCTGTATTCATGGCTATTTTTCCTACTTAAGCAATTAATCCGTTGGCCCGGTCAAACCATCGTCAACAGCACAGCGACGAAGATGGTGCCAGCCGAGAAAGTCATGGTTCGGGACGACCACGTGTTGAACCAGCCCTGAAAGCTGGCCATGTCGCGGCTTAGTTTGGTGTCCTGGCGAGTCCAGGACTGGCGGTCCAGGCGGAAGAAGACATAGATCTTCATCAGCGCGCCGACGATCTGGTTGTAATAGAGAATGATCGGGTAGGCAGGCCCGATCCTGTGTCCCGACAGGGACAGCAGCAGGGTGAGGATCAGACGGGTCATGCCGATCCACAGCAGATACATCAACAGGAACGCGCCGCCATACTTGAAGCTGGCGATCAGTGCGACGGTCAGACCGAGAATGGAGGTCCACATCGACACACGCTGGTCGAACAGCACGATGCTGGTGAAGATCCCCAGGCGACGTACGCCCAGACCCAGTGCACGCGAGTTCTGACGCAGGTTGTTGCCGTACCAGCGATACATCAGCTTGCGGCTGGCTTTCAGGAAGCTCTTCTCGGGCGGGTGTTCCACGGTATTGATCGCTGCGTCCGGCACGTAGAACGTGTCGTAACCCAGGCGCATCAGGCTGAACCAGCTGGACTTGTCGTCGCCGGTCAGGAAGCGGAAGGTGCCCAGACGCCAGTGATTGAGCGAGTCGCTTTCCACGTCGGCAATGAACTCGGGGTCGGTTACCACGGTTGCGCGGAACACCGACATGCGACCGGTCATGGTCAACACGCGTTTGGACAGGGCCATCGAGCACATGTTGATGTGACGCTGAGCGAAACGCAGCTTGTGCCACTCGCTCATGATGTAGCCGCCACGCACTTCACAGAACTCGTTGGTGGTCAGGCCGCCGACGTTGTCGAACAGCTGGAACCACGGCACGGTCTTGGCGACCACACCTTCGTTGAGCACCGTGTCGCCGTCGATCACCGCAACCACGGCGCGGCTGTCGGGCAAGTGACGCGAGATGGCGCGGAAGCCATAGGCCAGACCATCGCGCTTGCCGGTGCCCGGAATGCGTACGAAGTCCAGCTTGACGCGCTCTGGCGGATTGAACTTGGCCCACATGCTCTTGACCAGCAGCTCATCGGACATTTCCACCAGCGAGCAGACGATCGTCGTCGGCAGGCCGCAGTCGATGGCTTCGCGGATAACCGAGTTGTAGACCTGTGCGGTGGTCAGCGCGTCGATACGGAAGCTGGTGACCATCAGAAACACATGGGACGGGTCTGCTGCACTGCCCAGCTTGCGAACCTTGCGGCGCAAGTGCGGGTAGACGATGTACAGGAAAATCATCCCGCGCACGAAGTGCGTGATCCCCATCGAGTAGCGCCAGATACCAACGGCGCCAATCAGGAATATAAAGTTCTTCGACTGTGAGTCGAAGATACTGGTAGGCAATGCCGCGGCAAGGCCCATGAGTAAACTTAAATAGAACAGCCAACCTGCGGCCTGTAACAGGCCGTGCTTGAGCCTCTGCATAATCGTATCCCTAAGTCAGTTGCGAGCCTCAAGCCCCAGGCTGCAAGCACATTGCTTGAGCCTGTGGCCTGGAGCCTGGCGCTTGTGGCTTGCGGCTGATTTACCAGCAGATACCTTCGGCACGACCGTCTTCGCTGGTGGCGTTGGCCATGAAGCCCACCAGATCGATGACGCGCTTGCCTTCAGGGGTCTTGTTGGCGAGGGCGCGGAAACGCTCGTCGCGGTTGCCGAGGATGATGACGTCGGAGTCATTGATGACCTGGTCGAAGTCCGAGTTCAGCAGCGAGGAAACGTGCGGAATCTTGGATTCGATGTAGTCCTTGTTGGCACCGTGAACGCGTGCGTATTCAACGTTGCTGTCGAAGATGCTCAGGTCGAAACCCTTGCCGATCAGCATTTCGGCCAGCTCTACCAGCGGGCTTTCACGCAGATCGTCAGTACCGGCCTTGAAGCTCAGACCCAGCAGTGCAACCTTGCGGGTGTCGTAGCTGGCAACCATGTCGAAAGCGTTCTGCACTTGCGAGGTGTTACTGCGCATCAGCGAGTTGAGCAGGGGCGCTTCAACGTCCAGGCTGCTGGCGCGGTAAGTCAGGGCGCGAACGTCTTTCGGCAGGCAGGAGCCGCCGAATGCGAAGCCAGGGCGCATGTAGTACTGGGACAGGTTCAGCGCCTTGTCTTGGCAGACCACGTCCATCACTTCACGGCCATCGACGCCGACGGCCTTGGCAATGTTGCCGATTTCGTTGGCAAAAGTAACCTTGGTGGCGTGCCACACGTTGCAGGTGTACTTGATCATCTCGGCGACGGCGATGTCCTTGCGGATGATCGGTGCATCGAGTTCTTCGTACAGCGATTGCAGAACGTCGCCCGACGCTGTGTCGAACTCGCCGATGACGGTCATTGGCGGCAGGTCGTAGTCCTTGATCGCAGTACTTTCGCGCAGGAACTCAGGGTTGACGGCGACACCGAAGTCAACACCGGCTTTCTTGCCGGAGCAGTCTTCCAGAATCGGGATAACGACGTTGGCAACAGTGCCCGGCAGGACGGTACTGCGAACCACGATAGTGTGGCGGGTGGCTTTGTCACGCAGGACATAACCAATTTCGCGGCACACCGATTCAATGTAATCCAGTTCCAGATCGCCGTTCTTCTTGCTCGGCGTACCGACGCAGATCATCGACAGATCGGTGGCGCGAATGGCTTCGGCGAAGTCGGTAGTGCCGCGCAGTTTTCCGGTACTGATACCTTTCTGCAACAGCTCTTCCAGACCCGGTTCAACGATAGGTGATTTGCCGTTGTTGATCAGGTCGATCTTGGTGCTGGAAATATCCACACCCACTACTTCGTGACCGCGGGCAGACAGGCAACCGGCACAGACTGCACCGACATAACCCAAACCAAATATGCTGATACGCATCGTATTCTCCTCGATTTTTCACGCCATAGATTGGCTGGATATTAATTTTGGCCAGCAGATGTCACGCGCTATCCCTTACGGCTAACAACGCCGTAGAACTAACGCAGGCATATTTAATGAGTGAGTGCCCAAAACAAGTAAGGCGAACTCAAATGACACTATGTGCAAGCGGCAAGTAACCTGTCCTTTAGGTCAGGGCCCTGCTCTCCTTGGATGCAGTAAACCACTCCTTGTTCGACGATTGACGGCGGACCTCGGTAAGCCTGCCGCTGGCGCTAGCCAGGGCCGTCCTGTTCGAATCCTGCGCGTCGCACCGGGCTGGCGCTTCGCCTGTCTACAACATCAACTAGTGATGTGAGTTTATTTCTGGTACCTGACGCCAGGGTCATGTGGGCCTGGCTTCCTTGTCGGTAACTTCCCGTTCTTCAAGGCGACCTGTAAGTGATCTCTTACAGGCCAGCCCAGAATTGTTACGGGATGTAGGAGCGCACCAATTCCCATTTAGTTCCTGGCCACTCGTCCTGATTTGCAGATTTTGATGTATCCGGTTTGTCACGGGGACAATATCGAGGTGATGGCTTTTTTCTTAAAAGCCTCGAATTATAAGGGGTTTGGCGGGGTTGTAATTAAAGTGCCACTACTGCAAAAAGCTGAAACGCCACTACTTAAAAAAGTGGATTTTTTTTTTAGAAAAAAACGCACGTGAGTCAACCGTCTGAAAGTTGACGTTTGGCTGGCGTCATGAAGTTGTCATTCGTTGTTGGATCGTAGGACAGGTCGTGTAACAGCGCGCCGTTACACGACGGTTACAGCAGCTAGTCTTCGGCGACGTTGCGCAAAAACACTAACTTGTCGGGGGTCGACTGTTCGCGGTTGTAACGGTAGCCCTGTACATCGAACGCTTGTAATGCCTGGGGATCGTTGATGCGCTCTTCTATAACGAAGCGGCTCATCATGCCGCGGGCCTTTTTTGCATAGAAGCTGATGATCTTGTACTGGCCGTTCTTGAAGTCCTTGAACTCGGTGTCGATGATCCGCGCCTTGAGCGACGAACGTTTGACGGCAGAGAAGTATTCGGTCGAGGCAAGGTTGAGCAGCAGGTCGTCGCCCTGATCTGCCAACGCTTCATTGAGCCATTCGCTGATCCGCGTGCCCCAGAAGGCGTAGAGGTCCTTGCCGCGAGCGTTGGCCAGCCGGGTGCCCATTTCCAGGCGGTAGGGTTGCATCAGGTCCAGTGGGCGCAGCAGGCCGTAAAGACCTGACAGCATGCGCAAGTGGCCCTGTGCGTAGTCAAGCTGCGCTTCGCTCAGCGTTTCCGCTTCCAGGCCCGTGTAAACATCACCCTTGAAGGCCAGCAGTGCCTGCTTGGCGTTGTCGAGGGTGAAGTCCGGGTTCCAACTGCCAAAACGTGCCGCGTTCAATCCGGCCAGCTTGTCGGACAGGTGCATCAGTTCGCTGATCTGCGCCGACGTCAGTTCACGCAACTGGTCGATCAGCTCCTGGGAATGCTCCAGGTACTGCGGCTGAGTGAAGCGGCCGGTCGTAGGCGGTGTCTCGAAATCGAGGGTTTTTGCCGGGGAAATCACCATCAGCATGAAGTCGTCTCCTTTTATCGTCCGGGGATTCTAGGGGCTGATAGCCTGCGACTCCAGCTATGGTGGCGATAGAGGTCACTTCGCTGGTAATGGTCGTAGCGCCTGCGGCTTTGTATGCGCGCCAACATAAGAAGCCTGGCGCATATCAGCTATAGTGGCGCGCTGGTCATGACGTTAATGGTTGATCGAGAGGGCATCGGGTTTGCGTATCGTTTTAGCAGTGTGTGCAGGTCTGTTCTGGCTTCAGGCGCAGGCGGCAGCGCCGGTCATTGCCACCATTGACCGCAGCGTCTGGCCTGAGCGTCTCGAGACGCCGGGGTTGTTCGACGTCGCGTCGCGTGCGGAGATCCTCGCCTTTGCCCACGAGCTGTACCTGAGCGAAAAGCTCGACGAAGAGGGCCTCAAGCAGCGCCTCGGCCTGCGCTTCGTCAATGTGCCGTCGTTGAATGTGGTTCGTCATCGGCTGTGGCTGCGCTTGCTGGAGAACTACCAGAACGCGCAAAAGAGCTGCGAGCAGGACGCCAATTTCTGTGTGCTGGTCGAGGACATGGACCAGTTGCGACAGCGCGCCGAGGAATATCAGGTATCGAACGATTCGTTCTATGCCAACTGGGCCAGACCCGGCGCCGCATTCCACCAGCGTTATTTGAACGAGCTGCTGTTCATGGCGGCCCTGTTTCCGCAGACCAGCAGCGAGATCGAGCGCTACAACTCCGATGAGATGAGCGGCGACGAGATGCCGGATCGCACGTTCATGCTCAACTTCGAAAGTGGCCCGAGCCCTGCCGACGGTGGCACCGACTGGCTGGCCGACTTCATGCGCCAGCAAAAAATGACTGCCACCTTCTTCGTGCTGGGCAAGAGTCTTCAGGAGCGTCTCGACAGCACGTCGGTTGCAGGTGTGCAGGCGCTGTATCGCCAGCAGTGTGTGGGCATTCAGGGCTGGGAGTACCGCTCGCACAGCCAGTGGCTGGACTGGCAGGACTCGGTGCGACGCAGCGCGGCACTGGTTCAGCAGGTGTTGCCGGACAACTTCGTGCCGCTGTTTCGCCCACCTTATGGCCATCGACGTGCCGACAGCGGCGACTTCTTCCGCGCCGAGCATTTGCGCGTGTCGTTGTGGAATATCGACGCTGAAGACGACACCGGACGGCTTTCTGCGGAGCAGGTGGGCGACCGTGTACTGACCCTCATGCTGCTCTGGCGCAAAGGAACGGTGGTATTTCACGACGTGGCCAACAAGGCGCAGTCGGCGCTGCCATTGCTGCTGGCCAATACCGCGCAAAGCGAGTTGATCTGGGACGATTGCCGAAATATCTCTGAAGCGCCCGAGGAACAAGGGCTGCAGAGCAGTGACGAGGCTGCGCCGGAAGGGGAATGAAGGCAGATTCGGCGTGGGCGGACTTCCGACTTTAAACGTGACGGGTACGTCCGCCAAGCCCTATTCGTCAGGCTGTGAAATAAACTTCAAAAAACTGTCAAAGAGCTTTTTTCTGTCATCCCTTTTGCTGTATTACGAATACAGACCGCCGAAACCTGCAACACAGGTGGCGTCTTCCAAGACCCACCTTGAGCGACATTTCTGCCCTGCCTGAAGGGGAGAATCCGGCGGCCTTTTCGTGGCGCAGTACTGTCGTGGTTCTGCGTCGCCCGGCTTCTACAAAGGTGAGCGAGTATGGATGACCACGGACGCACCCCTTCCACCAACCAGCCAATCCTTTACGTGCTCGATACCAACGTATTGATTCATGATCCAAACGCACTGCTGAACTTCGAAGAACACCACGTCGCCATCCCCATGACGGTTCTGGAGGAACTGGACAAACTCAAGGCCGGTAAACATTCGGTTGCTGCCGAATGCCGCCAGGCCATTCGCCTGATCGACAAGACCCTGGGCGAAGCTTCGCCGGAGGAAGTCGAGAAGGGCGTGCCCATCGATCGTGGAACAGGCGTCTTCAAGGGCTACCTGTCGATTTTGATGAGCAAGCGCGAGGAACCCAACAGCCTGCTGCCCGAGCACCTGAACGACAACATCATCATCAACCAATTGATTGACCTGCATGCGCGCAACAAGGACTTGAGCGTCGTGCTGGTGACCAAAGACATCAACATGCGCCTCAAGGCGCGCGCCTGCGGTATTGCTGCCGAGGATTACAGCACCGACCAGCTGGTCGACGACGTTTCACTGTTGTCGCGTGGCTACCATGACATGACCGGTTCGTTCTGGGACCGCGTCAGCAAGGTCGACACCCGTCAAGAGCGCGGCCGTACCTGGCACCGCGTGCAGCTCACTGAAATGCTGCCGGCGGTTCATATCAACGAGTTCATTGTCGATGAGCAGGGTTTCGTCGGCTGGATCAAGGGCGTCAAGAACGACGAACTGCTGATTCTGGACATGCATCAGGAGCCTTTGCTGCATCAGGAGGCCTGGGGGCTGAAGCCGCGCGATATCTATCAGGGGCTGGCGCTGTTTGCGTTGCTCGACCCGGATATTCATCTGGTCAACCTGTCGGGTGCCGCAGGCTCGGGTAAAACCATTCTGGCCTTGGCCGCTGCCATCGAGCAGACCATGGTCACCAAGCGCTATAGGCGCATCATCGCTACCCGCAGCGTTCAGGGTCTGGATCAGGAAATCGGCTTCCTGCCCGGCACCGAGGCGGAGAAGATGGAGCCATGGCTCGGCGCGATCACCGATAACCTCGAAGCGTTGCACATGGATGACGAAAACACCCATGGCAGTGTCGATTACATCCTCAGCAAGGTGCCGTTGCAGTTCAAATCCCTCAACTACATTCGAGGTCGCAGCTTCCAGCAAAGCCTGATCCTGATCGATGAATGTCAGAACCTGACCCCGCACCAGATGAAAACCATCATCACCCGTGCCGGCGCCGGTTCCAAAGTGGTCTGCCTGGGCAACCTGGCGCAGATCGACACCCCTTACCTGTCAGCCACCAGTTCCGGGCTGACCTACCTGACGGAGCGCTTCAAGGACTTCCCGAACGGCGTGCACATCACCCTGCAAGGCGTGCCGCGCTCGATACTGGCCGAATACGCGGAGAGTCATCTTTAGTTAAAAAGCAGCTTTAAGTGGCAAGCTGCAAGCTGCAAGTGGGGAACTACGGTGTAAGTGGGTCCCTCGCTTGTAGCTTGTAGCTTGTAGCTTGCAGCTTGCAGCTTGCAACTGCCACACTTCTTGCTTCTGCCAAGGAGTAACGTTGTGCTCACTCATCTCGATTCCCAGGGTCGCGCCAATATGGTTGATGTCACGGATAAAGCCGTGACGTCCCGTGAAGCGGTGGCCGAAGCCTTCGTGCGCATGCTGCCGACGACGCTGCAAATGATCGTCAGCGGTGGTCATCCCAAGGGTGACGTGTTTGCCGTCGCGCGTATCGCCGGCATTCAGGCGGCGAAGAAAACCAGCGATCTGATCCCGCTTTGCCATCCGTTGATGCTCACCAGCATCAAGGTCCAACTCGCCGCCGAGGGTGATGATGCCGTGCGCATCACTGCGAGCTGCAAGCTGGCCGGGCAGACCGGTGTGGAAATGGAAGCCCTGACGGCTGCCAGTGTTGCCGCGCTGACCATTTACGACATGTGCAAGGCGGTGGACCGCGGCATGGTCATCGAGTCGGTTCGGCTGCTGGAAAAATTGGGCGGCAAGAGCGGCCACTTCATTGCCGATCAGGCACAGGTTTCCTCATGAAGGTTCAGGTTCAGTATTTCGCTCGTTACCGTGAACTCCTGGGCCTCGACAACGAGTCTGTCGAAGGCGAGTTCGCCACGCTGGACGCGTTGCGCCAGACGCTGCTGCAGCGTGGCGAGGCCTGGCAGGTGCTTGCCGAGCAGAACCTGATGTGCGCTCGCAACCAGGAGCTGTGCAAGCCGAGCGAGCCTTTGTCCGATGGCGATGAAGTCGCGTTTTTTCCGCCCGTGACCGGAGGTTGATAATGAGCGTTCGCGTCCAGGCGGCAGCCTTCGACCCAGGCACTGAAGTCAACGCGCTGCATGCTGCCAACCTGGGCATCGGCGCGGTGGTCAGTTTTGTCGGCTATGTTCGGGATTTCAATGAGGGGCGTGACGTGTCCGGCATGTTTCTGGAGCATTATCCGGGGATGACCGAGAAGGCACTGGCAAAAATCATTGCCGAGGCCGAACAGCGCTGGCCGTTGCTGCGCGTTGATGTGCTGCATCGGGTAGGGGCGCTGGAGCCTGGCGAGCCGATCGTGTTCGTCGGCGTTGCCAGCGCGCACCGTCAGGCAGCGTTCGAAGCCTGTGACTTCGTCATGGATTACCTCAAGACCCGCGCGCCGTTCTGGAAGCGTGAAAACACGTCAGAAGGTACGCACTGGGTCGAAGGTCGTCACAGCGATCACCAAGCGGCTGATCGCTGGAAGTAAGCATCAGGCGTTGCTGCGCACCACAGCCCTGAGCAGATGAGTCGGCGGCGTCTCGCAGCTGATCTTGCGGCCCAGTTTTTCCTCGATGGCGGGCAACTGGTAAGAGTCATCCTCACCGGCAAAACTGATCGACACGCCATCGGCGCCGGCGCGGCCGGTACGGCCGATGCGGTGCACGTAATCGTCCGGCACTTCGGGCAGGGTGAAGTTGATCACGTGGCTGATGCCGTCGATGTGAATACCGCGACCGGCTACATCGGTGGCGACCAGCACGCGGATCTTGCCTTCGCGGAAGCCTTCAAGGGTCTTGATGCGCTTGTGCTGAGGCACATCGCCTGAGAGCTGCGCCGCGTTCACGCCATCGCGCACCAGACGCTCTTCGATGCGTCGGACTTCGTCCTTGCGGTTGGCGAAGACCATCACCCGTTCCCAACCATTGTCGGTCACCAGGTTGTAGAGCAGCTTGTACTTGTCGGCACCGGCGACGGCATAGATATGCTGTTCGACGTTGTCACTTGCAACGTTCAACGATTCGATCTCGACGATCGACGGGTCCGTCGTCCACTGCTTGGCGAGGTTCATCACGTCTTCGGTGAAGGTCGCAGAGAACAGCAGGGTCTGGCGCTCACCCTTGTGCGGCGTCTGACGGATGATCTGACGTACCTGCGGGATGAAGCCCATATCCAGCATGCGGTCGGCTTCGTCGAGGACCATCACTTCGACCATATCCAGATGCACTTCGCCGCGCTGGTTGAAGTCCAGCAGGCGGCCTGGCGTGGCGACCAGGATGTCGCAGTGCCGTGCTTCGAGTTGTTTGAGCTGCTTGTCGAAGTCCATGCCACCGACGAACGTCATGACGTTCAAGTCGGTGTACTTGGTCAGGTCGGCGGCGTCCTTGGCGATCTGTACCACCAGCTCGCGGGTCGGAGCGATGATCAGCGCGCGCGGCTCACCCATGTAGCGTTCAGCAGGCGGCGGCGTCTGGGTCAGCTGCTCGATGATCGAGATCAGAAACGCAGCGGTCTTGCCGGTGCCGGTCTGGGCGCGTCCGATCGCATCCTTGCCCTTGAGGGTGAAGCCCAGTACGCCCGCCTGGATCGGTGTGCAGTATGGGAAACCCAGGTCCTGAATCGCGTGCATCAGTTCAGGCGCGAGGTTGAAATCGTGGAAGCGGGTCTTGCCTTCCTGGGGTTCGACGACGAAATCTTCGAGTTTCCAGGCCGGCGCTGACGGTTTTGTCACACGCTCGCGACGCGGGCGCTCGGCCCTCGGCTTATCGGTGCGCGGCGCTCTGGCTTTGGAGGGCTCGCTGGTCGCGTCCAGAGCCTGAGTCTGGACAGCATGATCCGGTGTGTCGCCTGTGGCAGCGGGAGAGGCGGGAATAGAGGTTATCGGAGTAGGCGCAGGCTGCTCAGCCTCGCTCTTACCGAACATCTTTTTAAGTGCTTTGAGCACGGTCATCTCATCAATTGGTTAAGGAATGTACGCCGAGCAGTGTAAAGCAAGAACCGTGCTCGGCGTAGTGCCATCCATGGCGAGCTACAAAAGCGGTCCGTCGCAAGGGGTCAAGAGCGCTTCAGCGAAGCCTTTCAGCCAGCCAGACGCCGATATCGCGAATTTCCTCCGGTAACACTTGATGCTCCATTGGGTATTCCTGCCATTCAACGGTTACACCCTGGGCGGTGAGATGGTCGTAGACGGCGCGGCCCATCGGATAAGGCACGACCGCGTCATGCTTGCCATGCAGGCAGTAGGCCGGGATGCGTTGCTGACTCGCCGATAGGGTCATTTCGCTGCTGAATGTGGGGGCATAAGTGGACAGCGCGAGTACGCCGCCCAACGGGCCTTGCCAGCGTCGGTAGCCGGCGTGCAAGACCACCGCGCCACCTTGGGAGAAGCCGGCGAGGAAGATTCGCGCCGGGTCGATGCCGCTGTCGCGCTGCTGCTCGATCAGGTCCAACACCTTCTGCGCCGAGGCCTCCATCTGATCATGGTCAATGGCCCGGGCCTCTGAACTCATGGACTTGATGTCATACCAGCTGGGCATTGCATAGCCGCCATTGACGGTCACAGCGCGTGTCGGCGCCTGAGGCAGTACGAAGCGGGTGCTGCGCAACGACTCCTGCAGTGCTTCGGCGACCGGCAGAAAATCATAGCGGTCAGCGCCCAGCCCATGCAGCCAGATAACGCAGGCGTCGGCGGGACTGGAAGGTTCGATGATCAGAGAATCGCTCATGTCTGCTCCATTTGTGTGCGCGGGCTCTTTTTGAGCGCATTAATAAGATGCGCGGTTAGATTAAAAATGAAAGAAGATGTCGCAAGGTTACAAGTTTTTGTCTTGACCTGTCGCTAATTCGACTTAGCCAGCATGCTGGTACGGGCTTTGCTACAGCAGGACTGGAGCCGAGTCGCTCACCTCGTTCGGTAACACTATAAGGCTATTACTTATAGCGATCGAAAAGCAGCTCGGGAGTCCATGCGTCAGGATTCGCGGCACGATTCAACCTGGACCGCTCAGGTCCGGGAAAATCATGGAGCTTCAGTCCACGGGGCCGATTCTGAATGATGAACACGCATGACGGGATGATCCTGCAGGCAATTCATGATTCAGGCCCAGCGTCGCATGACCCAAAAATAAGCCAGCACGGGTCATTAGCGCCTCACAAAGGTGCGACGCGACTGATACACCTACACAACAAAGAGCAAACTGGAGGTTTTTGAATGAAGATGTTGAAATCCACCCTGGCTGTCGTCACTGCCTTGGCCGCATTTGGTGTGATCGGGGCTGCAAATGCCGGTACCACCCTTGACGCTATCAAAAAGAAAGGTTTTATCCAGTGCGGCGTCAGCGATGGCCTGCCAGGGTTTTCCGTTCCCGACTCCACTGGCAAGATCACCGGTATCGATGCTGACGTCTGCCGCGCAGTAGCCGCCGCAGTATTTGGCGACGCCACCAAGGTCAAGTTCAGCCAGTTGAACGCCAAGGAGCGCTTCACTGCACTGCAATCGGGCGAGATCGACATCCTTTCGCGTAACACCACCTGGACCAGCTCCCGTGATGCGGGCATGGGCCTGGTGTTCACCGGCGTGACTTACTACGACGGTATCGGCTTCCTGGTAAACAACAAGCTGGGCGTCAACAGCGCCAAGGAACTGGACGGTGCAACCATCTGCATCCAGGCCGGTACCACTACCGAGCTGAACGTCTCCGACTACTTCCGCTCGAACGGCCTGAAATACACCCCGATCACCTTCGACACCTCCGACGAAAGCGCCAAGTCGCTGGAAGGCGGCCGTTGCGACGTACTGACTTCCGACCAGTCGCAGCTCTACGCACAGCGCAGCAAGCTGGCCAAACCGGACGATTACATCGTTCTGCCTGAAGTGATCTCCAAGGAGCCTCTGGGCCCTGTCGTGCGTAAAGGCGACGAAGAGTGGTTCTCGATCGTTCGCTGGACCCTGTTCGCCATGCTCAACGCCGAAGAAGCCAAAATCACTTCCAAGAACGTTGAAGCTGAAGCCAAGTCGACCAAGAACCCTGACGTAGCCCGTATGCTCGGCGCAGACGGCACTTACGGCAAAGACCTGAAACTCGAGAAAGACTGGGTCGTGCAGATCGTCAAGCAGGTCGGCAACTACGGCGAAGTGTTCGAACGCAACCTGGGCGAAGGCACCCCGCTGAAAATCAAGCGTGGCCAGAACGCTCTGTGGAATGCCGGCGGCATTCAATACGCTCCACCTATTCGCTGATTGACCCGGCGCCCGGCAGGCTTCCCAGCCTGTCGGGCGTTGTTCTGTTGGATTTTTCCTGGGGCATTTCATGGAAAAGCAAATCGTCGCACCCAAGCAAAAGCTCTCTCTGAGCGATCCGAAAGTGCGCGCGTGGTTATTTCAGATCATCACTGTCGTGGCGGTGATCGCGTTGGGCTGGTTTATCTTCGATAACACCCAGACCAACCTGCAACACCGTGGTATCACCTCGGGTTTCGGTTTTCTTGAGAACAGTGCCGGTTTCGGTATCGCTCAGCACCTGATCGACTACAGCGAAGCGGACAGCTATGCCCGTGTGTTCGTTATCGGTCTACTGAATACCTTGCTGGTGTCGGTTATCGGTATTGTCCTGGCGACCTTGCTGGGCTTTGTCATTGGTGTCGCTCGCCTGTCTCCGAACTGGATGATCAGCAAGCTGGCCACCGTGTATGTCGAAGTCTTCCGCAACATTCCGCCACTGCTGCAGATCCTTTTCTGGTACACCGCCGTATTCCTCACGCTGCCTGGTCCGCGTCAGGCGCATGGCTACCTGGACATGTTCTTCGTCAGCAGCCGCGGGCTCAACATGCCCAGAGCATTGCCTGCCGAAGGCGCCTGGGCATTCCTGGTCAGTCTGGTTATTGCCGTGATCGCCATCGTCATGATGGTGCGCTGGGCCAACAAGCGCTTCGAAGCCACCGGCCAGCCGTTTCACAAGTTTTGGGTCGGCCTGGCGTTGCTGCTGGTCATCCCTGGCCTGAGCGTGCTGATCTTCGGCAGCCCAGTGCATTGGGAACTGCCACAACTGAAGGGCTTCAACTTCTCGGGCGGCTGGGTGCTGATCCCTGAACTGATCTCCCTGACCCTGGCACTGACTATCTATACGGCGGCGTTCATCGCCGAAATCGTGCGCTCCGGCATCAAGTCGGTCAGCCATGGCCAGACCGAAGCTGCTCGATCATTGGGCCTGCGCCCTGGGCCGACGCTGCGCAAGGTGATCATCCCGCAGGCGCTGCGCGTGATCATTCCGCCGCTGACCAGTCAGTTCCTGAACCTGGCGAAGAACTCTTCGCTGGCAGCCGCCATCGGCTACCCGGAAATGGTTTCCCTGTTTGCCGGTACGGTGCTCAACCAGACCGGGCAGGCCATTGAAGTCATTGCCATCACCATGAGCGTGTACCTGGCGATCAGTATCAGCATTTCCCTGCTGATGAACTGGTACAACAAGCGCATTGCGCTGATCGAGCGGTGAGGAAAAGCGCATGACAACCCATACTTTCAAACCTGATATGCCACCACCGGGCAAAGTGTTCGGTCCGGTAGCGTGGATGCGGCAGAACCTGTTCTCCAGCTGGATCAATACCCTGCTGACCCTGTTCTCGCTGTACCTGATCTATCTGGTCGTGCCGCCGATCATCAGTTGGTCCCTGCTGGACGCCAACTGGATCGGCACGACCAAGGCAGACTGCACCAAGGCGGGCGCCTGCTGGGTGTTCATCGAGCAGCGCTTCGGTCAGTTCATGTACGGCTACTTCCCTAATGAACTGCGCTGGAGGGTCGACCTGACCGCCATTCTGGCGATCGTCGGTGCTGCGCCGCTGTTCATTTCGAAGTTTCCGCGCAAGGCTGTCTACGGTATTGCCTTCCTGGTGATTTACCCGGTTGTCGCGTTCTACCTGCTGCATGGCGGTGCGTTCGGTCTGACCAACGTACCGACCAGCCAGTGGGGCGGTCTGATGCTGACTCTGGTGATCGCCACCGTGGGTATCGTCGGTGCGTTGCCGCTGGGTATCCTGCTGGCGCTCGGTCGTCGTTCCAACATGCCGGCCGTGCGTGTGGTATGCGTGACGTTCATCGAGTTCTGGCGCGGCGTGCCGCTGATCACCGTACTGTTCATGTCGTCGGTGATGCTGCCGCTGTTCATGCCAGAGGGCATGAACTTCGACAAGCTGCTGCGTGCGCTGATCGGCGTTATCCTGTTCCAGTCCGCTTACATTGCTGAAGTAGTCCGTGGCGGCATGCAGGCTATTCCCAAGGGCCAGTACGAAGCAGCCTCGGCGATGGGCCTGGGTTACTGGCGCAGCATGGGTCTGGTGATCCTGCCGCAGGCGTTGAAGATGGTCATTCCCGGCATCGTCAACACGTTCATTGCCTTGTTCAAAGACACCAGCCTGGTGATCATTATCGGCCTGTTCGACCTGCTCAACAGCGTCAAGCAGGCTACCGCCGACCCGGCATGGCTGGGTATGGCCACTGAAGGCTACGTCTTCGCGGCCCTGGTGTTCTGGATCTTCTGTTTCGGTATGTCCCGCTATTCCATGCATTTGGAACGTAAGCTGGACACAGGCCACAAGCGTTAGGAGTTTTGTGATGAGTGAAGTTATCAATAAGCCTCTGGGCGCTGAAGGCATGATCCGCATGGAGGGCGTACACAAGTGGTACGGCCAGTTCCATGTACTCAAGGACATCAACCTGAATGTGCGCCAGGGTGAACGTATCGTGCTGTGCGGCCCGTCGGGCTCGGGCAAGTCGACTACCATTCGCTGTCTCAACCGTCTGGAAGAGCACCAGCAGGGTCGCATCATTGTCGATGGCACCGAACTGACCTCGGACCTCAAGCAAATCGAGACCATCCGCCGCGAAGTGGGCATGGTGTTTCAGCACTTCAACCTTTTCCCGCACCTGACCATCCTGCAGAACTGCACCTTGGCACCGATGTGGGTGCGCAAGATGCCGAAGAAGAAAGCCGAAGAAATCGCCATGCACTATCTGGAGCGTGTGCGGATTTCCGGAGCAGGCCCACAAGTTTCCGGGTCAGCTTTCCGGTGGTCAGCAGCAGCGTGTGGCGATCGCCCGTGCCTTGTGCATGAAGCCGAAAATCATGCTGTTCGATGAACCGACGTCGGCCCTTGATCCGGAAATGGTCAAGGAAGTGCTCGACACCATGGTGGGCCTGGCTGAAGAAGGCATGACCATGTTGTGCGTGACCCACGAAATGGGCTTTGCCCGTACCGTGGCAAACCGGGTGATCTTCATGGACAAGGGCGAAATCGTCGAACAGGCTGCGCCGAACGACTTCTTCGATAATCCGCAGAGCGACCGTACCAAGCTGTTCCTCAGTCAGATCATTCACTGAGTGGGCTTCTGCTGAACAAGGAAACCGGGCCATGTGCCCGGTTTTTTTGTGCCGGCCGTCGCGGTGCGGGTTGTATGCAATTGAGCGGAACCTTGTATTCGCGATGATTCTCCAACAGGATACCGCCCCCCTGAAAAGGGTCGACATACCTGATGACCGAGAAACTGATGACTGCCAAGGCTCAACCCGGCCCCCAACCGACTACCGATCAACCTCATTCCGCTTTGAAGCGCCCCTGGCTGTTGCTGCTGGGCCTGGTGCTGGTCGCCCTCAACCTGCGCCCGGCGCTGTCCAGCATCGCGCCACTGCTTGACACGGTGTCCGACAGCCTGGGCATGTCCGCTGCCGAAGCCGGACTGCTGACCACCTTGCCGGTCCTGTGTCTGGGCCTGTTTGCGCCGCTGGCACCGATCCTTGCCCGCCGGTTTGGCAGTGAACGGGTGGTTATGGTGGTGCTTCTGACACTGGCCGCAGGCCTGGCAATGCGCAGCCTGTTCGGTCAGGTCGGGCTGTTTGCCGGCAGCCTGCTGGCGGGTGCAAGCATCGGGATCATCGGCGTGTTGCTGCCGGGTATCGTCAAACGTGATTTCCCGCACAAGGCCGGAGCCATGACCGGTGTCTACACCATGGCCTTGTGCCTGGGCGCGGCCATTGCAGCCGGTTCGACGGTGCCGCTGAGTCAGTACGTTGGCGGCAGTTGGCAGATTGGCCTGGGTTTCTGGCTGGTTCCGGCACTGATTGCCGCCGCGTTCTGGTTTCCGCAGGCGCGTGAAGTGCATGGCACGCATCGCGATGTCTACCGGGTCCGCGGTCTATTGCGTGACCCGCTGGCCTGGCAGGTCACGCTGTACATGGGCCTGCAGTCGTCGCTGTCGTACATCGTCTTCGGCTGGTTGCCGTCGATCCTCATCGGTCGCGGCCTGACGCCGACCCAGGCCGGTCTGCTGTTATCCGGCTCGATCATCGCGCAGGTCATCAGCGCGCTGGCGGTACCTTATCTGGCCACACGCGGCAAGGATCAGCGCCTGGCGATCATGCTGGTCATGTCGCTGACCCTGACCGGTCTGTTCGGCTGCCTGTACGCGCCGCTTGGCGGGCTGTGGGGCTGGGCGATCCTGCTGGGGGTCGGGCAGGGCGGCACGTTCAGTCTGGCGCTGGCCTTGATCGTACTGCGCTCGCGCGACTCACATGTCGCCGCCAACCTGTCGAGCATGGCGCAAGGCGTTGGCTACACCATCGCCTCGACCGGCCCGTTTGCCGTGGGCGTGGTGCATGACATGACCGGCAGCTGGAGCGCGATCGGCTGGATCTTCGCGGTGCTCGGGCTGGGCGCCATCATCGCGGGCATGGGCGCCGGTCGGGCGCTGCAGGTGCAGGTCAGTAGCGAGAAGGTTTGATTTTCGATGATTGTTGGTCATTCGGACCAGGCTTGAGCTGCTTCAGGTCTGAGTCAGATTGGCCAGTGCCCATTGTTCGGCACGGGTGACGCTCAGCCCTGATTTCGCGTTGTAGGTACTGGCGACGTCCCATGCCACGCCTCGGCCCATGGCAAAGACTGCCCGGTATTTGCGCAGATTGTCATCCGGCATTTCCGTCAGCTCGGCCTGCAACTGTGCAACACTCCATACGTGCCGCTCGATGTCGCGCCCCGTGACACGCTCCACAACATCGGCCAGCCCGGCGTAGGTCAATGTGTCGCCAGCGGTGTACACCACCTGATTCACGATGCGCGGCTCGTGCATCACGATGGCAGCAGTCAGCCTGCCAATGTCCTGTGTGGTGGTGACCGTGACGGCAGTATCGAGGCTGCCCAGCGCATTGATCCGCCCGCCTTGCAGATCGACGACACCGAACGCTGGCTCGAACAGGAAGCTTGTAAACATGCCGGTCGAAACGATCACCCATTCGGTGCGCTGCTGGGCGCGCAGCTTTTCCCGCACATCGAGTTGCTCATCGAACAGATCCTGAGGGCTGCCCCGGCCGATAAGGTCGTAGTCAACGCCGAACTGCCAAGGCAGGTAGCGTTTTATGCCGGCCTTGAGCGCCGCATCCGTCAGTTTGCGTTGAGTGCCCTGGCCAGCGGCAAACCCCACACAACTGATTACCGTGTCGTAGCGCGCCATGACAGCGGCAAGTTCGTCCACGGTGGCATCGGCCAGATCGGCTGTTTCGATGGCAATGCCCAGCGCGCGGACTTCTTCGATTTCCACACGCTTGGCAGGCGCCTGAGTACTCAATCTGCTCTGGCGTAGCAGCACGGCAATGCTCAAGCCATGTGCCCCGGCTTTCTCGACCAGCCCTCGCAACACAGCGAGCCCAAGCTCTCCTGCACCTATTACCAGAATGCGTTGTTTGACGTTTGCGTTATCGGCTTGCATGGTGACCCCTTTGGACAGCCTTTCAATTCAGGCGGGAGAGATGCTGGCATGCCTGTCGACATACAAAAAGTAGGCACATCGGTGATACCGGGCGGGCTGGACGCGCAGGAAGTGGTCAGACGCTCCGAAGCGGCCTGTGCTGCGCTCAGCGATGATGAGGATGGTCTCAAGCGCGACATTCTCGGCCACGCCGGTAACCGATGGTCACTGGGCGTGGTACATGCTCTTGGCGTCAGCAGCCCTTTGCGCCATGCCGAATTGCGCCGAAAGCTGCACGGTGTCACCCAGCGCATGCTCACTCATACCTTGCGCCAGCTTGAGCAGGACGGGCTGATCACCCGCCACGACTACCATGAGAAGCCGCTCAGGGTGGAATATTCGTTGACCGACCTGGGAATGGGGCTGCTGGTACAAATGATTCCGCTGTGGACTTGGGTGATTGAAAATTCGGAGGCGTTCAGTGCGGCGCGAAATCGTTATCTGGACAGGTAAAAGTGATGGCTGATGCGCCATCAACCCCTCGCCATTTTCCGCAGCGCCGCTTATCGTGCACGGATAATTCGCCAAGGGATGTGCACGCATGAACTACGAAGAACAAAGTCAGGCCAACAGCGCACTGATCACGCGCTTTTATGAGGCATTCGCGCAGCTGGATGCCGAGGCGATGAGTGCCTGCTACACCGATGACGTACTGTTCAGCGACCCTGCCTTTGGTGAGTTGCGCGGCGCTCAGGTCGGCGATATGTGGCGCATGCTGACTTCCCGGGCAAAGAATTTCTCGGTGGTCTTCGATCAGGTGCGGGCCGATGACCAGACTGGCAGTGCACACTGGGTGGCGACGTATCTGTTCAGTCAGACCGGGCGCACGGTGGTGAACGATATTCAGGCTCGCTTTGTGTTTCGTGATGGCAAGATCTGCGAGCATCGTGATCATTTCGATATGTGGCGCTGGTCGCGTCAGGCCCTGGGTTTGAAGGGCCTGTTGCTTGGCTGGACGCCTCTGGTGCGCAATGCCGTGAGCGCTCAGGCGCTCAAGGGGCTGAAAACCTTTTCAGAGAGCCGCCGTGCCTGAGGTCGCCAGCACTTCGAGTGCGTCGACTGCCGAACAGGTGGCCGGCAAACCCTGGTTTGTCTATCTGGTGCGCGCTGCCAACGGCGCGCTGTACTGTGGCATCAGTGATGATCCGCAGCGGCGGTTCGCTGCGCACCAGAGTGGCAAGGGCGCGCGCTTTTTCTCTTCGAGTCCGGCGATGGCACTGGTCTACGTTGAACAATGGCCCAGCAAGGGCGAGGCGTTACGCCACGAGCGGCTGATCAAGAAGCTCAGAAAAAGCGCTAAGGAGGCGTTGGCTGCCAGCTACGCAACGTCATCGATCCATGAGCGTGATGCCGTCCCATCAGTTTGAGGCTGTGTGCGGGCAGGGTGGTGCGGGTTAAGCTGTATTTTTCCCACGTGCACAGAGGCCGAACATGTCCGAGTTGATCCTTCACCACTACCCCACGTCGCTGTTCGCCGAAAAAGCCCGTCTGATGCTGGGTTTCAAAGGCCTTGCATGGCGTTCGGTGACTATCCCTTCGATCATGCCCAAGCCTGACCTGACTGCATTGACGGGCGGCTACCGCAGGACTCCGGTATTGCAGGCCGGTGCGGATATCTACTGTGACACGGCGCTCATGGCTCGGCGTCTGGAGCAGGAAAAAGCGTCGCCAGCGTTTTACCCAAAGGGGCAGGAATTTACGGTTGTCGGCCTGGCCGCCTGGGCCGATTCGGTGTTGTTCATGCACGCCGTGAGCCTGGTGTTTCAGCCAGAATCAATGGCTGTGCGCTTTGCCAAGGTGCCGCCAGACGCCGCCAAGGCGTTCGTGGCTGACCGTTCGACGCTGTTCAACGGCGGTACGGCGTCGCGCCCGCCTGTGGAGCAGGTCAAACACCAATGGCCTACCCTGATGTCGCGCCTGGAGCTGCAACTTTCGCACGGCGGTGACTTCCTGTTCGGCATACCGTCGATTGCCGATTTCTCGGTCGCCCACACATTGTGGTTTCTCAAGCAGACGCCGGTCACCGCACCCTTTGTCGATGATTATCCGAGTGTCAGGGCCTGGCTCGATCGCGTTCTGGGTTTTGGTCATGGCACGTTCAGCGACCTGAGCTCGGCAGAGGCCATCGAAATCGCCAGAAACGCTACGCCTGCGCCATTGCCCGCTGAAGCTCTCGTCGATCCAAACGGCTTCAAGGTGGGTGAAAAGGTCGCGGTTTCTGCAGTCGACTATGGCGTCGAAGCAGTTGAGGGCGAGCTGGTATTTAGCGGCCGCGAAGAGCTGATCCTGCGCCGCGAGGACGAGCGTGCAGGCGTCGTGCACGTACATTTCCCGAGAATGGGTTATCGGATCGAGAAGCGCTGAGGTTCAACGATGCTCTACGTCGCACGGACGACGCAGAGCATTGGCACGATAGTCTGGCGGGCTACTTCAATGCCGCCAGTATCTGATCCGGGTCAAACCCCCGGATCAGTGTGCCGTTGACGTCGATCAGCGGGATGCCTCTGCCGCCCAGCGCTTCATACGCCTTGCGGCCTTCTTCCGACTTCTCGATGTCGAACTCCTGATACGCAATCCCCTTGCTGTCCAGAAAACGCCGGGTCTGCTTGCAATAGCCGCACCAGTCGGTGGCGTACATCACCACTTTTGCCTGGCTGTAGCTCTGTGCGACGTCTGCCGAGGGCGGGTTGATGAAGTTCTCGATCCTGCCCCAGTTTTGATAAATCACCACCACCAGCATGATCAGGGCAAACTTCTTCAGGGTGCGCAGCAGCATGTCGGTTACCGTCGCTTCAACTGGTCGGTTAGCTGCGTCGGCAGCCCTTTGATGATCAGGGTGCCGGCGGTTTCGTCGTATTCGATCTTGTCGCCCAGCAGGTGCGCTTCAAAACTGATCGACAGGCCTTCTGCGCGGCCGGTGAAGCGGCGGAACTGGCTGAGGGTGCGCTTATCCGCCGGTATTTCCGGCGACAGGCCGTAGTCCTTGTTGCGAATGTGATCATAGAAGGCGCGCGGACGATCTTCGTCGATGAGTTCGGACAGCTCCTCCAGGCCCATCGGTTCGCCCATCTTGCTTTGACTGCTGGCGTAGTCGACCAGGGTCTTGGTCTTCTCGCGGGCCGACTCTTCAGGCAGGTCTTCGCTTTCCACGAAATCACTGAACGCCTTGAGCAGGGTACGGGTTTCGCCGGGCCCATCCACGCCTTCCTGGCAACCGATGAAGTCGCGGAAGTACTCGGAAACCTTCTTGCCGTTCTTGCCCTTGATGAACGAGATGTATTGCTTGGACTGCTTGTTGTTCTGCCATTCGGAAATATTGATCCGGGCAGCGAGGTGCAACTGGCCAAGGTCCAGGTGTCGGGACGGGGTCACGTCCAGCTCGGCATTCACTGCCACGCCTTCGCTGTGGTGCAGCAGGGCGATGGCCAGGTAGTCGGTCATGCCTTGCTGATAATGGGCGAACAGCACGTGGCCACCCACTGAAAGATTGGATTCTTCCATGAGCTTTTGCAGATGCTCGACAGCCACCCTTGAGAACGCAGTGAAGTCGCTGCCACCGTCGATATATTCTTTGAGCCAGCCGCTGAAAGGGTGCGCGCCGGACTCGGGATGGAACAGGCCCCATGCCTTGCCCTGTTTGGCGTTGTAGCTTTCGTTGAGGTCGGCCAGCATGTTCTCGATGGCCTGGGACTCAGCGAGTTCGGAGTCGCGTGCATGGAGAACAGCGGGCGTACCGTCGGGTTTCTTCTCGATCAGGTGGACGATGCAGTGACGGATCGGCATGGGCTTCTCGGCTGAAAAAGGTGAAGAGCGTGCAGCTCGTTGCAAGATGCCCAGTGTAACGCACGCATGCGCCTGATGGCCCCGGACGGGCTGGTTTTCGCCAGCAGCGAGTGTTTGCTGGGTGTTTTTTGTGCAATTAGCATTAAAACCTGACCAAAAGGATAGGTAGAGGCGGATATTTGCCCGGCTCTGTGCTAGTTTTGCCCGGTCTTGCGCACTTAGCGCGTCAAGCGTGCAGTTAGCGCACACGTAGGTCGAACCATTACCCGGTTTCAGTATCTACACTTTCGCGATTAATCGTGGCTGCTAGCGGGTGGCCAGGTTCATTGCCTGGCCACGGGCCGACGTTGCGCTCTGCAATCCAAATGAATTTGATAGGGAAGGAACACCACCATGGCTCTTACTAAAGACCAATTGATCGCCGATATCGCTGAAGCTATCGACGCGCCAAAAACCACCGCGCGTAATGCTCTTGAGCAATTGGGCCAAATTGTTGCCGACCAATTGGAAAACGGCGTGGAAATCACTTTGCCAGGTATCGGCAAACTGAAAGTTGCAGAGCGTCCGGCTCGCACTGGCCGCAACCCTTCGACTGGCGCTGCCATCGAAATCGCTGCCAAGAAAGTTATCAAGTTCGTTCCAGCCAAAGTGCTGACCGACTCGATCAACAAGTAAGCAACCGCTTGCTGTGAAAAAGCCGTGCACCGGTTAACCGGGCACGGCTTTTTTGTGGGCGCTTGGTTCTGCGGACGTCTATCGTTTCTCACGCTCCGCGTGGGACCGCCGTTCGTGACGCTGTGCGGCACATGGCTGAGCCGCACTGCATACTCTGGACCGGACGCCGAGCGTCCGCAGCATGCCAGTCAAAACTGTGCGCGTTGAGCCTTGTCGAGAAACGTCCAGGCCACAAAACGGCTTTGCTTCTGGCCTTGGCCCATTTCCACTACCTTCACTTCAAGTACGCCGGCTTTTTTCAGGGCGCTCTGGATCGGCGGCAGGTTGGAGGCCTTGGACACCAGTGTGCTGAACCATGCCACCTGGCTCGGCAGCAAGGCGCTTTCCTGGATCAGTTGGGTCACGAAGCCGATCTCGCCGCCGTCGCACCACAACTCTTGTGACTGGCCGCCGAAATTGAGCACCGGCAGCTTGCGCTTGGGATCAGCCTTGCCCAGCGCGCGCCACTTGCGCTGGCTGCCACGCTGCGCTTCTTCCAGCGAGGCATGGAAGGGCGGGTTGCAGAGGCTGACGTGGAAGCGTTCGCTGCTGTCGAGCAGCCCGAGCAGGATCTGCTTGCGATTGCCCTGCTGGCGCACGCTGATGGCCTTGCTGAGGCCGTTAGCCTTCACAATCGTAGTGGCTGCGGCGATGGCGGTGCTGTCGATGTCCGAACCCACGAACTGCCAGCCATAGTCGCTATGCCCCAGCAACGGGTAGATGCAATTGGCGCCAGTGCCGATGTCCAGCGCCTTGATGGAGGCGCCGCGTGGTATCACGCCTTCGTTATCGTCGGCCAGCAGGTCGGCAAGGAAGTGCAGATAGTCCGCACGCCCCGGAATCGGCGGGCACAGGTAATCGGCCGGAATGTCCCAATGGGCGATGCCATAGAACGCTTTGAGCAGCGCGCGGTTGAACACCCGTACCGCCTGCGGATTGGCGAAGTCGATGCTTTCCTTGCCGTAAGGATTGAGGATCACGAACGCTGCCAGCTCGGGGCTGGATTTGATCAGCTTCGCAAAGTCGTACTGGCCCTGATGCCGATTGCGCGGGTGCAAGGTGGCCTTTTCACGCGGCGCAGCAGGTTTGGCTGGCCGCTGAGGCTTCTTGCGCGGTGGTTTGCGGGTATCGGTCATGGATTCGATTGTCAGCCGTGAGGTTGAGTTGCCTGGCTTATTCGCGAGCAAGCGCAGCGTCGCCTTTGGCGTAGTACGCGTTGCTCGCGAATAAGTCAGTACAGAAGTTCAGATAACAAAAAGCCAGCCCATGATCGGGCTGGCTTTTCTGGCCACCTTACAGGCTGGCGATGCGTGCGTGTTGCTCGGCCAGCTTGCCCAGCGCCTGTTCGGCTTCGGTCAGCTTGGCGCGTTCCTTGGCGATGACTTCAGGCGGTGCCTTGTCGACGAAGGCGGCGTTGGACAGCTTGCCGCCGACGCGTTGCACTTCGCCTTGCAGGCGCTGGATTTCCTTGTCCAGGCGCGCCAGCTCGGCCCCTTTGTCGATCAACCCGGCCATTGGCACCAGCACTTCCATGTCACCGACCAGCGCGGTGGCGGACAGCGGTGCTTCTGCGCCTTCGGTCAGTACGGTCATGGATTCGAGCTTGGCGAGCTTCTTGAGCAGGTAATCGTTTTCGCTCAAACGACGCTGATCTTCGGCGCTGACGTTTTTGAGGAACAGTTGCAGCGGCTTGCCCGGACCGATGTTCATCTCGCCACGGATGTTACGCACGGCGAGCATCAGGCCCTTGAGCCATTCGATGTCGTCTTCGGCGGCCTGATCGATGCGTGCTTCATTGGCCACCGGCCAGGGTTGCAGCATGATGGTCTTGCCTTGCGCACCGGCCAGCGGCGCGAGGCGCTGCCAGATTTCTTCGGTGATGAACGGCATGAACGGGTGCGCAAGACGCAACGCGACTTCCAGAACGCGAACCAGCGTGCGGCGTGTGCCGCGCTGACGCTCGACCGGCGCTGTTTCGTCCCAGAGTACGGGTTTGGACAGCTCCAGATACCAGTCGCAATACTGGTTCCAGATGAACTCGTACAACGCCTGGGCGGCGAGGTCGAAGCGGAACTGGTCCAGCTGGCGGGTCACTTCGGCTTCGGTGCGTTGCAACTGCGAGATGATCCAGCGATCAGCCAGCGACAGTTCGACCGCTTCGCCGTTCTGACCGCAGTCTTCGCCCTTGTCCAGCACGTAGCGCGCTGCGTTCCAGATCTTGTTGCAGAAGTTGCGGTAGCCTTCGACGCGGCCCATGTCGAACTTGATGTCGCGACCGGTGGATGCCAGCGAGCAGAAGGTAAAGCGCAGGGCATCGGTGCCGTAGCTGGCGATGCCGTCGGCGAACTCCTGGCGGGTCTGCTTCTCGATCTTTTTCGCCAGTTGTGGCTGCATCAGGCCACTGGTGCGTTTCTCTACCAGCGTTTCGAGGTCGATACCGTCGACGATGTCCAGCGGGTCAAGCACGTTGCCCTTGGACTTGGACATCTTCTGGCCCTGGCCATCGCGCACCAGACCATGCACATAGACAGTCTTGAACGGGACTTGCGGCGTGCCGTCCTCATTCTTCACCAAGTGCATGGTGAGCATGATCATCCGGGCGACCCAGAAGAAAATGATATCGAAGCCGGTGACCAGCACGTCGGTGGAGTGGAAGGTTTCCAGTGCCTTGGTCTTTTCCGGCCAGCCGAGCGTGGAGAAGGTCCACAGGCCCGAGCTGAACCAGGTGTCCAGCACGTCGTTGTCCTGCTGCAGCGCGACTTCCGGCCCAAGGTTGTTCTTGGCACGGACTTCGGCTTCGTCGCGGCCGACGTAGACCTTGCCGGACTCGTCGTACCACGCCGGAATGCGGTGGCCCCACCAGAGCTGACGGCTGATGCACCAGTCCTGGATGTCGCGCATCCATGAGAAGTACATGTTTTCGTATTGCTTGGGCACGAACGCGATGCGGCCGTCTTCGACAGCGGCAATTGCAGGCTCGGCCAGCGGCTTGGTGGAGACGTACCACTGATCGGTCAGCCACGGTTCGATGATGGTGCCGGAACGGTCGCCTTTCGGCACCTTCAGCGGGTGATCATCAACGCTGACCAGCAACCCGGCGGCGTCGAACGCGGCAACGATCTGCTTGCGCGCCTCGAAGCGGTCTAGCCCGGCGTAGGCGGCGGGCAGGCTGCCGTCGACGCTTTCGTTCAGCGTGCCGTCGAGGTTGAACACCTGAGCGGCAGGCAGCACGTTGGCATTTTTGTCGAAGATGTTCAGTAGTGGCAGGTTGTGGCGTTTGCCGACTTCATAGTCGTTAAAATCGTGGGCCGGGGTGATTTTCACGCAGCCGGTGCCGAACTCGGGATCGCAGTAATCATCCGCGATGATCGGGATAAGGCGGCCTACCAGAGGCAATTCGACGAACTTGCCGATCAGCGCCTTGTAGCGCTCGTCCTGCGGGTTCACTGCAACCGCGGCATCACCGAGCATGGTTTCCGGGCGGGTGGTGGCTACGATCAGGTAATCCAGACCTTCAGCGGTCTTTGCGCCGTCAGCCAGTGGATAACGCAGGTTCCACAAATGGCCTTTCTCGTCGTGGTTCTCCACTTCGAGATCAGAAATAGCGGTGTGCAGCTTGGTGTCCCAGTTGACCAGACGCTTGCCACGGTAGATCAGGCCGTCTTCATGCAGGCGCACGAAAGCTTCCTTGACCGCTTCGGACAGGCCGTCGTCCATGGTGAAGCGCTCGCGGCTCCAGTCGACGGACGAGCCCAGGCGGCGGATCTGACGGCTGATGTTGCCGCCGGACTCGGCTTTCCATTCCCAGATCTTGTCCAGAAACTTCTCGCGGCCCAGTTCATGACGGCTTACGCCTTGCGCTTCGAGACGACGCTCGACCAGCATCTGCGTGGCGATACCCGCGTGGTCGGTGCCCGGTTGCCACAGCGTATTGCGGCCCTGCATGCGACGGAAACGGATCAGTGCATCCATGATCGCGTTATTGAAACCGTGGCCCATGTGCAGGCTGCCGGTGACGTTCGGCGGCGGGATCATGATGGTGTACGAGTCACCCACGCCTTGCGGAGCGAAGTAGTTCTCGGACTCCCAGGTCTGGTACCAGGAAGTTTCGATGGCGTGCGGCTGGTAAGTCTTGTCCATGCGCGGCGGGAACCTGTGGCATTGATTCGGAAACCGGTAAGTATAGACCTGACGACCAGCGACAAGCCACAGGAGTAGCTGTGAGCTGCAAGCTGGTAGTTCTGTCAGTAGGCGGCGTGTCGGCCAGACGGCATGATCGGTATTCAGACTTTACTTGCAGGGCGGACGCTGCCATGGACGATACGCCTGAAACCAGACGCGTGCTGTGCCGATATCGCTATGACGCGCTGGACCGGATTGCGGTTGTCGATCCCGAGGCACAGGAAGCGGTGTCGCGGTTCTATCAAAAGAACCGTTTGACGGTCGAGATACAGGGCGCAACGCGCCGTCGTGTGTTTCACGGTGAAGACCGTTTGCTGGCGGAATATAAAACTGAAGGCTCCAGTGTCAGGGCGGACCTGCTGGGCACCGACATGCAAGGCAGTGTGCTGGAGGCTGTGAGCGGGCAAGAGCGCCAGTCGTTGGCTTACAGTCCCTATGGTCATCGCGCGCAGGGCGGCCCCTTTTCCGGTTTCAACGGTGAGCGCGCGGACCCTGTGACCGGACATTATCTGTTGGGTAAGGGCTATCGTGCTTTCAACCCGGTACTGATGCGGTTCAATAGCCCGGACAGCCTGAGCCCATTCGGGCGGGGAGGCTTGAATGCGTATGCGTATTGTCAGGGGGACCCGGTTAACCGAAGTGATCCTGGTGGGCATATTTCATCTCCCTTTCTTGCACGCATGAGGATGCACTTCAAGCCACGTAGCTCGGTTACCATTGAGAATCTGCCGGACGAAATGATTGGAAAGATACTTGAACGCCTGTCTTTCACAGACGTAAACGAACTGGGCAAAGCGTCCACCAGATTGAACAGCACAATCGCCATGCAGGCCGCTTGGCATCTGAAAAAGCGTTGGGCAGGCGGAAATAATCCAAGCGCATTGTCAGGCCTTAACGATGTTGTGAAAAACGATCCAAGCCCTTCGTTCAGCGCGTTCAGGAATGACCACTTCAAAACAGGGTTCGAAGAAGCAGTGAACAACGTCGACCAAATAATGAGTAATCAAATCCAGGCGGCCAAGCGTGCGGAGCAATCATTCTTTGAAGAATTCACGGGTATATCAAATGCGAGCCATTACGAATTTGGAGAGCAATTAGCTATTAAACGTCAGGAGCACGCACGTTCTCCCGACATGCTGCGAGAAATTAATAGGGATGTGGGTAAACGCACGAGGTTGACGGGGGCCAAGTTCACCAGCATTGGTCGTAAGGCAGATATGATGCGATTGGTAGCCGAGATCCGCACCGCATTGAACTCTCCCTGACAGAATTTCTACGCGCGTGTGTTCCGGATTCCTGACCACCCCTCACTTTTGCTGCTGCGCCAACAACCGCTCCAGCCTGGCCTCCAGCCGACGCTTGATTTCGTTTTCGATATGCGGGGCGAAGTCGTCGATCACGTCTTGCATGATCAATTGCGCGGCTGCGCGCAATTCGCTGTCCAGATGCAGCAGCGCATCAGGGTTGGGCAGCGCTTGCGGCTGGGCTGTCTGTTGCACCTGCGGGGCGGACGCTGTATGGACATCAGGTGTCAGTGTCGGAATGTCGTCTTCGTCGAAGTCCTGTTGATACGCCGCGTCGGGGCGAGCGCCGACGACATCGAACAACAGGGGAATCTGCCCTTCGGGACGAGCGGCGTCGTTCGACTGGGGAGAATGTGCGGGGTCATCGCCGAGCAATTGGCGGATCGACTCGAGGTCGTTCAGCAAATGCGCGGATTCAGCTTTTTTTGAAGTATCCATCGTGTCCTCAAAGGCGCTGCAGTCGGTGATCTTGCGGAGGATAGCCCTGTTCGCGGTAGGAGCGGAAACTCTCGCGTGCGGCAAGACGTATCGCCGGGTCTTCGACAACGACTTCGGCCACGCGGGCGAAGCGTTTGAAGAAGGCCGGAATGCTCAGGTCGAGGTTGACCAGCAGGTCGCTGTGTTCGCCCGAGTCGTCGCCCAGGCCCAGTACCACGGCAGCATCGTGATCGCTCTCGGCGTCGCCATGGGGTAGAAATACTTCGCCTCTGAAACGCCAGAGCCGGGCATCGAGGTCCTCACGCTGCGCAGCATCGCTGCAATGCAGATAGACCTTGTGACCCAGGCGCCAGGCCTTTTCCGTCAGCTTGCAGGCAAAGTCCAGGCGGGCCGCAGGATCGGCGCTGGGCAGGATGTAGAAGTCGACTTGAGTCATGTGGGTTCCAGAACCGGAGGCGTATCGACTGTGCAGCCGATACGCCAGGGTCTCTTTTTATACGCCGGCGCGGTCGAGCAGGTATTGGGTCAGCAAAGGAACCGGACGCCCGGTGGCGCCTTTTTCCTTGCCGCCGCTCAGCCATGCAGTGCCGGCGATGTCCAGGTGAGCCCAGTGGTAGGCCTTGGTGAAGCGCGACAGGAAGCAGGCTGCGGTGATGGTGCCGCCTTTCGGGCCACCGATGTTGGCGATGTCGGCGAACGGGCTGTCGAGCTGCTCCTGGTACTCATCGAACAACGGCAGCTGCCAGGCACGGTCATCGGCCTGTTTGCCCGCGTCGAGCAACTGATTGATCAGCGCGTCGTTGTTGCCCAGCAGGCCGGAGGTATGACCGCCCAGTGCAACGACGCAGGCGCCGGTCAGGGTTGCAATATCGATGACCGCCTGCGGCTTGAAACGCTCGGCGTAGGTCAGTGCATCGCACAGTACCAGACGGCCTTCGGCGTCGGTGTTGAGGATTTCGACGGTCTGGCCGCTCATGGTCGTGACGATGTCGCCTGGACGTGTCGCGGTGCCGCTCGGCATGTTTTCGGCACAGGCCAGAATGCACACCAGATTGATCGGCAGCTTCAATTCGAGCACCGCACGCAGGGTGCCGAACACACTGGCTGCGCCGCACATGTCGAACTTCATCTCGTCCATGCCAGAGGCAGGCTTGATGCTGATGCCGCCGGTGTCGAAGGTGATGCCTTTACCGACCAGCACGAAAGGCTGGTCG
This sequence comes from Pseudomonas syringae KCTC 12500, assembly GCF_000507185.2. Lineage (NCBI taxonomy): Bacteria > Pseudomonadati > Pseudomonadota > Gammaproteobacteria > Pseudomonadales > Pseudomonadaceae > Pseudomonas > Pseudomonas syringae. The sequence continues at coordinate 3,762,456 of NZ_AYTM02000002.1, forward strand.
CCTTTTTTGCCACCCTGGTAGTTCATGACGATGAGGCGCGGCGGCTGGGCGCTGCCCTGTGCTACCGCGAGGAAAGAACCCATGCCCAGATCGGCCAGTTTCTTCTCGTCGTGGACTTCCACTTTCAGGTTCTTGTGGGCCTTGCCCAGCGCCTTGGCTTCTTCGCCCAGGTAGGTCGGGTGGCAGATGTTCGGCGGCAGATTGCCGAGGTCGCGGGTCAGCGCCATGCCGGTGGCGATTGCTTGAGCATGAGTCGAAGCGCGTTCGACGTCGGCCGCCTTGATCTTGTCGGTCAGCAGGGTGATTTTCTTCAGGGCGCGAACGTCGGCTTTCTGGGTCTTGAAGCGGTCGAAGACGTATTCGCCGTCGGCCAAGGCTTCGACCAGCAGACGAGCCATGCCATAGGTGTCGCGGTTTTTCACCGACAGGTCATCGAGCGCAATCGCTGCATCGGTGCCGCCCAGGCCCTTGAGGCAGGTGAGCGCTGCGCCGACGATTTTTTTCAACTGACGGTCCGACAGCTCGTCTTCCTTGCCAGTGCCGACCAGCAGGACGCGCTCGGCCTTGATGTTGGGCAGGTTGTGCAACAGCAGGCTCTGGCCGACCTTGCCGGCCAGATCGCCGCGCTTGAGGATCAGCGAAACGGCTCCGCCGCTGAGGATATCCACAGTCCTGGCAGCACCGGCCAATACACGGCTTTCACCGACGGTGACCACCAGCGTTGCGGTTTTCAAGGTTTCTGGGCTTACGCTTTTAACAACCAATTCCATGTGGGGTCCCCGAATAGACGATGAGAGTCGCAATATGAATGTCGTACGCGGCATGGCCTGAGTGTTTTCAGGGGCGATGCCTGCGCTAAGCCTTGCAGTTTGACCCCGCTGCACGACTGCTGACAACCCCGCAGAGCTGCCTGTCTGGCGTCTATGTGCGAACTATCCCCGGTGCGCAGTGACAGAAACACACATTCACAGGATAATGCCGCATATTTTTTGAGGCCCACGCCTTTTTTCGGCGTGAAGCTCTGGTTGCCGTGGCTCACAAATTTTCCCTGTTTGGCTGCCTGAGCCTGACAACTCTGGAGTGTCTGGTTTGATTGTCTTCCGTTATCTGTCCCGAGAAGTGCTGCTTACCTTGAGTGCGGTCAGCGCCGTACTGCTGGTCTTCATCATGAGCGGGCGCTTTATCAAGTACCTGGCGCAGGCTGCGTCCGGTGCGCTCGATCCTGGCGTGCTGTTTCTGATCATGGGCTTCCGTCTGCCAGGCTTTCTGCAGGTGATTCTGCCGCTGGGCCTGTTCCTCGGCATCCTCATGGCGTACGGGCGGCTGTACCTGGAAAGCGAGATGACCGTGCTGGCCGCAACCGGCATGAGTCAGCAGCGTCTGCTGGCCATCACCATGGGGCCGGCCACTCTTGTCGGGCTGCTGGTTGCCTGGTTGAGCTTCAGCCTGGCTCCGCAGGGCGCTACGCAGTTTTCGCTGCTGATCAATCAGCAGGACGCCATGACCGAGTTCGACACGCTGGTGCCGGGCCGTTTTCAGGCGTTGCGTGACGGTACGCGTATCACCTATACCAAGGAGCTGTCGGAAGACCGCTCGCAACTGGCCGGTGTGTTTATCTCGGAAAAGCGCATGTCCAGCGACAAGAGCAAGGACAACGGCATCACCGTGCTGGTCGCGGAGAAGGGCCATCAGGAGGTACGCCCCAATGGCAGTCGCTTCCTGATCCTCGAGAACGGCTATCGCTATGACGGCAATCCGGGGGCGGCCGACTATCGCGTGATCAAGTACGACACCTATGGGGCGATGCTGCCCAAGCCGGAAATCAGTGAGGAAATCACCGACCGTGAAGCCATTCCGACCAGCGAACTGATCGGCAACCCGGCCCCGCGTTCAGTGGCCGAGCTGCAGTGGCGTATTTCGCTGCCGCTGTCGGTGTTCATCGTGACCTTGATGGCCATTCCGCTGTCACGGGTCAATCCGCGCCAGGGTCGTTATCTGAAACTGCTGCCGGCGATCCTGCTGTATATGTCGTACCTGGCCATTCTGATTTCGGTGCGCAGTTCGCTGGAGAAAGGCAAGTTGCCTCTCAGCCTGGGGATGTGGTGGGTGCATGCCATCTACCTGTCCATCGGCCTGCTGTTGTTCTATTGGGAGCCTCTGCGTCTGAAGATGGCGAGTCGTCGCAGCGTCACGGAGGTGACTCGTGGTCAAGCTTGATCGATACATTGGCAAAAGCGTCCTGCTGGCGATTCTCGCCGTTCTGGGCATCATTCTGGGGCTGGTCTCGCTGTTCGCATTCATCGACGAGATGGGCGATATCAGCGACACCTACACGCTGGCGGATGCCCTCAGCTACGTCATGCTGACGGCGCCACGTCGCGTCTACGACACTTTGCCGATGGCCGCCCTGATCGGTTGCCTGATCGGTCTGGGCACGCTGGCCAGCAGCAGCGAGCTGACCATCATGCGAGCGGCGGGCGTGTCCATCGGGCGCATCGTCTGGGCGGTCATGAAGCCCATGCTGGTGCTGATGATCGCAGGCGTGCTGGTCGGCGAGTACGTTGCTCCCTATGCCGAGAACCAGGCTCAGGCTGCGCGATCGCTGGCTCAGGGCTCAGGTGATGCGCAGAGCGCCCGCCATGGTCTATGGCACCGCCAGGGCGATGAATTCATCCACATCAACACGGTGCAGCCCAATGGCCTGATGCTCGGTGTGACGCGTTATCGTTTCGACGACCAGCGCCACATGCTGACGTCCAGCTTTGCCAAAGAGGCCCACTTCAAGACCGATTACTGGGAATTGAAGGACGTCGCCACCACGCACTTCAATGACGGCAGCACCGAGGTCGTCAATACGCCGGTAGAGCGCTGGGACGTGGCATTGAGCCCGCAGCTGCTGAGCACGGTGATCATGCCGCCGGAGTCGCTTTCCATCAGCGGCCTCTGGAGCTACGCGCATTACCTGGCTGATCAGGGCTTGAGCAATGGCCGCTACTGGCTGGCGTTCTGGACCAAGGTCCTGCAACCGGCGGTGACCGTCGCGTTGGTGCTGATGGCAATCTCGTTCATCTTCGGCCCGCTGCGCTCGGTTACGCTGGGGCAGCGCGTGTTCACCGGTGTAGTGGTGGGCTTTACTTTCCGCATCATTCAGGACCTGCTCGGCCCATCGAGCCTGCTGTTCGGCTTCCCGCCCTTGCTGGCAGTGCTGCTGCCTGCCGCAGCCTGTGCGCTGGCCGGGATACTTCTGTTACGCCGTGCCGGGTAATGCACCGGCAGGACTGAAAAAGCCGACCCCCGGGTCGGCTTTTTCATGGGCGCTTTCTTAGCCCTGAAAATCCCGCATGCAAAAAAGCCCCTGGCATCGCTGCCAGAGGCTTTCTTGTATTTGCGTGGTTGCGTCGTTATCAGCCTTCGGCTTGAACTTCGTCAGCCTGCATGCCTTTCTGGCCTTGCACCGCAATGAAGGTAACTTTCTGACCTTCTTTCAGGCTCTTGAAGCCGTTACCCTGAATGGCGCGGAAGTGTACGAACAGATCCGGCCCGCTCTCAGGAGTGATAAAACCAAAACCTTTTTCGTCGTTGAACCACTTGACGGTACCGCTCTGACGTTCAGCCATTTTCTTATTTCCTTGACGCTTGACTTGAATTGGTTACAGCCTCTTTCACATGAAAGAGCACTGGGGCTGGTTGCAGGAAGTAAGAAACGTAGAACGGGTTGTAGCAAACCTTGAGCTACTGCCCAGGTCCAGATTCAGCGACCCATGCAAACACAGTTCGGAAACTCTACGCCAAGTCCCGTTACAAATACAACCCCCTTGTCTGGTACCCTGTTTCCGGGGCTTTGGCCTGATAAACGCAGTGTTTGCACAGCGTGCACGGTGTTCGATCTGTCATAACACTTTGCACTTTATAGGTGCGTTTTTGGCATATATGACAGGCTGTTCATGCGGGTGAAACATTGACGAAACACTGCGGGGAACAGTGCTACAGCAACACCGAAGTGTTGCTGTTTTTTTGACGCCGCTATTTAACCGCGGAAGTAACGTTGCGCAACGAAAGGCATTTTTGCGACGAGCATGGGCACTCTCTTGCCGCGCACCAACGCCCACACAGGTGTGTTCAGCGCCGTGTAATCGTTAGGCAGATAACCCATGGCCAGCGGGCCAGCCAGCGAAGGGCCAAAACCGCCGCTGCATACCGTACCGATAACAGTGCCTTGTTCATCGACGATCTGTGTACCTTCACGCACGGGCGTGCGCTCTTGGGGGAGCAGGCCGACTCGCTTCTTGCTAACGCCGTTCTGTTGCTGGGCAAAGATTCGCTCGGCTCCAGGAAAGCCGCCTGCACGCGCACCGTCGGCACGACGCACTTTGGAAATGGCCCATAACAGGCTGGCCTCGATCGGCGAGGTCTGCGTGTCCATATCATGGCCGTACAGGCACAGACCGGCTTCCAGCCGCAGCGAGTCACGTGCGCCCAGGCCGATCGGGGCCACTTCCGGTTCTTCCAGCAGGCGGCGCGCCAAGGCCTCAGCCTGTTCGGCAGGTACTGAAATTTCATAGCCGTCTTCGCCGGTATAGCCCGAGCGACTGACGTAGCATTTGACGCCGAGCAGCGTGACGCTGGCGAACTGCATGAAGGTCATTTTGGCGACTTCCGGGGCGAGGCGTGCCAGCACGGTCACAGCGGCCGGCCCTTGCAGCGCGAGCAGGGCGCGTTCTTCAAACAGCGGTTCGATCTTGCAATGTCCGGCCAGGTGCTTGCACAGGTGCGCCAGGTCCTGATCCTTGCAGGCTGCGTTGACCACCAGCATCAACTGGTCGTTGCCGAGGTTGGCAACCATCAGGTCATCGAGAATGCCGCCGTTCTCATCGGTGAACATCGCGTAACGCTGCATGCCGACCGGCAGGTCAATGATGTCCACCGGCACCAGGGCTTCCAGGGCCTTGGCGGCGTCTGCACCGGTAAGGCGAATCTGGCCCATGTGCGAAACATCGAACAGACCGGCCTGAGCGCGGGTGTGCAGGTGCTCTTTCATTACGCCAGCCGGGTATTGAACAGGCATGTCGTAACCGGCGAAGGGCACCATCTTCGCGCCGAGTTCGCGGTGCAGGGCATGCAGGGGAGTGGTCAGCAGTGATTCTGTGGACATGTTCGATTCCTTGTTTGAGCGGGCCGTGCCAATGGCATTACCTGTGCGCGCAGCGCGATCAGGCAATGCCAGGCGGTGGCTGTCACGCTTCCTGATAGTTCTCGATGGACGGGCAGGCGCAGACCAGGTTGCGGTCGCCGAAGACGTTGTCGACACGACCGACCGGAGGCCAGTACTTGTTCTCGATCAACGAATCGACCGGGTACACCGCCTGTTCGCGGCTGTAAGGATGGCTCCACTGGCCGACGATTTCGGCAGCGGTGTGCGGCGCGTTTTTCAGCGGGTTGTCATCCTTGTCCAGGGTGCCGTTTTCAACCGCGCGGATTTCTTCGCGGATCTTGATCATGGCATCGCAGAAGCGGTCCAGTTCTTCTCTGGACTCACTCTCGGTCGGCTCGATCATCAGCGTCCCGGCGACCGGGAACGACATGGTCGGGGCATGGAAGCCGAAGTCGATCAGGCGCTTGGCCACGTCGTCGACGCTGATGCCGCTGCTGTCCTTGATCGGGCGCAGGTCGAGGATGCACTCGTGGGCGACCAGGCCGTTGCTGCCGGTGTAGAGCACAGGGTAATGCTCCTCCAGACGGCGCGAGATGTAGTTGGCGTTGAGAATCGCCAGTTGCGAAGCGCGTTTGAGGCCGTCACCGCCCATCATGCGGATGTACATCCAGGTAATGGGCAGAATACTGGCGCTGCCGAACGGTGCTGCGCAGACTGCGCCTTCCTTGCGCTCCATGCGGGCATGGCCGGGCATGAACGGGGCGAGATGTGATTTCACGCCGATCGGGCCAACGCCCGGGCCGCCACCGCCATGGGGGATACAGAAGGTCTTGTGCAGGTTGAGGTGCGACACGTCGCCGCCGAACTTGCCCGGTGCGCAGAGACCAACCATGGCGTTCATGTTTGCGCCATCGATGTAGACCTGGCCACCGTTGTCATGAACGATGCCGCAGATTTCGCGAATGCCTTCTTCGAACACGCCGTGGGTCGACGGGTAGGTGATCATGATCGCCGCCAACTGGTCCCGATGCTGAACGGCCTTGGCGCGCAGGTCTTCGATGTCGACGTTGCCGCGTGCATCACACGCGGTCACCACGACGCGCATACCGGCCATGTTGGCAGTCGCCGGGTTGGTGCCGTGCGCCGAGGAAGGGATCAGGCAGATGTCGCGATGTTCGTCGCCACGGCTCTGGTGATAGGCGCGGATAGCCAGCAGACCGGCGTATTCACCCTGCGAGCCGGCGTTCGGCTGCAGCGAGATCGCGTCGTAACCTGTGGCGGCACAGAGCATGGCCTCCAGCTCATCGGTCAGTTGCTGATAACCGGCGCTTTGATCGGCCGGAGCAAACGGGTGCAGGTTGCCGAATTCGGCCCAGGTCACCGGGATCATTTCGCTGGCCGCGTTGAGCTTCATGGTGCACGAGCCAAGCGGAATCATGGTGCGATCCAGCGCCAGGTCCTTGTCGGCCAGCTTGCGCAGGTAGCGCATCAGCTCGGTTTCCGAGTGGTAGCGGTTGAACACCGGGTGACTGAGGATCGCCGTCTGACGCAGCAGCCCGGTCGGCAGGCGCGACTGTACGCTGTCTGCCAGTGCGGCGAAGTCCGGCAGGCTCTGGCCTTCGCCAGCGAAGATCGCCCACAGGGTTTCGACTGCCGACTGCGAGGTGGTCTCGTCCAGGGACAGACCCAGACGCTGCTCATCGATTTCGCGCAGATTGATGTGCCTGGCGCGTGCGGCGGCATGCAATGCAGCGGTTCTGCCGCCGGTGTGCAGGGTCAGGCTGTCGAAGAAAAATGCCTGCTCGGCCTTCAGGCCCAGCGTGCTCAGGCCTTCGGCAAGAATCGCGGTCAGTTGGTGAACGCGAGTGGCGATCTGTGTCAGGCCGCGCGGACCATGGTAGACGGCGTACATGCTGGCGATGTTGGCCAGCAGCACCTGTGCAGTACAGATGTTGCTGGTGGCCTTCTCGCGACGAATATGCTGTTCGCGGGTCTGCATGGCCAGGCGCAGGGCCTGCTTGCCGTGACGGTCCACCGACACGCCGACCAGACGGCCCGGCATGTCACGCTTGAACGCATCGCGGGTCGAGAAGTAGGCCGCATGCGGGCCACCGAAGCCCAGCGGCACACCGAAGCGCTGGGCGCTACCGATTGCCACGTCAGCGCCGAATTCGCCTGGCGGGGTCAGCAGGGTAAGGGCCAGGAGGTCGGCAGCCACGGCGACCAGGGCGTTGGCCGCGTGGAAGCGTTCGACCAGTTCGCGGTAATCGAACACATCACCATTGCTGGCCGGGTATTGCAGCAGCGCGCCGAAGTAATCGCTGACATCGCCCAGCTCGTGCTCATCGGCCACGACCACGGTGATGCCCAACGGCTCGGCGCGAGTACGCAACACATCCAGGGTCTGCGGGTGGCAATGGCTGGACGCGAAAAACTGCTGGCTAGCCTTGTTTTTGCTCAAGCGTTTGCAAAAGGTCATTGCCTCCGCGGCTGCGGTGGCTTCGTCGAGCAGAGAGGCGTTGGCAATCGGCAGGCCGGTGAGGTCGCTGATCAGTGTCTGGAAATTGAGCAGTGATTCCAGGCGGCCCTGGGAAATCTCTGGCTGATAGGGTGTGTAAGCGGTGTACCAGGCCGGGTTTTCCAGCAGGTTGCGCAGAATCGGTGCTGGCGTATGGGTGTTGTAGTAACCCTGGCCGATGTAGGTCTTGAACAACTGGTTCTTGCTGGCGATCGCCTTGATGGACGCCAGCGCATCGGCTTCGCTTTGCCCGGCAGGCAGGTTCAGAACGCTGGTGCCCTTGATGCTTTCCGGAATGACACTTTCGCTCAGCGCATCAATGGAATCGAAACCCAGCGTTTGCAGCATGGCCTGCTCGTCGGCCGCACGCGGGCCAATGTGCCGGGCAATGAATTCGTTGGCAGTGGTCAGTTCAATACGGTCAGTCATGGCGTGCTCCTCAGGCTTCGGCGTTGGCTTTGATCAGGCGGTCGTAGGCGTCCTGATCCAGCAGGCCGTGAATGGCGTTGGCGTCTTGTGGAATGAAGCGAAAGAACCAGCCCGCACCGAGGGCATCTTCATTGACCAGCTCGGGCGTGGCGTCGAGGGCGGAATTGACCTCGACGACTTCACCGTCCAGCGGCATGTTGATGCTGCTGGCAGCTTTCACCGATTCCACCACCGACACTTCAGCGTGTTGAGTGTAGGCCTGTAATTCCGGGAGCTGCACGAAGACCACATCGCCCAGCGATTCCTGCGCGTAGGGCGTAATGCCGACCGTAACGCTGCCGTCGGTTTCGGCACGCAGCCATTCGTGGTCAACGGTGAATCGCAAATCGCTCATACAAACTCCTCGGAGAACAGGGCTCGCGCAGCACGCGAGCAATATGAGTTATGACTTAGCAATTTAGCGGCCATGTTTTATTTTTATAATTAAATCAATGGGTTGTGTGTTTTCTAGATGTGCCTGCCGATTCTGGCTGTAGCGAAATCGCTACAGTCTTCGGGTATTCGAAAATACCTGACTGATCAAGGCCTTGATACGTACGGAGTGAGGTGTTTTGGAGTGAAATCGTTACGGTGGAGCGTTTTCGTTACGTTCAGGTCTGAGTGATTGCATCTGACCAGTACTGGCTATCACCGCTAAACACAGCGGTAGCGCGTCGGCAGTTAACCGACGCGGCTTTCCGGTGAGCGTAAAAACGTCTCGAGCTCTTCAAGCGGTAATGGCTTGCTGATCAGATAGCCCTGGATTTGATCGCAATGGTTTTCGCGCAGGAACGCCAGTTGCTCGGGGGTTTCCACGCCCTCGGCGATCACCAGCAGGTCGAGGCTGTGAGCCAGTTCGATGATGGCTCTGGCGATGGCCGCGTCCTGTGGGTTGCTGGTCACTTCGCGGATGAATGCGATGTCGATTTTAAGCTTGTCGATAGGGAAGCGGCGCAGGTACGCCAGGCTTGAATAACCGGTGCCGAAATCGTCGATGGAAATACTCACGCGACTGGCCCGCAGCGCCCCAAGAGTGGCGATGGTGTGCGCGGTGTTTTCCATCAACGAACTTTCTGTCAGCTCGACCTCAAGCCAGTGCGGCGCAACATTGTGTTTTTCGAGTGCCTGGCGGATGTCGGCGACCAGGCTGCTATTGGAAATCTGTTGCCCTGAGATGTTGACCGCGACCTGAAACGAGCCCAGCCCGGAGCGTTGCCAGCGCGCGATCTGGGCGCAGACACTGTCGACGACCCAGTTGCCGACTTCACCGATCAGGCCGAGGCTTTCCAGCACCGGGACAAATACCGCAGGCGAAACGCCTGGATGGCCAGGGCGTGGCCAGCGCAATAGCGCCTCAAGCCCGCATATGCGGTCATTGTTCAGGTCCAGCTTGGGTTGGTAGACGATTTCGAAGGCCTGGTTGCGCACCGCTTCGCGCAGCGCGGCCTCAAGGTCCAGGCGGGCGGAAACGTCGGCGTTCATCTGCGGCGTATAGAACCGGTAGTTGTCCGGCCCGATCTTTCGCGCGCTGTTCATGGCGGTGTAGGCGTGCCTGATCAGTTCGCGCGAGTCTTCGCCGTCCTCCGGGTACAGGGCAATGCCGATGCTGGCGGTCATGACCAGGCTCTGGCCTTCTATGTGGAAAGGCACTCGCAATGCGTTGCGGATGCGCTCTAGCGTCTGCCGGGTACCCGCCTGTCCGTCACGCAGCATCAGAATCATGGCGAACTGATCGCCGTCCACGCGGCCAAGGGTATCGCTGGCATTCAGGCAGTTGGACAGTCGGCGGCTGACTTCCAGCAGCACCTCATCGCCCAGCACATGCCCCCAGGTTTCGTTGATATTCTTGAAATCGTCGAGATTGATCGTCAATGCCGCCAGCTTCCAGCGACTGATGGCCGCCTGGGTCATGCCCATTTGCAGGCTGGTAAAAAACAGGTCCCGATTGGGCAGGCCGGTCAGCGTGTCGTAGTGGGCCATGGTCAGCAGGCGTTGGTCGCTTTCCTTGCGCCGGGTGATGTCGCGCACGATACCGACGATGACCCAGTCCTCGCCGGTCCGGTAAGCCTGACGATGGATTTCCACCTCGACATCGCGGCCGCTCTTGTCGCGAATCTGGGTTTCCAGGGGCTCGCTGGGGCCTTTGCCGGCAATGATCCGGTCGTACACGACCTCAAGCTTTTCCATGGACGTTTCGCCCAGTTCGGCAGGCGTCTTGTGTGACAGCTCTTCGGCGGTGTAGCCCAGCAACTGGCAGGCCCGGCGGTTGAATTCGATGAGGCTCATGGTATTGCGGTTGATCAGGAAGATCGCGTCTTCGGAAGCGTCCATCACCGTGCGGAAACGCTCGAGATCGATGGTGCGCTGCTGCAATTGATCTTCGAGGATCAGGCTGTGGTTCTTCAGGTAATCGCCGAACGCCTTGAGGCGCAGCATATTACGCACGCGCAGCCACAGTTCGGCGCTGTCCACAGGCTTGTTGAGGTATTCCTCGGCGCCCGCTTCCAGTCCTGAAAGACGCGAGCTTTGGTCGTCGAGTGCCGAGAGCATGATGATCGGTATATTGGCGGTGTTCTTTTCGGTCTTGAGCTGGCTGGCGACTTCATAGCCGTCCATCCCCGGCATCATGATGTCCAGCAGGATCAGGTCGGGTGCCTGTCGTTTGATCATGGCCAGCGCCAGCTCGCCTGATTCCGCGGTCAGTGTCCGATAACCCTGGTTCTGCAAGAGCACCTCCAGCAGGTCCCGGACATGGACATCGTCATCGATAATCAGGATGGTCGCGGCGCTCTGGGTCATATCGAATGCTCAGGTAATGGGCTGTTGAGGCAGATTTTTTTCCAGCAGTGTGTCGATGACCCTGTACAACTCCTTGTAGCGCAACGGCTTGATGACATAAGCGTTGCAGCCCGCCAGGCGGATCTTCTCTTTATCTTCCTTCATGGCCATCGCGGTCAGTGCGATCACCGGGATCGCAGCTGTGCCGGCGTCTTTCTTCAACAGCGATGTGGCGGTCAGGCCGTCCATTTCCGGCAGATGGATATCCATCAGGATCAGGTCGGGCTGGCGCTCGCGAGCCAGTTTCAGGCCGCTTTCGGCATCGACGGCCGACAGCACAGCGTGTCCGGCGCTGGTCAGCAACAGCTCTGCCAGACGCATGTTCGCCGCATTGTCTTCAATGATCAGGATCTGGGCCATCGTGCCTCCGCTGATTCAGGTGAGCGGATGGGCAACCAGACCACGAAGCGTGCGCCGAGGTCCTTCACGCTGGCGACTGCGACGCAGCCGCCGTGCAGTTCGGTAAGCTGCTTGACCATCGCCAGACCCAGTCCGGTGCCCTCGAATTTGCGTGCCAGGCCACTGTCGATCTGGCTGAACGCCTTGAACAGCTTGTTCATGTCGCTCTGGGCGATGCCGATTCCGGTATCGCTGACACTCAGTTCCAGAAACTGCTCACAGTCACCGGATGGAAGCGTAAACCCGTAGGTCGGCCAGTCACCGTCGATAAGACCTGCCTGTGAAGCCGGTACCAGACGCACCGCCAGCGTCACCCAGCCACCGGGCTCGCTGAATTTCACGGCGTTGGCCAGCAGGTTGTAGACGATTTGCTTGGTCTTGCGCCGATCAAGCTCAAGCTCACCAAATTCGGCCTCTGTTTCCAGCTTCAGCTGAATATGTTGCAAGGCGGCTTGCTCGCGCACGATCAGCAGGCTGTTGCTCAGCAGTTCGTCCAGATCGACCGACTCGAGCTCCAGCGTCATCATGCCGGCCTCGACCTTGGACAGGTCAAGAATGTCATTGATCAGCGACAGCAGGTGCTGGCCGCTGTTGAAGATATCGCCGATGTAGCGTCGCTGGGCATCGGTCATGTCGCCGACCATGCCGTCCCTGAGTGCCTCGGAGAAGCCGATCACGGCGTTGAGCGGCGTGCGCAGCTCGTGCGACATGGTGGCAAGAAACTCGGACTTCATGTGGCTGGCGTGTTCCAGCTCGATATTCTTTTCTTCCAGCGTCCGCTCGAAACGCTTGCGCTCGGTCACGTCGCGGGCTGCGGCGAAGACACCCTTGAGCTTGCGGTCCCGGTCATGAAAGGTCGCAGCGTTGTAGGACACCACGGTTTCGGTGCCGTCATAGGCGCGCACGGTGAGTTCGTAATCACTGACCTTGTGCTCGCTGAGCACGCGCTTGATCGCGGCATCGGCGCTCGCCGGGTCGGTGAAGAAGTTCTTGCAGGGCGCACCGATCAACTCGTCGCGGGTGCGTCCGGTCAGCGCCATCATCTGCTTGTTGACGTCGGAAATGATGCCTTGCGGATCAGTCATCATCAGCGCATCGATGTTCGACTCGATCAGCGAGCGGGTATAGAACTGTTGGTCCCGCAAGCGCTGATCGAGCAAGGCCTGAGCCTCTTCCTCCTGCTTGCGTGCAGTGTTGTCTGTGCCGATCAGCAGATAACCGATGATGGTTTCGGCGCTGTCGCGCAGTGACGTGACCGAGACCATGGCCGACAGTCGGCTGCCATCCTTGCGGATGTAGGTCAGTTCGTAGATGTCTTCAATGCCGCGCGAAGCCTTGAACACCAGCGCCTCGAAGCCCGGCGTGATGGGCGTGTTGAGTTCATGGCTGAGGGCTGCCGCGCGGATGATGAGCTCGGCGGGGTCGGAGATGTCCGCAGGTGTGATTTTGTCGACCACGTCCTCGGAGTGATAACCGAGCATACGTTCGGCGCCGACATTGAATATCTGGATAACGCCGTGTTCGTCGGTTGCGATGCTTGAGAAGTAAGCGCTGTTGAAAATTGCATCCTGCAGTGCGCCGGTCTTGAGAAGAATTTTCTGACGGCGAGTTTCGACGATTTTTTCAGCGCGAGACTGAGCGTCGACGAGCGGGCGGTCCACTGGCGAGGTTGGCATATGACTTCCCGGTACTACCTGACCTTTTTGCCATTACGGCCGTAATAACACTACGGACATCCATTCAAATGGATGATAAGAGGTTTATGGACGATACCAGATCGTTATCGGCAGATTAGTTATTAAATGAAACTTTTCGGAATATATTTTCGAGACACGACATTAAGCGACTAGCGCTTGTCGGGAATTCCATATTTTCGAAGGCGATGAGCGATGGCGGTATGCGAAGTGTGCAGGCGATTGGCCAGTTGGCGAGTGGAAGGGTAGTCCGCGTAAAGCTTTTCCAGCAGATTCCGCTCAAAGGCTTCTACGGCATTTTCGAGGCTGTCTATCGAGCTGTCGTTCTGACGAGCCACGGCAGTACCGGCGATATCCAGGTCACCTATATCCACTTGAGTGTGTTCGCAGATGGCGGCCGCGCGAAAAATCACGTTTTGCAATTGCCGCACATTGCCTGGCCAGCGGTTGCCGAGCAGCGCAGGGTAGGTGCCGGGTGCCAGCCTGCAAACCGGGCGCTGAATCTGTGCGCAGGCCTGCTCCATGAAGTATCTGGCCAGCAACAGAATGTCCTGACCGCGCTCGCGCAACGGCGGAACCTCTAGATTGAGGACGTTAAGGCGGTAGAACAGGTCCTCACGGAAGGTGCCTTCGCTGACCATTTTTTCCAGATCGCGGTGGGTGGCGCTGAGAATACGCACATTGACCCGCACTTCGCGATCGCCCCCGACGCGCCGGAAGCTGCCATCGTTTAGGAAACGCAGCAGTTTGGCCTGCAGATAGGGTGACATTTCGCCGATTTCATCGAGAAATACGCTGCCCTGGTTGGCCAGTTCCATCAGCCCCGGTTTGCCGCCGCGTTGCGCTCCGGTAAAGGCCCCCGGGGCATAGCCGAACAGTTCGCTTTCGGCGAGGTTTTCCGGCAGCGCTGCGCAGTTCAGAGCCAGGAAGGGTTCGCCGTGGCGAGCGCTGCTGGCATGACAGGCCCGGGCGACCAACTCTTTGCCAGTGCCGGTCTCGCCCTGAATCAGCAGCGGGGCGTCCAGCGCCGCCACCCGTTGCGCTCGCGCCTTTAGGGTGCGGATAGCGGCTGATTCGCCGAGCAGGGCGTCGAAACCTTCGGCGTGATCATGGTGCAATGCCGACAGGCGTTCGCCGATTCGGCTGGGCAGGTACAGGGTAATCAGCGCGCCGGCTTCGGTGATGGGCGTGGCATCCAGCAGCAGCGCTTCACCGTTCAGGGTGATCTCGCGAAGCGGCAGGCGAAAGCCGTTTTCCAGCAACGCGACGTGCAGGCTGGGGTCGCTGAACAGCTCACCGATGGACTCGCCCGCCGGCTCCCGGCCAATCAGCGCGATGAGTGCCGGGTTGGCCAGCAGCACATGCCCGGCGCTGTCGAGTGCCAGTACCGGGTCGGTCATGGCGGCGAGCAACGCGTCCAGCTGCAGGTGGCGACGCTGCCCCGGAAGGATATCGACCACAGTGATCGCTTCCACGCCTCGGACCCGAAACAGCGCGTCCTTGAGCTCTTCGAGCATCTGATGGCTGAGCGTTGGCGCATCGATGTACACGTTGGGCGGCACCATCTCCACCGCATCCAGATTCAGATTGCGTCCACCCAGAATCGCCAGCACTTCCTGGGTGATACCGACGCGGTCGATGAAGCTGACATGGATGCGCATGAGGCGTTGACGGTTCGCGAATGAGAAGGCGGCAAGTATGCCTTGTGGTGACAGGTTTGGTGAAATCCGCTGGTGTACTTGCGCACGGCTATCGTTCTTCACGCTCCAGCGTGGGAATGCCGTTCTGGACGCTCCGCGTCATGGATTCACGACGCCCCGCACACTCAGGAGAGGACGCAGAGCGTCCAGAACGGCATACCCACGCGTGGGCACGATGATCTTCTCCGGCCTCGACAGCGCTGGCTTACTCCAGATGCTCCGGCTTCACCGGGTCGCCTGACTTGGCGTGGAGTTTGTCGCGAATGTCCGCGAACATTCGGTCGTAGTCCTTGTGCTGGGCGATGGGCAGTGCGGCCGAGTTGGGCAAGCCGTGCCTTATCGCGATGCGACTCGCGTCGTGGGCGAAGTTGAAGGCAAGGTCACGGGGAAGCTGGAATTGCTCTTCGAACGACTTGCCATTGATTTCGCCCTGCATGGTGAAGTGCATGGACGTGCCTTGTTTGGGATCTTCCTCCACGTTGTAGCGCAAGTGGATGTCATAGCTGATATCCGACGGTTGAAGCGCCACGTGGGTGAGGTGCAGATGGCCTGGCTCGTACATGAAGTGACTCCATCAAGGGGTGAGTGTGCTCAATCAGACACTGACCGCGACCGTACGGTTCAGCCTTGCGCAAGGTGCTGAGCACCGCATGCCTGTGCTCAACGGTCGATCTTGTCCGGTTCCGGCCTCGACCAGATCCATAGATTGCCCAGCGCCATCCCCGTGAGTGCCAGGTACAGCCACCAGGCATGACCGATCAGGCTCAGCATCACCACGGCGCAGACAAGCATGCTGATGGTTGCGCTGATCTTGGCCTTGCGCGCGACCAGTCGGCCGTTACGCCAGTTGTGCAGTATCGGCCCGAACACCCGGTGGTTTTCCAGCCAGGCATTCAGCCGCGGCGAACTGCGTGTTGCCGCCCAGGCAGCCAGCAGAATGAACTCGGTGGTTGGCAGGCCGGGAACGAAGATCGCAACGATGCCTATGCCCAACGCGGTATAGGCGAGGATGCCGTATAAAAGGCGTGAAAGTCTTGAACCGGGTGGTTTGTACGTCATGGTCTCTACAGGCAGGTTCGGGGAGCCCGGCCAGCTTAACAGCACCGGGCGCTTTTTCATGCCTGCACAGTTTTACCCACCGCAGTGCATCGATCTGCCATGCGCTGAGCATGGTCGCGAGCGTCATCTCTCGCGCCACATGCTCCAGCGCAGTTGCGCCGTTACTGCGCGTTATGCAGTGCCAGGCAGTTGTCGAGCATGCGATTGGAGAACGCCCATTCGTTGTCGTACCACGACAGTACCTTGAGCAGCTTGCCGCTGACCTTGGTGTGGTTGGCGTCGAAGATCGACGACAGCGGGTTGTGGTTGAAGTCGTGGGAGACCAGCGGCAGCGTGTTGTAACCGAGCACTTTGGAGTGCTGACTGGCTTCTTTCATCAGCGCGTTGACTTCATCGACGGTGGTTTCGCGCTTCAGGGTCACGGTCAGGTCGACCAGCGAAACGTTGATGACCGGTACACGCACAGCCATGCCGGTCAGTTTGCCTGCCAGCTCCGGCAGCACCAGACCTACCGCTTCTGCAGCGCCGGTCTTGCTCGGGATCATCGACTGCGTGGCCGAGCGGGCGCGGTACGGATCGGTGTGATAGACATCGATCAGGTTCTGGTCGTTGGTGTAGGCATGAATGGTGGTCATCAGACCGTTTTCAATGCCCAGCTCGCGATGCAGCACTTGAGCGACCGGGGCCAGGCAGTTGGTGGTGCACGAGGCGCTGGAGATGATCTGGTGCGATTGGCGCAGCGTGTCGTGGTTGACACCATAGACGATGGTGGCATCGGCACCGCTGGCTGGCGCGGAGATAATCACCTTGCGGGCGCCGGCGGTGAGGTGCGCAGCAGCCTTGTCGCGGCTGGTGAACAGACCGGTGCACTCGAACACCACGTCGATGTCCTGCGCTTTCCACGGCAGCTCGGCCGGATTGCGGATGGCACTGACCGAAATACGGTCACCATTGACGGTCAGGCTGTCCTTGTCACACTCGACCGTGCCGCTGAAAGGGCCGTGTACGGTGTCGAAGCGCAGCAGGTGTGCGTTCATTTCGCTGTCGCCAAGATCGTTGATGGCGACGACCTGCAGGTCCTGACGGTAGCCTTGGGTATACAGTGCGCGTAGGACGTTGCGGCCGATTCGGCCAAAACCGTTGATTGCGATACGAAGAGTCATACAGCCGTCCTTCTGAATTTGTTGTTGGAATTACAAGATTATTCTCATAGAAATAGAAAACAAGCCTTTTTAGTGGCAATATTTTGTTTTATCTACAACTACAAGCCTGAAAGGCACTCCCAGTTGATCGAGATCAGGGTTTTGCTCCCTGGCAGTCACTGCTCGAAAACCGGAGCCGTCTTTACGGGTGACCTTAGACGTTAGCCTGGAGTTCATCACATGCATCCCCGCGTCCTTGAAGTAACCGAGCGTCTCATCGCCCGCAGTCGCGATACCCGTCAGCGCTACCTTCAATTGATTCGCGGCGCAGCGAGCGATGGCCCGATGCGCGGCAAGCTCCAATGCGCCAACTTTGCCCACGGCGTCGCTGCCTGCGGCCCGGAAGACAAGCAAAGCCTGCGTCTGATGAACGCCGCCAACGTGGCCATCGTCTCTTCCTACAACGAGATGCTCTCGGCGCATCAGCCCTACGAACACTTCCCAAACCAGATCAAACAGGCTTTACGTGACATTGGTTCGGTCGGTCAGTTTGCCGGCGGTGTGCCGGCCATGTGCGATGGCGTGACCCAGGGCGAGCCGGGCATGGAGCTGGCCATTGCCAGCCGTGAAGTGATTGCCATGTCTACCGCGGTTGCCCTGTCGCACAACATGTTCGACGCCGCGATGATGCTGGGCATCTGCGACAAGATCGTGCCCGGCCTGATGATGGGCGCGTTGCGGTTCGGTCATCTGCCGACCATTTTCGTGCCAGGCGGACCGATGGTTTCAGGCATCTCCAACAAGGAAAAAGCCGACGTACGGCAGCGGTATGCGGAAGGCAAGGCCACCCGTGAAGAGTTGCTCGACTCGGAAATGAAGTCGTATCACGGTCCGGGAACCTGCACGTTCTACGGCACCGCCAACACCAACCAGTTGGTGATGGAGGTGATGGGTATGCACCTTCCGGGTGCATCATTCGTCAATCCCTACACACCCTTGCGTGACGCACTGACCGTCGAAGCGGCTCGCCAGGTGACGCGTCTGACCATGCAGAGTGGCAGCTTCATGCCGATCGGCGAGATCGTCGACGAGCGCTCGCTGGTCAATTCCATCGTTGCGCTGCATGCGACAGGCGGTTCGACCAACCACACGCTGCACATGCCGGCCATCGCCCAGGCTGCGGGCATTCAACTGACCTGGCAGGACATGGCCGACCTGTCGGAAGTGGTGCCGACCCTGAGTCACGTCTACCCCAACGGCAAGGCCGATATCAACCACTTCCAGGCGGCAGGCGGCATGTCGTTCCTGATTCGCGAGCTGTTGGCTGCGGGTCTGCTGCACGAAAACGTCAACACCGTGGCCGGTTACGGCCTCAGCCGTTATACCAAGGAGCCGTTCCTGGAAGACGGCAAACTGGTCTGGCGTGAAGGACCGCTCGAAAGCCTCGATGAAAATATCCTGCGCCCGGTTGCCCGTCCGTTCTCGCCGGAAGGTGGTCTGCGGGTCATGGAAGGCAACCTGGGCCGTGGCGTGATGAAAGTCTCCGCCGTGGCTCCGGAGCATCAGATCGTCGAAGCGCCGGCCAAGGTGTTCCAGGATCAGAAAGAGCTGGCCGATGCCTTCAAGGCGGGCGAGCTGGAGTGCGATTTCGTCGCCGTGATGCGTTTCCAGGGACCGCGCTGCAACGGCATGCCCGAGTTGCATAAGATGACGCCGTTTCTGGGTGTCCTTCAGGACCGCGGGTTCAAGGTCGCGCTGGTCACCGATGGACGCATGTCGGGCGCGTCGGGCAAGATCCCGGCGGCGATTCATGTCTGTCCGGAGGCGTTTGACGGTGGCCCATTGGCTCTTGTGCGCGATGGCGATGTGATTCGCGTGGATGGTGTAAAAGGCACGTTACAAGTTCTGGTCGAAGCGTCAGAATTGGCCGCCAGAGAACCGGCCATCAACCAGATCGACAACAGTGTCGGCTGCGGTCGCGAGCTTTTTGGATTCATGCGCATGGCCTTCAGCTCCGCAGAGCAAGGCGCCAGCGCCTTTACCTCTAGTCTGGAGACGCTTAAGTGAAGTTGGCCCTGGTCGGTGATATAGGCGGTACCAATGCACGTTTTGCCATTTGGGAAGACGACACGCTGCATTCTGTCCGGGTGTTCCCGACCATTGACTATGCGGGCCCGGAGAAGGCCATTGAAGTCTATCTGCAGGACCTGGAGCTGCAGCGCGGTGATATCGGCCATGTGTGCCTGGCGGTGGCCGGGCCGGTCGATGGCGATTTTTTCCAGTTCACCAATAGCCACTGGCAGTTGAGCCGCAAGGCGTTCTGCGCCGACCTGCAGGTCGACGAGCTTCTGCTGATCAACGACTTCACCGCCATGGCGCTGGGCATGACCCGGCTCAAGGACGATGAATACCTGACGGTCTGCCACGGCGTCGGCAAGCCTGATCGGCCGCGCGTAGTGGTGGGGCCGGGGACCGGGCTGGGCGTCGGTACGCTGATCAAACTCGAAGGCAATCGCTGGATGGCGTTGCCGGGCGAGGGCGGTCATGCCGATCTGCCCATCGGCACCGCACGTGAGGCGCTGCTGTGGACGCGGCTGATGGCCGAGCACGAGCATGTCAGCGCTGAAGTCGTGCTCAGCGGTGCGGGCTTGCTGTTGCTGTATCAGGTCAGCTGCGCGCTGGACGACATCGAACCGGTGCTCAAATCACCTGCGGCGATCACCACGGCTGCGCTCTCGGGTGACCCGGTAGCTGCGGCGGTGCTTGAACAGTTCTGCGTGTTTCTCGGCAGAGTGGTCGGCAACCATGTGCTGGCTCTGGGCAGCCTGGGCGGGGTTTATATCGTTGGTGGCGTGGTGCCGCGCTTCACTGAGTTCTTCATCAACAGCGGGTTCAAGCGCGCCATGGCCGAGAAGGGCGTCATGAGCGACTATTTCAACGGCCTGCCGGTGTGGCTGGTCACGGCCGAATACCCGGGCCTCATGGGTTCAGGCGTGGCCCTGCAACAGGCGTTTGGTGCGCAGATCTGAGTGATATGGCATAACAACAAAAATTTACAGCCAGACAAGGACGCTTCAACTTGAGCCCAGTCAGTAAATCGATCCTGTTGGTGGACGACGATCAGGAAATTCGCGAGTTGCTGGACACCTACCTGAGCCGCGCCGGTTTTCAGGTGCGTACGGTGGGCGACGGTGCGGATTTTCGTCGGGCGTTCAATGACGAACCGAGCGATCTGCTGATCCTTGACGTCATGCTGCCCGATGAAGACGGTTTCAGCCTGTGTCGCTGGATCCGCCAGCATCCGCGTCAGCCGCATGTGCCGATCATCATGTTGACCGCCAGTTCGGACGAGGCCGACCGGGTCATCGGTCTGGAGCTGGGGGCCGATGATTACCTCGGCAAGCCATTCAGCCCGCGTGAGCTTCAGGCCCGCATCAAGGCGCTGTTGCGGCGTGCCCAGTTCGGTCAGGAGCGTCCGGGTGGCGACGTGATCCTGTTTGATGAGTGGCGACTGGACATGGTCAGTCACCGGTTGTTTCACAGTGACGGCGAAGAGGTGATTCTGTCCGGCGCCGACTTCGCACTGCTCAAACTGTTTCTCGACAACCCGCAGCAGATCCTCGACCGTGACACCATTGGCAACGCCACGCGTGGGCGTGAGCTGATGCCGCTGGAGCGAATCGTCGACATGGCGGTCAGCCGCCTGCGCCAGCGTCTGCGCGACACCGGCAAGTCACCGCGGCTGATCCGTACCATTCGCGGCAGTGGTTACCTGCTGGCCGCAAACGTCAACTCGCAAGCGGGCAACGGCTATTAAACCGACAGGGGCAGGCGCGAAGAGAACCGGCCTGCCGCTGCCGCGCTCGTTGCTGGGGCGCATGTTGCTGCTGACCTTGCTGGCGGTTTCGCTGGCTCAGGCGCTGTCCAGCGTGATCTGGCTGTCACAGCTGCGTGCCACGCAGATGGAAGGCCTGGTGACCAGTGCGCGCAGCCTGGCGTACTCGATGGCGGCCAGTGTCAGCTACTTTCGCTCATTGCCGCTGGCCTACCGGCCCATGGTGCTCGACCAGTTGCGCAGTATGGGCGGCACACGGTTCGTGGTGTCACTCAACGATCACCCGCTGGATATGCAGATCATGCAGCCCACCCCTCGCAAGCAGGCGGTGCTGGACGTGGTGGGCGAGGTGCTGCGCCAGCGTCTGGGTAGTGGGCCGGACATCACCGTATGGTTCGCGCGGCCCGAGGAACTGAGGATTTTCAACAGCGGCCTCAAACTCGATGAGCTGCCGCGTTCGTGGGCGCATTACGCGCTGACACTCGAGCCGGTGAACCCGCCGGTGCTGGTCACGCAAATCGAAATGGCGCCTGGCGAGTGGTTCTACATCGCCTCGCTGCTGCCCGAACCCTACACCTCGCTGGAGGAGCAGGAACTGCCTCTGCAGCAGGTGTCGTTCATTGTCCTGACTAGCGCATTTCTGCTGTTGTTCATCGGGTTGCTGGTGCACTGGCAGAGCCGCCCGCTCAAGCGTCTGGCGCGGGCCGCGCGAGACATGTCGCTGGGGGCGGATGTCGAGCCTGTGGTCGAGGGCGGCGGCAGCGAAGTCATCGAGGTCAGCCGGGCGTTCAATGCCATGCGCACGCGGATCAGTCGCTACCTGACCGAGCGGGGGCAGTTGTTCAGTGCCATTTCCCATGATTTACGTACGCCCATCACCCGTTTGCGCTTGCGGGTCGAACTGCTCGAGGATGAGCAACTGCAACGCAAATTCAGTCGTGATCTGGACGAGCTGGAGTTGTTGGTCAAAGGCGCGCTGCAGTGCGTCAAGGACACTGATATTCATGAAAATATCGAGCCCGTGGACCTCAACGCGCTGCTGGAATGTCTGGTTGAACCTTGGCTGCTTGCTGATGGCAATGGGCGGGTTACGCAGCAGGGGGAGGCGCACGCTGCCTATTCAGGCAAACCGCTGGCGCTCAAGCGCTGCATCGGCAACCTGATCGATAACGCACTCAAATACGGTCACCGCGCGCACCTGAAGGTCGAGGACGATGCTCATGCGTTCGTGCTGCATGTCGATGACGAAGGCCCTGGCGTTCCCGAGCAGCGTCTCGAGCACGTGTTCGAACCGCATTTCCGCTTGGCAGGCAATCAACAGCAGGGCTATGGCCTCGGCCTTGGGATAGCTCGCAACATTGCCCACAGTCATGGCGGCGAAGTCAGCCTGCAGAACCTGCGTGACGGGGGGCTGCGGGTAACCTTGTACTTGCCGAGAACGGCGGAATGACGCGCTGGGCAGTGGCTTTTGGCTAGAGATTGCGCAGGGATTTCAATTGTCACCATCCTGTGACAATCGCGCGTCCCTTCGTTACTGTTGCCGCGTCAGGCTTGGTTAGACTCCCACGAAGCGCAAGCACCAGACTTGCTCATGCATAACAACAAGAAAGGTCAATTCGATGAATTCCATGTCACGTCTCGCTGTTGTCATCTCTCTCGCTTCGTTGTTCCCTCTGAGCGCTAACGCCGCTGACTCCAAAGGCACCGTAGAAGTCGTGCACTGGTGGACGTCGGGTGGCGAAAAGGCTGCAGTCGATGTTCTGAAAGCTCAGGTTGAAAAGGACGGCTTTACCTGGAAGGACGGCGCCGTTGCAGGCGGCGGCGGCTCCACGGCCATGACCGTGCTCAAGAGCCGTGCGGTTGCCGGAAATCCTCCCGGTGTGGCCCAGATCAAAGGCCCGGATATTCAGGAATGGGCCTCTACCGGCCTGCTCGATACCGATGCGCTGAAAGAGGTCGCCAAGTCCGAGAAGTGGGACTCCCTGCTGGACAAGAAAGTCTCCGACACCGTGAAGTACGACGGTGATTACGTAGCAGTACCGGTGAACATTCACCGCGTCAACTGGCTGTGGATCAACCCTGAAGTCTTCAAGAAAGCCGGTATCGACAAGGCGCCTACAACGCTCGAAGAGTTTTACGCGGCAGGCGACAAGCTGAAAAAAGCCGGCTTCATCCCGCTCGCCCACGGTGGTCAGCCTTGGCAGGACAGTACGGTCTTTGAAGCTGTCGTGCTCTCGGTGATGGGGGCTGACGGCTACAAGAAAGCTCTGGTCGATCTGGACAACGGCGCGTTGACCGGCCCAGAAATGATCAAGTCGCTCACCGAACTCAAGAAAGTCGCGACCTACATGGATGCCGACGGCAAGGGCCAGGACTGGAACCTGGAAGCTGGCAAGGTCATCAATGGCAAGGCCGGCATGCAGATCATGGGTGACTGGGCCAAGAGTGAATGGACCGCAGCCAAAAAGGTCGCTGGCAAGGATTACCAGTGCGTAGCCTTCCCGGGCACCGAAAAGGCGTTTACCTACAACATCGACTCGCTGGCCGTCTTCAAGCAGAAAGACAAGGGCACGACTGCCGCACAGCAGGATCTGGCCAAGGTCGCCATGGGCGAGGACTTCCAGAAGGTCTTCAGCATCAACAAGGGTTCGATCCCGGTTCGTGAAGACATGCTGTCCGACATGAGCAAATACGGTTTTGACTCGTGTGCACAAACCGCTGCGAAGGACTTCCTGGCTGATTCGAAGACCGGTGGTCTGCAGCCAAGCATGGCGCACAACATGGCAACGACGCTGGCAGTGCAGGGCGCGTTCTTCGATGTGGTGACCAACTACATCAATGACCCGAAAGCTGATCCGGCCGAAACAGCCAAAAAGCTGGGCGCTGCGATCAAGTCTGCCAAGTAATTCGTTCTGAACCGCCTTTAACCGTCGTCCGCAGTGTTGAAATCCCTGGTTGATTTCACCTGCGGCTGCGGCCTGGATTCGATACACCGCATGGGATACTCCCGATGAGCTCTGTCGCTGCGAACAGCAAAGCCTCGCCAATGGATGCGCTGCAACGCTGGCTACCAAAACTGGTGCTGGCCCCCAGCATGTTCATCGTGCTGGTGGGTTTCTATGGCTATATCCTCTGGACATTCGCACTGTCGTTCACCAACTCGACGTTCCTGCCTTCCTATAAATGGGTCGGTCTGGCGCAATACGCGCGTCTCATGGACAACGATCGCTGGTGGGTGGCAAGCAAGAATCTTGCGGTCTTTGGCGGGATGTTCATTGCAATCAGTCTGGTGATCGGGGTCCTGCTGGCCGTCCTGCTGGACCAGCGGATTCGTCGCGAGGGCATGATTCGTACTATCTACCTGTACCCGATGGCGCTGTCGATGATCGTCACCGGTACTGCCTGGAAGTGGTTGCTCAACCCAGGCCTGGGCCTGGACAAGATGTTGCGTGACTGGGGCTGGGAAGGTTTCCGTTTCGACTGGCTGATTGACCAGGACCGCGTTGTGTACTGCCTGGTTATCGCGGCGGTCTGGCAGTCCTCCGGCTTCGTCATGGCGTTGTTTCTGGCAGGTCTGCGTGGCGTCGATCAGTCGATCATTCGCGCGGCCCAGATGGATGGCGCGAGTCTGCCGATGATCTACTGGCGCGTCGTGCTGCCAAGCCTGCGTCCGGTGTTCTTCAGTGCCGTGATGATTCTCGCGCACATTGCGATCAAGAGTTTCGACCTGGTAGCCGCGATGACCGCCGGTGGCCCCGGTTACTCATCCGACCTGCCCGCAATGTTCATGTATTCGTTCACCTTTAGCCGCGGCCAGATGGGCATGGGTTCTGCCAGTGCGATTCTGATGCTCGGCGCGATCCTGGCGATTCTGGTGCCGTATCTGTATTCCGAGCTGAGGACCAAACGCCATGACTAGTCATGTTGGCAAACCGGGCATCAGCTTCAGTCGTGTTCTGATTTACGCCGTGCTGATGCTGGCCTGTCTGATTTATCTGGTGCCGCTGGTGGTGATGCTGTTTACCAGCTTCAAGACCCCCGACGACATCGGCACCGGCAACCTGTTGAGCTGGCCGAGCGTAGTGACCGCAATCGGCTGGATAAAAGCCTGGGACCTGGTCGATGGTTATTTCTGGAACTCGATAAAAATCACTGTGCCTGCGGTGCTCATCTCCACCGCAATCGGCGCGCTCAATGGCTACGTGCTGTCGATGTGGCGCTTCAAGGGCTCGCAGCTGTTCTTCGGTCTGTTGCTGTTCGGTTGCTTTCTGCCGTTTCAGACCGTTCTGCTGCCGGCATCCTTCACTCTGGGCAAGATGGGCCTCGCCAACACGACCACCGGGCTGGTGTTTGTTCATGTGGTCTACGGGCTGGCATTTACCACGCTATTCTTCCGTAACTACTACGTGAGCATTCCCGACGCGCTGGTCAAGGCTGCACGACTGGACGGTGCCGGTTTCTTCACCATCTTCGGGCGCATCATTCTGCCGATGTCCACGCCCATCGTGATGGTCTGCCTGATCTGGCAGTTCACCCAGATCTGGAACGATTTCCTGTTCGGCGTTGTGTTCTCCAGCGGCGATTCTCAGCCGATCACTGTGGCTCTGAACAATCTGGTCAACACCAGCACAGGTGCCAAGGAATACAACGTTGACATGGCGGCGGCGATGATTGCCGGCCTGCCGACACTGCTGGTCTACGTACTGGCTGGCAAGTATTTCCTGCGTGGGCTCACGGCCGGCGCGGTCAAGGGGTAATCATGGCGACTCTCGAATTACGCAACGTCAACAAGACCTACGGCAGCAACCTGCCGGACACACTCAAGAACATCGATCTGTCGATCAAGGATGGCGAGTTCCTGATCCTGGTCGGTCCATCGGGCTGCGGTAAGTCCACCCTGATGAACTGCATTGCCGGTCTGGAAAGCATCAGTGGCGGGGAGATTCTGATCGACGGCCAGGACGTAAGCGGCACCAGCCCCAAGGACCGTGACATTGCGATGGTCTTTCAGTCCTACGCCCTGTATCCGACCATGAGCGTGCGTGAAAACATCGCCTTCGGGTTGAAGATCCGCAAGATGCCGCAAGCCGACATCGACGCTGAAGTGGCTCGCGTTGCCAAGCTGTTGCAGATCGAGCACCTGCTCAATCGCAAGCCGGGGCAGATGTCCGGTGGTCAGCAACAGCGTGTCGCGATGGGCCGTGCCCTGGCACGTCGGCCGAAGATCTATCTGTTCGATGAGCCGCTGTCCAACCTCGACGCCAAGCTGCGCGTCGAGATGCGTACCGAAATGAAGCTGATGCATCAGCGCCTCAAAACCACCACCGTTTATGTGACCCACGATCAGATCGAGGCCATGACGCTGGGTGACAAGGTGGCGGTGATGAAGGACGGTATCGTCCAGCAGTTCGGTACGCCCAAGCAGATCTACACCGATCCGGCCAACCTGTTCGTCGCCAGTTTCATCGGTTCACCGCCGATGAATTTCATCCCGCTGCGCCTGCAACGCAAGGATGGCCAGTTGATCGCTGCGCTTGACAGCGGTCTGGCACGTTGCGAACTGCCGGTGGGCGTGTCCGATGCAGGCCTTGAAGATCGAGAAATCATTCTCGGTATTCGCCCTGAACAGATTATGCTGGCCGGCGCTGAATCGACCGGGCTGCCGACCATTCGCGCGGAGGTCCAGGTGACCGAGCCGACCGGTCCGGATACGCTGGTGTTCGTCACGCTCAACCAGAGCAAGGTCTGCTGTCGCCTTGCCCCGGATGTCGCACCGCAGGTGGGCGAGAGCCTTACCTTGCAGTTCGACCCTGCCAGGGTGCTGATTTTCGATGCCCAGAGCGGTGAGCGTCTCGGGGTGCTGGGAGCGCGGCAGGCGGCCGAACGGGAAAACAATGTGTCACCGGTCGAACCGCAAGTGATAAATTGATTCAGCAACGAGCATCGCTGGCTGGCCGTTGGCTGCCAAAACGCACGGTCGACCAGCGAACACAGGGCAGTGAATGAAGCAACACGTCTACCAAAGCTAATAACAATAAAACGAGGATTGATGGGATGAAGAAGATCAACAAAGGTAAATCGCTTTCCCGGCTCCAGTTGGTATGCAAGCTGTCGGCGTTGGGTGCGATGGGTCTGGCAGGCAGCGTTCACGCCGCCGAGCCATTTGCCGCAGATTCACCCTGGATGACGGGTGACTGGGGTGGCAAGCGCACCGAGTTGCTGGACAAGGGTTACGACTTCTCGCTGGAATACGTTTCCGAGATGGCCAGCAACCTCAAGGGCGGCTACAACGACGACACCACCGGTCGTTACAGCGACCAGTTCGCGCTGGGCATGAAAGTCGATTTGCAGAAGGCGTTTGGCTGGCAGGACGCGGAGTTCAAGTTGGCGATCACCGAACGTAGTGGGCGCAACATCTCCAATGACCGGATCGGCGATCCTCGTGCTGGTACGCTCAGTTCCTCGCAAGAAGTCTGGGGGCGTGGCCAGACCTGGCGTCTGACCCAATTGTGGGTCAAGCAAAAGTATTTCGATGGCGCGCTGGACGTCAAGTTTGGTCGCTTCGGGCCGGGTGAGGATTTCAACAGTTTTCCTTGTGACTTCCAGAACCTGTCGTTCTGTGGCTCGCAGGTCGGTAACTATGTGAACACCTGGTATAACTGGCCAGTCAGCCAGACCGCTCTTCGCGTCAAGTACAACATCACTCCGGAAGTGTACGCGCAGGTCGGTGTCTACGAGCAGAACCCGTCCAACCTGGAAACCGGTAACGGCTTCAAACTCAGCGGTAGCGGCACCAAAGGCATGATCCTGCCGGTCGAACTGGTCTGGACGCCCACCATCAACTCGTTGCCCGGCGAGTATCGTATTGGTTACTACAAGAGCACGCCTAATGCCGATGATGTCTATAAAGACGTCAACGGTCAGCCGCAAGCAGCCACGGGTGCTGCGTTCAAGTCGCATGACAGCAAGCATGGCTGGTGGGTCGTTGCTCAGCAACAGCTGACCACTCACGATGGAGACGCGTCACGCGGTCTTAACATCTTTGCCAACGCCACCGTGCATGACAAAGCGACCAACTTCGTCGACAACTACCAGCAGATCGGTTTCACGTACAAAGGTCCGTTCAACTCGCGTCCGAAAGATGACATCGGTATCGGTTTCGCCCGTATCCACGTCAATGACGATGTGCAGGATCGCGTGCGTCTGGCCAACCAGATCAGCGGTATCAACGATTACGACAACCCTGGCTTCCTGCCGGTCCAGAGCACTGAGTACAACTCTGAAATCTACTATGGCTTCCACGTCACCAACTGGCTGACCGTGCGCCCCAACCTGCAGTACATCAAGCATCCTGGTGGCGTAGATCAGGTTGATGACGCGCTGGTAGCGGGCATCAAGATCCAGTCTAAGTTCTGAGTATTGACTGACGCGTAACGCGATCAAGGGTCGTGTGTGCTTTGCGGGCAGCCTGGCTGCCCGTTTTTTTATGGCTTGATCCTTTTATTTTTCAGGGACGCGATTGGCGATGACCACTCACGACGCGCAACTGCCTGAACATCCATTGCAACGCTTCTTCCGATCCCGACGTGCCAGACCTACTTTTGAGTGGGAGCGCCATCAGCTGCGCGATGTATTGGTTATCGACCATCCGCAATGTCAGGCCGTATTCAGTCGCCAAGGCGCGCAATTGCTGCATTTCCAGCCTCAAGGCCAGAAACCCTGGCTATGGTGTGCCGCGCAGTGGCCACAGGTGGGCGCCATTCGTGGAGGCGTGCCGGTCTGCTGGCCATGGTATGGCCGACATCCCGGCGAGAGCGGCTGGCCGGCGCACGGCTGGGGACGTTTGCTGGACTGGAAGCTGATCGACAGCAGTGAGTGCGAAGAAGGCGTGAGCCTGCACTGGCGCTTGCAACTGTGGGACTGGCAGGTCGATCTGCATGCCGAACTGGGGCAGGGCATGGAACTGCGTCTGAGCACGTGTCACGAGGACAGCGAGCCGTGTCACTTCAGCCATGCGCTGCACGCGTATTGGCGGATCGGCGATGTGGCTGAAGTCGCACTGGAGGGGCTCGACGGCGCACAGGGTTACGACGAACTCAGCCGACAGGCGTGTCAGCAACAAGGCGAACTGCGCGTGGCAGGCGCCTGCCAGCGCGTATTCGAACACGCCGGTGCCGTACAGCTCCAGGACCCGATCTGGCAGCGCAGGCTCAACATCGACACCGGCGACAGCCCCAACACCGTCGTCTGGCACCCCGGCAGCAGACCGCTGCTCGGCGTATGCGGCAGCGAAACCACAGGCTTCGTCCGCGTCGAAGCCGCCTCAGGCTCCGGCGACACCTTCAGCCTGCGGCCCGGAGAACAGGTGCAGCTCAAACTGCAAGCCAGCCTGGCAGGGTGAGTTGCAGATGACGCAGAGCGTCGGCACGATAGTCAAACTACGATGGCACAGACAACGCAGAGTGCGACGTAAGTGACGGCTGAGTCCTGACGCTGATCCGGGGGTAGCCTGGCAGGACGCCAGGCTAGCCGCACCGGGCCATGGAGGGCCCGTTGCGGCGACCCCCGGATCAGTGGCAGGGCGAAGGTACCCGACGAAGTCGGGCCGGAAACGGAGCGAGGACTTTGCTTACTTTGGTCCCTCAAAGTAAGGCGCCGTAAGGGCGCAAAGGTGACCTGAGTCAGATAGAGAAATCACTGACTCCACAGAACCTCTGTGTGACGCAGAGCGTCACGAACTGCATGCCGACGCGGAGCGTCGGCACGATAGTCATCTTAAGTACAAACGCATTCTCCCGATCACACCCAGTCAGCCCTGATCCTCGATCGGATAACGGCTGTCATTCAGACTTTCCTTGATCTTGCGCAAATGCGGCTGAAAATCGACGCCGCGGCGCAACGTCATACCCGTGGCCAACACATCGAGCACCGTCAACTGAATGATCCGCGACGTCATCGGCATATAAATATCCGTATCTTCCGGCAGAGGAATGTTCAGACTCACCGTACTGGCCTGAGCCAGCGGCGAACCGGCTGCCGTCAGCCCCAGCACCGACGCGCCGTTGGCCCGCGCGATACGCGCCACCTCCACCAACTCACGGGTACGCCCCGTATACGAAATGATCACAAACAACTCGCCGGTATGCGCCACCGACGCAATCATCCGCTGCATCAGCACATCGGCATGCGCCGTCACCGCCAGATTGAAGCGGAAGAATTTATGCTGCGCATCCAGAGCCACCGGCGCAGAGGCGCCCAGCCCGAAAAAATGGATCTGCCGCGCCTGAATGAGCATGTCCACAGACTTGCTGATCAAGGCCGGGTCCAATTGCTGGCACGCGCTGTCCAGTGACGCGATGGCACTGCCGAAAATCTTCTGGGTATAGGCCTCAGGATTATCATCCGCTTCCACCGCACGGCTGACATAGGCTGCGCCGCTGGCCAGGCTCTGGGCCAGTTGCAGCTTCAATTCCGGATAGCCGCTGACACTGAACGAACGGCAGAAGCGATTGACCGTCGGCTCGCTGACCTTGGCGGCCTGGGCAAGCGCTGCAATGCTCAGCCGCGTTGCCATCTGCGGGTTGAGCAGGATGACCTCGGCCACTTTACGTTCGGCCTTGTTCAGCTCGTCGAGTCGGCCCTGGATTTGCTCCAGGAGGTTTCTTACGCGGTCCATTCAAAGTCCTTGTCGGGGCTGATTTACCAACGGTTTTGCCTTGAGCTTTTATTAGCCCTTTAGCCTGTAGCAAAGGTGGCCTATCGTACTGAGGGCCTGTGTTGATCACCACTGGAATATGCTTTTAGGCAGAATGTTGTGGTTATTACTACATATGGCCTTGAGTAACGCCTTTAAAAAAGGTATTTGTAGCCTAACTTGATAAAAGAACCAACATTATGCCCTTGATTACGGTTGAACCGTGCACATTTGCCCTGTTTGGTGCCCTGGGGGACCTGGCGGTACGCAAGCTGTTCCCGGCTCTTTATCAGCTTGATCGCGCTGGACTGCTGCATGAAGACACAAAAATTCTTGCCCTGGCGCGTGAACCGGGCGACGAAGAGTCGCATCTGGCGTACATCGAAAAATCCATGCGCCGCTTCATTCCCGAAACGGAACTGGAGCCGGACAACCTGGGCCGCTTTCTGGCGCGCCTCAGCTACCTGCATGTCGACTTCCTCAAGGCCGAGGATTACGTCGCACTTGCCGAGCGGGTCGGCACTGCCGAAACCCTGATCGCCTATTTCGCCACACCGGCCTCGGTCTACGGTGCCATCTGCGAGAACCTCGCGTCGGTCAACCTCGCCGAGCGCACGCGTGCCGTACTGGAAAAACCCATCGGCCACGACCTGGCCTCTTCGCGCCGGGTCAATGACGCCGTCGCGCAGTTTTTCCCGGAAAACCGCGTTTATCGCATCGACCACTATCTGGGCAAGGACACGGTACAGAACCTCATCGCTCTGCGCTTTGCCAACAGCCTGTTCGAAACCCAGTGGAACCAGAACCATATTTCGCACGTAGAGATCACGGTGGCCGAGAAGGTCGGCATCGAGGGCCGTTGGGGCTACTTCGATCAGGCCGGCCAGCTGCGTGACATGATTCAGAACCACCTGCTGCAGCTGCTCTGCCTGATTGCCATGGACCCGCCAAGCGACCTGTCTGCCGACAGTATCCGTGACGAGAAGGTCAAGGTGCTCAAGGCACTGGCCCCGTTTACCCCGGAGCGTCTGGCGACCCAGGTGGTGCGCGGCCAGTACACCTCCGGCTACAGTGAAGGCAAGGCGGTGCCTGGCTATCTGGAGGAAGAAAACTCCAATACCCAGAGCGATACCGAAACCTTCGTCGCGTTGCGCGCCGACATCCGCAACTGGCGCTGGTCGGGTACGCCGTTCTATCTGCGCACCGGCAAACGCATGCCGCAGAAGCTGTCGCAGATCGTGATCCATTTCAAAGAGCCGCCGCACTACATCTTCGCGCCTGAACAGCGTTTGCAGATCAGCAACCGCCTGATCATCCGCCTGCAGCCTGACGAAGGCATTTCCTTGCAGGTGATGACCAAGGATCAGGGCCTGGACAAGGGCATGCAGCTGCGCAGCGGTCCCTTGCAACTGAATTTTTCCGACACCTACCGCAGTGCTCGTGTCCCCGACGCTTATGAGCGGTTGTTGCTGGAAGTCATGCGTGGCAATCAGAACCTGTTTGTCCGCAAAGATGAGATCGAGTACGCCTGGCAATGGTGTGATCAGTTGATCGCTGGCTGGAAGAAGGCGGGCGATGCGCCCAAGCCTTACCCGGCCGGAACCTGGGGGCCGATGAGCTCCATTGCCCTGATTACTCGCGACGGGAGATCCTGGTATGGCGACATGTGACCTCAAGCTGCCAGCAGGGCTGGTAGCACACGATTTCGACACAGCGCAGCAACTGGCCGATGCACTGGCTGAAACTGTCGCCGAACGCCTCAAGCAGGCAATCAGCAAGAACGGTCTGGCGACGCTGGTGGTGTCCGGTGGACGCAGCCCGGTGGCCTTCTTCCAGCGTCTGGCGGCACAGCCGCTGGAGTGGTCGAAAGTCGTCATCAGTCTGGCGGACGAGCGCTTCGTGCCGACTGAACACGCCGACAGCAATGCCGGCCTGTTGCACCGCCACTTGTTGCAGGGGCCTGTGGCGAAGGCGAAGTTTCTCGGCCTGTACAGCGTGGCGAGCAGTGTCGAGGAAGCCGCGCAGGCTGCCGATCAGGCACTGGCCGAGCTGCCACCCATCGATGTACTGATTCTGGGCATGGGCGACGACGGGCATACCGCGTCGCTGTTCCCCAACAGCCCGAATCTGAACGAAGCCCTTGACCTGCAAGGTGAGCGCCGCTGCCTGCCCATGCTCGCACCGAGCGTGCCGCACCAGCGCCTGACCCTGACCCGTCGCCTGCTGGCGTCGGCACGTTCGCCGATTTTGTCGGTGTCCGGTCAGGCCAAACTCGACACGTTGCGCACCGCGCTGGCAGGCGATGACCTCGCCGAAATGCCGGTACGTGCCTTTCTCAACCCGTCTCTCGAGATTTACTGGTGCCCATAAGCCCCGATAAGCCCCACAAACAAAGGAACCGTCGCCATGACACAGAATGAAAATAATCAGCCGCTGACCAGCATGGCGAACAAGATTGCCCAGATCGACGAACTCTGCGCCAAGGCGAAGATTCTGCCGGTGATCACCATCGCCCGTGACCAGGACGTACTGCCGCTGGCCGATGCACTGGCCGCTGGCGGTATGACTGCGCTGGAAGTGACCCTGCGCTCGGCGTTCGGCCTGAGCGCCATTCGTATCCTGCGTGAACAGCGCCCCGAGTTGTGTGTAGGCGCGGGAACCATCCTGGACCGCAAGATGCTGGCTGACGCTGAGGCGGCCGGTTCGCAGTTCATCGTCACCCCTGGCAGCACGCAAGACCTGCTGCAAGCTGCGGTCGACAGCCCTTTGCCGCTGTTGCCGGGCGTCAGCAGCGCTTCGGAAATCATGATCGGTTACGCCATGGGCTATCGCCGCTTCAAGCTGTTTCCGGCTGAGATCAGTGGTGGTGTGGCGGCGATCAAAGCCCTGGGCGGGCCGTTCAATGAGGTGCGTTTCTGCCCAACGGGTGGCGTCAACGAGCAGAACCTCAAGAGCTACATGGCCCTGCCCAACGTTATGTGCGTAGGCGGCACCTGGATGATCGATAACGCCTGGGTCAAGAATGGTGACTGGGGCCGTATTCAGGAAGCGACTGCGCAGGCAATGGCGCTGTTTGACTGATTTTCAGGATTTCGGCGTCAGCCCATTGCGGCTGATTCCGACAAGGAAGTTGTTGTTGGTTGTATGGCTTTTCGGTGCTCCCTGGTCCGGAGCACCTTTTTTTTCTCTCCGGACCGTCTCTTCGTTTACCCCTTGTCCTTGAACGACTGACGCGGACGTGTGCGCAACGGGTCCAATAGCGCGCCAAGGCCGTTGTGATCGATTTCCTGCATCAGCGCCAACAGACCGCCCAGCTCTCCTTTGGGAAAGCCTTCCCGGGCAAACCAGTTCAGATAATGCCCCGGTAAATCAGCGATCAGCCGGCCCTTGTATTTGCCGAACGGCATTTCCTGTGTCACGAGCAACTTGAGTTTTTCCGGATTCATTCGCGATAAGCCTGCGTTTCTCTCTCAGCCCGTACGATACGTGCATTCTGCATGCAGGCCAAACGGCCGATCATGCAGAAGTCACGAACGGTAAATTGTGAAAATTTCGTAAGGTGTTGATTTTAAACAATTATTTTCATATCAAAAACTGGCACGGTGTCTGCAATTACCTATACATCGAACACTTTCGTATCAACCTGCCATTAGGAAATTATCAAATGAATGATATCAACGAAGAAACGATCTCTATCCTGAATGACCTGATCGAAACCAGCAAAGACGGTGAAGAAGGTTTCCGTACCAGCGCAGAACACGCAAAAAGCGCTCAGGTAAAATCGTTCCTTGCAAACCGCTCTACTGAAGTGGCTGCAGCCGTCCGTGAACTGCAAGCTGAAGTAACCGCACTGGGTGGCAAGCCTGAAGATTCTTCCAGCGTATCTGGCGCACTGCACCGCGCATGGGTCAACCTGAAGTCGATGGTTACTTCCGACGACGACAAGGCTGTACTGGAAGAAGTCGAGAAAGGTGAAGACGTTGCCAAGAAGGCTTATCGCGAAGCGCTGGAAAAAGCTCGTGCCAAGAACGTTTCCCCTAACGTGATTGCTTTGATTGAAAAGCAGCAGGCTGGCGTTCTGGCCAACCACGACAAAGTTAAAGCACTGCGTGATGCAGCCCGCGCCGCATCGTAATTCGATGCCTCAGCGGTAACTGAAAAAACGCCAGCCAGTCTGGCGTTTTTTTATGCCTGAAGGCAGCCCCTCAAACTTGATCCATCACCTTTCGGGCAACCGAACTGCGGTACTCGACCCGGTTACGCCCATTGTCCTTGGCCTGATACAGCGCCTTGTCGGCCACCCCGAAAAATGCCTCCAGTTTGTCGCCTTGGCGAACGACCTCCGAAGCGACCCCGATGCTCACAGTGATGGGATGCTCGGCATTCCTGAACAGAGGCAGTGACTCTGCGGCCTTGCGGATTTTTTCCGCGATCAACATGGCGCCCGGCAAGTCTGTTTCCGGCAGTACCACCACGAACTCTTCGCCGCCATAGCGTGCAATCCGGTCGCCTGGACGGCGGATGCAATATGAGATGGTCTGCGCAATCAGACGCAGCGCCTCGTCCCCGCCCTGATGGCCATGACGCTCATTGAATGCCTTGAAATGGTCTACGTCGATCATCAGCAATGACAGCTGTTTGCCAGAGCGTTGCGCTCGCGCCCACTCAATTTCCATGGCTTCGTCAAGCTGACGGCGGTTATCGAGCCCGGTCAGACCATCTGTCGCGGCCAGGCTGGCCAGTGCATCTTCGGCACGGTGGCGTCTTCTCAGTTCGCGACACAGCAGCCAGGTCAGCCACAGAATGCCCAGACACAAGACGCTGGTGGCCGAGCCGACCAGCCAGGCGTTGCGCCGCCAGACGGCATACACCTCATCCTCTGACTGCCCGATGACGACGATCAGCGGCAGGTTGCCGACTCTGGAGAAGGTATACAGCCGGCGAGCGTTCAACTGCGTCGACATCGCGGCAAAGCTGCCATCGCCTTCCTGAAGAATCCGCTGAAAGTTGGGGCTGTGGCTGTAATCTTTGCCGATCAGTTCCTGGCCTTCCATTTCCGGGTAGCGAACGACCAAAATGCCTGAGGTATTGATCAGGTTGATGCTGCTGTCAATGCCCAGATTCTGGCTCATGAACAGGTGCTTGAAATACACCAGACGCATCTCTGCGCTCACGATCCCCATGAACTCGCCGTTGGGCCCTGATAGGCGGCGGCTGAAACTGATACACCAGTCCTTGTAGCCCCAGCGAGTCTTGTACGGTGCACTGACGTGTAGCGTCAAAGAGCGATCTACGGCATGGTCCTTGAAATAGGCACGGTCAGAAAAGTTGTCGTGTCGAGGGGTGACAGACAAAGAATCAGCCAATAGTTCGCCGCGGTTATCGAGCAATACCAGATCGCCCTTGTAAGAGGCGGCAGTGGCGCGATCGAACAGAACAAGTTGGCGCAGTTCAGGTGACAGTTGCTGAAGGTCCGGACGCTGCCACGCGCTGATCATGCCTTGCAGTGAAGAGTCGTAAAGTTCTGCGTTACGCATGACGTCGGCATCGATCAAACGCACGATATTGGACGCTGCGCGTGCTGCTGTCTGTGCTGCGTCGTCGCGCTCCTGGGCCAGTAGAGACGCCACGATCGCCAGAATGGCGAGCATTGAAACCGAGCTGCCAAAAATCAATATCAGCTCCGGACGGGTCCATCTGAGCCGGGCTCGCCGAGAAAACGCAAACACCATCATCGGTTGTTCTACCTGCAGACGAATGATTCTTGATAATCGGTTAATAAAATTATCATTTATTTGGGGAACTTATTGGCGCGTGTATAACACGCTCCTTATAGCCTCATATGAATGGAATGTGAATAAAGCAAGTGTATTTAAAACGCTGCGAACAGACGCACACTGAGGGCCGTGAAAATGGTCAGTGTAGTCAGTATTTTCGGTGTCAGCGGGGCAACTGGATGCCGAAGGTATTGGCGCCCTTGGCGCTGTTCACGAACACGGTGCCGCCGTGCATCAAGGCAATCGCCTTGACGATGGCCAGCCCCAGGCCGTGATTGGCGCCGCTGTTACTGCGTGAGGCATCCACCCGATAAAAGCGCTCGAACAGTCTGGGTAAATGTTCCTGGGCGATTTGTACGCCCGGATTGGTCACGCTGACAGTGACATGGGCATCGCGGGATTCGATGTTGACTTCAATGACTTCGCCAGCGCGAGTGTGCTGAACGGCGTTATGCAACAGATTGATCAGCGCGCGGCGCAAGTGGGGCTTTTCAATCGGCGCGCTGGCGTCACCGTTGACGCGGACTTGCACGTGCGCGTCTTCCAGAATGAAGTCCAGGTAATCCAGCGTCGTAGCGACTTCTTCAGCCAGTGAGGTGCAGGTCTGTGCCTTGACCTTGGTGCCCTGATCGGCGCTCGCCAGAAACAGCATGTCGTTGATGATCGAGCGCAGGCGCTCCAGCTCTTCGAGGTTCGACTGCAGCACCTCGAAATAATGCTCGGCAGAGCGGCCACGGGTTAGCGCTACCTGGGTCTGACCGATCAGGTTGGTCAGCGGCGAGCGGAGCTCGTGCGCCACGTCGGCATTGAACGATTCCAGCCTTGAGTAGGCTTGCTCGACGCGTTCCAGCGTGGAGTTGAACGAGGCGACGAATTGTTCGAGCTCCGGTGGCAGCGGCGATAGTTGCAAGCGTCCAGACAGCCGCGGCGGGGCGAGCTTCTGGACTTCCTGCGAGAGGCTGGTCAGCGGTCGCAGGCCAATTCGCGCGACCCAGTAGCCCAGCGCCGACGCGAGCAGAATGCCCAGCGTGGCGAGGCTGATCAAGGCGACCAGCAGCGAGTGCTGCGTGTGCCAGAACGTCTCGGTGTCGATGGCGGTCAGAAAGCGCAGTGCCGGACGCTGTTCCTTGGCGGGAAACTCGCTGACCAGCACTTTAAACGAAAACGGGTGATCCGCCAGTTTCAGGTCGTGCATGCCCAGCGGCCCCTGCGCAAAACGACGAATGTCAGCGCCAGGGTTGCCGAACTCGTAGAGCGGATTGTCACTCACCACCCAGAAGCGCAGGCGTTTATCCTCTTCACTGAGCAAGGTGAGCTTGGTCTTGATCTTGCCCCAGTGCTCCGGGTTGCCGAAACGATTGACCGCCGATTCCAGCACGCTGTAGCGCGCATCCACTTCCGCGCGGGGCAGCAGGTCGAGGCTCTTGTCGACCTGAAGGTACAAGGCCCAGCCGATCAGCAGAAAGACCACCAGCGCCACCAGCGCGAACAGCCCGCTCAGGCGCAGGGCAATTGAATCAACCCGCACTGCGGTTCTCCAGCACATAGCCCATGCCGCGAATGGTGTGCAGCAGCTTGTGTTCGTAAGGACCGTCGAGCTTGGCCCGCAAGCGCTTGATCGCGACTTCGACCACATTGGTATCGCTGTCGAAGTTGATGTCCCAGACCATCTCGGCGATGGATGTCTTGGAGAGAATGTCGCCCTGACGCCGGGCCAGCACGCTGAGCAGCGAAAACTCCTTGGCGGTCAGGTCCAGGCGCAGGCCGGCGCGGGTCGCCTTGCGGCTGATCAGGTCTATCCACAGGTCGGCGATGGTGATCTGCACCGGTTCGTGGCCACCGCTGCGCCGGGTCAGGGCCTGCAGGCGGGCGACCAGTTCCAGAAAGGAAAACGGTTTGCCCAGGTAATCATCCGCGCCTTCGCGCAGGCCGCGAATGCGGTCGTCGACCTGCTCGCGCGCGGTCAGCATGATCACGGGTGTCTGTTTGCGCGCACGCAACGCACGCAACACACCAAAACCATCCAGGCCTGGGAGCATCACGTCGAGAATGACAATCGCATGGTCATTCTCCAGCGCCAGGTGCAGGCCTTCGATCCCGTCTCGCGCCACGTCCACGGCATAGCCCTGTTCGGTCAGGCCCCGACGCAGGTAATCGGCGGTTTTCTCTTCGTCTTCGATAATCAGCACGCGCATCGGGCGACTCTCACTTGTGCAGGGCCAGCGCCGGTGCGTCGGGCGCCGGGTGACGTCGATGAAACAACCGCTCCAGTTGCAGATAAATGACCGGCGTCGTGAACAACGTGAGCATCTGGCTCACCAGCAGGCCGCCGACCACGGCAATGCCCAGCGGCTGACGCAACTCGGAACCGACGCCGAAACCGAGCATCAGCGGCAGCGCGCCGAGCAGCGCGGCGAGGGTGGTCATGATAATCGGTCGGAAGCGGGTGATGCAGGCCTCATAAATGGCTTCGTGGGGCGTGAGGCCCTGCTCGCGCTGGGCCTGCAGGGCAAAGTCCACCAGCAGAATACCGTTCTTTTTGACGATACCGATCAGCAATACCACGCCGATCAAAGCCATGATCGAGAAGTCCTGCCCCATCATCCACAGCAGCAAAAGTGCGCCGATACCTGCCGAGGGCAGGGTGGAGATGATGGTCAGCGGGTGCACGAAGCTTTCATAGAGCACACCCAGAATGATGTACACCGCCACCAGCGCCGCAAGGATCAGCCAGGGCTGGTTGGCCAGCGAACTCTGGAACGCCTGTGCTGCGCCCTGGAAGCTGCCGATGATCGAGGCGGGCATGCCGATTTCGTTCTTGGCCTGATCGAGCATGCGCACAGCATCACCCAACGCGACCCCGGGAGCCAGGTTGAATGACAGGTTCGCTGCCGGGAACATCCCGTCATGGCTGATCGATAACGGTCCCATGCGCGGCGCACTGACTTTGGCCAGCGCCGACAGCGGCACCATTTCGCTGGTCAGCGGTGAGCGCAGGTAGAAGTACGCCAGGCTTTCGGCCTTGCCGCGCTGCTGGGCGTCCAGTTCAAGGATTACCTTGTACTGGTTGACCTCCGTCTGATACTCGCTGATCTGCCGCTGGCCGAACGCGTCGTACAGCGCCTGGTCGACATCGGCCGTGGTCAGGCCGAAGCGCGCGGCAGCACTGCGGTCGATGTCGATGTGCGTGACGCTGCCGCCCAGTTGCAAGTCGTTGGACATGTCACGAAACGCCGGGTTGCTGCGCAGCTTTTCAGTCAGCCGTTGTGTCCAGGTGTTGAGTAGTTCGCCGTCGTTGCTCTTGAGCACGTACTGGTACTGACTGCGGCTCGGCCCGGAACTGAGGTTGATATCCTGCCCGGCGCGCAGATACAGAACGATGCCCGGGACTTTGGCCAGTTTGGGGCGCAGGCGGTCGATGAACTCGCTGACCGACACATCGCGTTCGGCGCGTGGTTTGAGCGAGATCCAGAAGCGGCCGTTGGCGATGGTCTGGTTGCTGCCCGAAACACCGACCGAATGCGAGAACGCCAGCACGGCAGGGTCCGCGCCGACGATCTTTGCCAGCTCCAGGTGTTTTTCCACCATGTCCGGGTAGGAGATGTCGGCAGCGGCCTCGGTGGTCCCGAGTGCAAAAGCGGTGTCCTGGACCGGGAAGAAGCCTTTGGGTATGAGGATGTAACCGACCACTGCCAGCGCCAGGGTCAGGCCGAACACGCCAAGCATCAGCCGCTGATGGGCCA
This sequence comes from Pseudomonas syringae KCTC 12500, assembly GCF_000507185.2. Lineage (NCBI taxonomy): Bacteria > Pseudomonadati > Pseudomonadota > Gammaproteobacteria > Pseudomonadales > Pseudomonadaceae > Pseudomonas > Pseudomonas syringae. The sequence continues at coordinate 3,802,475 of NZ_AYTM02000002.1, forward strand.
GGGCCTTGCGCAAGCCACGCTCGTAGGAGGCGAGCAGGCGTTCACCGAATCCCGGTTTCTGATGCGGGTGATGGGTGGGCGCGCGCATGAACAAGGCGGCCAGGGTGGGCGCGAGGGTCAGGGAGACGACCACCGAAATAAGAATGGTCGCGGTTGCGGTCAGTGCGAATTCCTTGAACAGTCGCCCGACCACGCCGCCCATGAACAACAGTGGAATGAACGCCGCCACTAACGAGAAGCTGATCGACACCACGGTAAAGCCGATTTCCCCGGAGCCCTTTATCGCGGCTTCGCGCATGCCCTGGCCGGCTTCGAGATGACGGTGGATGTTCTCGACTACCACGATGGCGTCATCCACCACGAAACCGACCGCGACCACGATGGCCACCAGTGTCAGGTTGTTCAGGCTGAAGCCGAACAGGTACATCATCGCAAAGCTGGCAATCAGCGAGACCCCGAGTACCGCACTGACGATCAGGGTGGCTGACAGTTGGCGCAGGAACAGCGCCATGACCGCCACCACCAGCAGCACCGCGATCATCAGGGTCAGTTCCACCTCATGCAGCGAGGCACGGATGGTACGCGTACGGTCGTTGAGTACCGAGACATCGACGCTGGCCGGGAGCATTTCCTGCAGGCGTGGCAGTTCACCCTGGATACGGTCCACGGTGTCGACAATGTTGGCGCCCGGCTGGCGGAAGATGGCGATGTTGACGCCTTGCTGATCGCCGGACCACGCTTTGACGTAGGCGTTTTCCGAGCCCGCGACCACCCGAGCCACATCCTTGAGCTGGACGGGCGCGCCGTTCTTGTAGGAAACGATCAGTTGCGCGTAGTCCTGCGGCTTGAACAACTGGTCGTTGGAAGACAGGGTTGAAATACTGTCCTTGCCGTACAGGGCACCCTTGGCCAGGTTCAGGCTGGTCTGTTGCACCGCCTGGCGAATGTCCGCCAGAGTCAGCCCCAGCGCAGCCAGTTTCTCGGGAGCGGCCTGGACACGAATCGCCGGACGCTGCTGACCGGTGATGAAGACCTGGCCCACCCCTTCGATCTGGCTGAGCTGGCGCGCCAGAATGGTTTCGGTGACGTCGCTCAGCTCGGTGCCGGGGATCAGGCTGGAGCTCACGCTGAGAATCAGCACCGGGCTGTCGGCCGGGTTGACCTTGCGCCACGTCGGCAGGTTGGGCAGATCGGCCGGCAAGCGTCCGGCTGCGGTATTGATGGCGGCCTGGACTTCCTGCGCCGCAGTGTCGATGCTTTTGTTGAGCGTGAATTGCAGTGTCAGGTTGGTGGAGCCCAGTGCGCTGCTGGAGGTCATCTGGGTCATGCCCGGTATCGCGCTGAACTGCACTTCCAGTGGCGTGGCAACCGAAGACGCCATGGTCTCGGGGCTGGCGCCGGGCAGCTGCGCTGTGACCTGGATGGTCGGGAATTCCGCTTCCGGCAACGGCGCGATCGGCAGCCGCGGAAAGGCAATGACCCCCAGTAGGACCAATGCAAAGGTCAACAACAAGGTGGCCACCGGGTGGTCGATGCACCACGCCGACACCGAGCCCCGGCCGTTCATCGTGCAGGCTCCGCTTGCGCGCTGGCGACATCCGCAGCAGGCGCAGTGATCACCTCGACCGTTGCTCCCGGGCGTAGCCGCGACTGGCCGTCGCTGACCAGTACATCGCCAGCACGTGGTCCGCTGATCAGTGTCTGTTCGCTGTCCTGATAGAGCACTTTGACGGGTACGACTTCCACCTTGTTGTCGGCAGTGAGCCGATAGACGAAGTGCAGGTCAACACCGCGCTGCACTACTTGTGGCGGCACTTTCAGCGAGTTGAGTTCGATACCGGTCTGGATCTTCACGGTCACCAGTTGCCCTGGCCAGAGTTGCTCGCCGGGGTTTTTGAACTGAGCCTTGGCGCGGATCGTACCGGTGCCTGCCGACACCTGATTGTCGATCAATGAAAGCGTACCTTCACCCAAAAGCAGTCCGTTGGTCGCGCCGTCGCCCTGATACGCCCTGACGGTCGCAGCGTTGCGCTCGGCAATCAGCCCCTGCAGGGTCGGCAACATCTGCTGTGGCAGGGAAAACTCCACGGCAATCGGGTCTATCTGGGTCACTGAAAACAGCCCGGCAGCATCGCTGACGCGCAGGAAGTTGCCTTCATCGACATTGCGAATACCGACCCGTCCCGTCACCGGCGAGCGAATCTGGGTGTAGGACAACTGCACCTGTGAGGCGTTGATGCTCGCTTCGTTGCCTTTCGCCGTGGCTTCGAGCTGCCTGACCAATGCCTGTTGCTGATCGAATGTCTGTCGCGAGATGCCATTTTCCTGGGTGAGCTGGCGATAGCGCTTGAGGTCCAGTTGCGCCACGTCCAACTGAGCCTTGCTCTGCGCCAACTGGGCACGCGCCTGTTCCAGTGCAGCCCGGATAGAGCGGTCATCCAGCGTTGCCAGCAGGTCCCCGGCCTTGACCTGCTGACCCTCCTTGACCAGCACGCGCGTCAGCACCCCATCCACCTGAGGGCGGATCACGACGCTTTGCAGCGACAGCACCGAACCGATCCCTGTGACGAAACGCGGCACGTCCTCAAGACTGACCGTGATCACTTTGACGGGCACAGCGGCAGCGGCATGTTTGGGGAGTGTGGCCGGGCGGGTCAGTTTCCAGCCGGCAATTGCCGCACAGGCGATCACCAGGACGACGGCGGTGACGGTCAGGGTCTTTCTGCGCATATGAAGAAAACGCCAAGTGTCGGTACGGAAGTAATGTTTTTTACAGCTTCCTTATAGCCTGCAAACCCGGTCAACAAAATGACTTTCAGCTGTCAGGTTTGTCAGAAAGCCTCCAGCGGGTGTGGCGTGCAGTCAAGAAAAGTCGGTATTGGACGATACCTATGTTGAAGAGATAGTTGTCCAGATGTTTATAAAGTCCTAGGAGTTTTCCTACATTTTCCTAAGTGGGTTTCTGGCAGGTCATTCTCTCATCAACTTAAATTATCGTATGAGTCAGTGAATGGAGTACGCCATGAGCAGTCAGAAAATGAACGGAAAAGTGATGTGGAAGTTACGGACCCTTGATAAACGCTTGTGGGTCGTAATCCTGTCGGCGCTGTGGCTGACTGCTCCCGCTGTGTCATGGGCTAAGGACGGTGCAATAACGTTGCGTGGCAGTATCGTCAACAGCAGTTGCAAGGTTTCCAGTACAGAGATGACGGCGCCCGGTGTTCAGTCGAGAACGCTGGAAGTTGCACCCGGGGTCACTATTCATGTGAGCACCGAACGTAATGTCTGTGGTGAACAGGCAATGCCCTTCGTGACGCAGTATCAGGTGTTGCCTGCCGCCGTGGTAATCGACGGAGAAGCCCTGCAGGCGCGCGCTGCTGTGGTCACGTTGAGCTATCAGTAACTAGCTGTCTGTCGTGTTTTTTCGTCCGGACTGTCACGTTCTAAAGTGGCAGTCCAGTGCCCGCAAAGTGTGAACGATAAATAACCTCGGCCACAGTGAAGTCGTCGGTAGTCTGTACCTGAGTTACGACGCGCTTCTGTGTGGAAAAGGGTTTTTATCAGCGTGCCCGGCACACCTTATAATTATTCCTACAGACCTGTCCTGCGTGTCGTGTTGTGTTGTCTGCGGGGTGAAAGTTACCGAGCTGACAGCACTGAAATAGACCTGGCTCTATAGTGCTCACCGTCCGATAGCGGGCACACACGAAATAACACAAGGAAGGTCGTTAGCATGAAAAAGCTTTCTCTTACATTGGCAGTTCTGGGCGTAATGGGCGTTGGCATGGCAGGTACCGCCAGTGCGGCGAACAACGGCACAATGGTCTTCAACGGAACACTGACCAATATCTCCTGCGATGTGGGGCCGGGCACGGGTGTCAGTGCGGGGACCAACCCTGGCGAAATCAATATCGACCTGGGCAACGTGTCCTTCTCCGATATCGGTGTATCGAGCGAAAGCCGATTCGAGACGGCTGCCCCCATCCAGTTGCTGGTCAACTGCAGTGCAGGTGCAGACCAATACAACATGGTGAAGATGCGCCTTATTGCCCGTAACGGCAGTGGCCTGGACAACAACGACGCGAAACTCCTGCGCACCACCGGTGCGGCAGATGGCGTCGGTATCGGCCTGCTCAATGCGTCCAGTGTGCTGATGGATCTGAGTGGTGACGAAACCGTCGACACCACGCTGATCAAGGATGGCGCCAACGGTGCCACCGCTGAAATCAATTTTGGCGCGGTGTATGTGCTTAACGGCACGCCCACCAATCCTGGTAATGCCGACGGCTTCCTGCCGTTCGTGATGGATTACGAGTAATCGTGTCGGACAGGGCGGGCAGCGCTCGCTCTGTCCTTTACCGAATTCAAGGTGAACGTCAGCATGTTTCCCGATTTTTTCCGCTACACGATGCTCGCCGCGTTGTTGTTCTGCGCATCCACTGCTCAGGCGGGCATCGTATTGAATACGACGCGAGTCATTTACCAGGGCACTGATAAAGAGGTCAGTCTGGGTGTTCACAACAGTGGCGGGGGAGAGATTCTCCTGCAGTCCTGGCTTGAATCTCCTGTGTCGGCGGCCAGCACTCACGAAAATCTGCCGAACTTGCCGTTCATTGTCACACCCGCACTTACGCGTATGGCCGGGGGTGGCAGGCAACTATTGCGGATCATTCATTCCGGTACCGACATGCCCACCGATCGTGAGTCGGTGTTGTGGCTCAATGTTCAGGAAATACCCCAGACCGCAGCAGAAAACACGCTGCAGATCGCGGTACGTCAGCGCATAAAAGTCTTCTTCCGGCCTGATGGTTTGCAGGGTGATCCACAGCAGGCTCCGGAAAGACTGAACTGGCAGTGGATCGATGACACCGGTGTACAGGTCGAAAATCCCGGCCCCTACCATGTCTCCATGCTCCGGATTTCCATACGCCAACACGACACTGAACTTGCCCATCTGGACAGTCAGATGCTGGCGCCGCATCAGCGTCTGAATATCCCGTTACAGCACACCCCGGCAAGTGCACCGTTGCTGTTGAGTTTCGTCAGTCTCAATGACTACGGCGGACAAGTGCCTTATCAGGCAACCCTTATCCATAAACAACCGGTTAACGCCGACAAGGCGTCGCCCCGATAAGCTGGCTTATCCACTGTCAGCGTTCACTATTCAAACCGTCGGGCCTCAGTGACAAGCAGCCCGGCAGACCTGCGTCTGTGTAAAAGGATTGCGCGGCGCGCGCGACAGCCGAAGTAGAGTGAAGACCGCTATGGAATGGCGCAAAGAAGTTAACAAGGGAGCCATTGCCCAGTGCGCGCTCCCTCACCCCCGACGCTGTGCGCTGGGTATCGGTTTCGGATTGACGTTGATGTCTGTACTCAACGCGTCAGCCGCCTCGTCGGGTAGCGACGGGCCAGCCAGATTCAATACGGCTTTTATCCAGGGAAGCGATCAGCCGGCTGACCTTCAGGAGTTTCTGCGCTCCAATAGCGTGCTGCCCGGTACTTACCGGGTTGATATCTACGTCAATCGCAAGCTGAGCGGCAGGCGGGACATCCGCTTTTTGAAAAATCCTCTGTCGGGCCTGATCGAGCCCTGCCTGTCGCTCGAGATGCTACAGAGCTTTGGTCTGGACTTGAGTCGTCTGCCGTCAGGTGAGGTATCTGCCCAGGCCTGTTTCGACCTGCCTGCGCGTGTCGAATTTGCTCGCGTCGACTATCAGCCCGGCGCGTTGCGACTGACGATCAGTGTGCCGCAAGCGGTGATGTCGCGCGGTACCCGTGGTTATGTGGCTCCGGAGCTTTGGGATCAGGGCGAGACCGCAGGCTTTATCAATTACAACTTCAATGGCAGTCGGCGGCGTAACAAGGGCCTGGAAACGGATCAGTACTACGTAGGGCTGCGAAACGGCCTGAACGTCGGCGCCTGGCGTTTGCGCAACGAGTCCTCTCTGGTGGGCGGCAGTGACAGGCCATGGCGTTATCGCAGTAATCGTACGTTCGCGCAGCGCGACATCACTACCCTGAAAAGCCAGTTCACGCTGGGCGAGACGTTTACCGATTCGCAGGTCTTCGACAGTGTCCGCTTCAGGGGCGCGGCCCTGGCCTCTGACGATGGCATGCTATCTGACAGTGAGCGCGCCTATGCCCCGGTCATCCGCGGGATTGCCGAAACCAATGCCACCGTGGAAGTTCGCCAGAACGGTTTTCTGCTCTACAGCGGCAGTGTGTCGCCCGGGCCTTTCGAGATTGCCGATATCTATCCCAGTGGCTCCAATGGCGACTTGTCGGTGTCTGTCATCGAAGCCGACGGGCGCGTACGAACCTTCACCCAGGCCTATGCGTCGCTGCCGATCATGGTTCCCGCAGGCTCGTTGCGCTACAGCCTGGCCGGCGGGCAGGTCGACAACAACGACGATCAGCAGGCTTCTCCGGCGTTTGCCAGCGCAGCTCTGATCTATGGTCTTTCCGAACGGATTACCGGGTTCGCCGGGGCACAACTGGCCGAGGATTATCAGGCCGCGAATATAGGCACCGGGGTCAACACCGGGCTGGGCGCGGTGTCGATGGACCTCACCCGCTCGGTCAGCAAGGTGGATCGGCAGGCGCGCAGTGGGCAGAGCCTGCGGGTGCGTTATGCCAATACGCTGGACGTCACCGACACCACGCTGGCAGTGGCCGGTTATCGTTATTCGACCGAGCAATACCGGACCCTGAACCAGCACGTCAGCGACAGCGGCGCGCAGCGGCGAGTGTTGTCCTCCGGGCTGGCGCGGGATCGGCTGGAACTCAGTATCACTCAGATAGTGCCCGGCCAGTCGGCGTCGCTGAGCCTGACGGCGTCCGAGCAGCGCTACTGGAACCTGCCCGGCAAGACCCGGCAACTTTACCTGTCCTATAACGCCGCCTGGCATTCGCTCAATTACAGCCTGTCCATGGAACGCAACGAGGATTTCGGTCGAAGCGGTGACCCGAGCACCGACAATCGTATTGCTCTGAGCGTGACCCTGCCGCTCGGACCCAGCCCCGGCTCGTCGCGATTGTCTTTCAACGCGGTACGCGACAGCCGTGGCGAGTACAACGCGCAGGCCGGCCTCAATGGCCAGGTGCTGGGCGACCGCGACACGTTCTATTCGGTACAGGCTGGACGTGACAGCACCTCCGGCAGTTTCGGTGCCGGCAAGGTCAGCACCAGCACGGCATTCGGCCGTTTCGAGGCCGGTTATAGCCAGGGCGAGGACTACGATGCATTCAGCCTGTCCGCCGCGGGTTCGCTGGTGGCGCATGCCGGAGGCGTGAACCTTGGGCAGGCCTTGGGAGAAACCTTTGCGCTGGTTCAGGTGCCGGATGTCGGTGGCGCCCGCTTGAAATCGTTCAGTAACGTCGAGACCGCCGGCAACGGCTATGCGGTTCTGCCTTATGCGCAGGCCTACCGCACCAACTGGGTCAGCCTGGATACCCGGCAGCTGGGCGCTGATGTCGATCTGGAGAATGCCATCACCCAGATCGTGCCGCGCAGGGGCGCGATACCGGTGGTGCGCTTCAAGGCCAATGTGGGCCGCCGGGTCCAGTTCGAACTGGTCCGCACCGATGGCAGCAAGGTGCCGCTGGGCGCCAGTGTCGAAGATGAGCAGGGCAGGGCGCTGGCAGTGGTCGATCCAGGCAGCCAGGCGCTGGTGCTCAGCGAGCAGGATGCCGGCAGCCTGTGGGTGCGCTGGTCCGATCAGCGCTGTCAGGCAACATTCTCGCTACCGCCCAGAGACCCGTCGCGAGCCTACGAGCGGATCAGGGTGGTATGCCGATGAGCATCTTCGCTGGCGCATGCAAGGCGCTGTTGACGGCTGTGCTGTTGACGAGCGGCCTGGCGGCGCAGGGTGCTGTTTCGCTGAGTGGAACGCGGCTGATTTTCGACGGGCAGTATCGCGAAGTCACGCTCGAGGTGCGCAATCGCGGCAAGTCCGAGGCACTTGTACAGGCCTGGCTCAGCGACGCCGCGGACGATGCCGACACCCCGGGTGAGCTTCGCAAGGCGCTGCCATTCGTGGTCACGCCACCGCTTTCACGCCTGCCGGTAGGCGGCAGGCGGCAGGCAGGCCTTGCGCGTGCTGTATCAGGGCATAGGCATGCCGCAGAAATACGAGTCGCTGCTGCATCTTTACGTGCTTGAGATACCCCGACGCCAGGACGGTGCGGGGCAGTTGAACATCGCCGTGCGCCAACGCATCAACGTGTTCTACCGGCCCCCCGGCCTTGACGGTGATCCGGCCGACACCCCCGCGCGGCTGCTGTGGACACTGACTCATGACCCGTCGCACGCCTTGGTGCTGACGGTCAGTAACCCGACGCCCTACCACGCCGCTCTGCAAGCGCTGCATATCGACGGGGTGCAGCTCGGCGATCATCTGCTGTTGGCGCCGGGCGCCCAGATTTCGATGGTTGTACCGGCGAGTGTCGAGCCCTCTGCCACGCATCGTTTTTCATACCAGGCGCTGACCGACTACGGCGGCCGACGGACTCATTGCGCACAGCTCACCGGGCAGACGGCCACTACCGCCAGACTGCCGAAAAACAATTCCATTCAGGACGAATGCTGATATGAAACATCTCTCTGCCAGAGGCTGGCTGCGATCCCTTGCCGTGTTGCTGTTAATGCAGCCGGCTTCCACCTTCGCAGTGGTTTGTACCACTCAACGGACGGGCGAAACCGAAATTCACGATGATCTGAGCAGTACGGTGGCAATCCCGGAGTCGATGCCTGACGGGGAAGTGGTATGGCGTTCCGAACCTCTGACTGTTCAGGTCGAGTGCGCCAGAGAGGGCTGGCAGTCCGAAGCGGAGGAAGTTTTTATCTACCTGAATCCGGACAATCGTTCGATCGGTCAGGGGATTCGTGCCGGAATGACGTTGCAGGGCATCGATCACCTGCAAGGCAGTGGTCGGGTCGGTACCGGTAGCTACGTGCCGGTGTGTCGCGAGGGTGAGAGCACGCTCGAAAACTGCCCGAAAGTGCGCTTTAGCCTGGCGTTTTCGGTATTTATCCAGAAGTTCGGCGCTACACCGTCCTCCGGCGTGGCCAGTGATTTGCTCGATTACCGGTTTTTTCAGCTGGGCGGCGCGACAGACCCGAGTCTGCTGTCAGGGCGCAGCCTCAGTTATGTAATCAATAACCTGCGGGGACTGAGGTTCGTGGCCTGCGATGCCGATCTGCAAGTGCTCCCGGAAACCGTGGAATTTGGCGACGTTGCGATACACCAGGTGGCCATTGGCAAAGTGACTGCCACCCAGACATTCTCCCTGCTGACCAGCCGCAGCTGTGATTCGCCGTTCAGCATCGATGCACGTTTCAGGCCGGTGACAGGCAATCTGTCTGGCGAGCTGCTGATCCCCGTCGGTAATGATTCATTGGGGATACGCATTACCAGTGCAGTCAACGGTCAGCCGCTACGTTACAACGAGCCATTCCATCTGGCGGAATTGCTCGGCGAAACCAACACGGCCAGGGCGGACTTCAATGCCGAACTGCTGTGGAATACCAGCACGCCACGGCCCGGACCGTTTAATGCCGAGGTGATGGTCGATCTGTTCTACAAATGACGGCGACAGGAGGCTCGGGCGGTTGTGCGGCGATTGATGTATGCTGCGCGGCCGCGGGCATCTGCCCGGCCAATTCGACTTTCTGGTGACACCATGACCACGCCTGAACAACCTCCTGTTCAAGACGCCGCAGCCGACTCCGTCGCAGACACTGAAAACAAGGCTGTCATTGCGCCTTTCAGCTTTCCGTTCAAGCCTTCGGAGTTTGCCCAGGCCAAAAAGGAGCCGGCGTGGCATCAGAAAAACAACAAGCACGGCCACCACAAGACCCCGGGCGTCGCGCCGGCTGGCACCCGCAGGTCGATGGGCAAGCGCTGATCGCCTGAATGATCCTGCTCAGGCCGCCTGCAAGGGGATGAACAGGTAGGAAACCGGCTGCCGGTCAGTCACCTCGGCACCTTCCTGTTGCAGGGTGTCCAGAACGTGCTGGCCGGCGACGTGAAACGCCCACTTCGAACCTTGGGTCCGCTCATCCTGCGCAGGATTTGCGACCTCTTCGATGGCAGCGGCAAACGCGCCCATGTCAGGCAGGTAAGCGACGAAACCATTGCCCTTGAGGGCGGTGGTACGAATGCCGAGCTTCTGGCAAATCAGCTGTTTGGTCTCTATCTCATCCCGGTCGGCCTGACGCGACTGTTCGATCAGGTCTATCAGTTGCGTATCAACCAGCCTGTCGTTGACGATAAGGTCAGGACCCTGCTCCCAGGACTCCGGCGGGCAGCCTTTGTTCTCCGGGCGTAACGGGATGTGCGGGTTGATCTCCATCGGATAGATTCGGCACACCAGTGGCCGGCGCTCGTAGATGCGACACAGGTTCTTCTCGTCAAGATTCCGGCAGCGCCCCACGTTGTAGGCCGCGAAGGTGATCGCCACAAAGGCTGTGGTGCTGCCAGTGCTGACCTCGGCTGAGCGACGGCTGGCATGGGTCAGCTGCGTCTCGGAAACCCCGTAGCCATTGCTCAGAAATGCCTCGGTCAGCACGATGACGTTGCCGCCATCGGCCGCCCACTGCGCGGCTTCGTCGAGCGTCAGCGGTACGTGATGGTCGGTGCAGCAGCCGCCACACCCTACGCAGGAAAACTTGGTGTCCATTATCTCGATGACCCGTCCAACAGGTAGGCGGCAAGCGACAACAATTGGTCACTCACTCGCTTGGTGTCTCTCGGGAAGCAAGTTGCGCGCCAGACGTTGGCGGGGTCGGTCGCGGGTTCAGGCTGCAGGGATGTCGAAACGCTTGAGATAGACCATTGCGGATTTTTCATAAAGCCGCCGTGCCGCCAGGTTGTTTTCCATGACGTGAAGGTCGACCGATGCTTCATTACGCGTACGCAGATGGGTGAACAAATGATTGAGCAGGGCGTGGCCGATCCCGCTGTGTCGCACATCAGGGTGCACCACCAGGTCCCTGATGAATGCGCTGGTCCAGCACACGATCACACCGACTACCGTTTCGTTACGCATGGCCAGAAAGCACAACGACGGATCGCATTCGGGATCGTGTTCGAATGCAGCCAGCCAGTCTGGATAATCCGCTACGCAGCCTGCCGCGCTGCCATACCCCAGGGTCAGCAGGCGGTGAACCTCTGCGGCTCGCTCAAGCGTAAGGGGATGTGGCTGGATGCCAGGCGGCCAGGCCGGGATGTGCACTGGCACTGCAAGATCCCGACGCATCAGCCAGTAATGCGCGGCGGATGCATCGGTCATGTTCGGACGTTGTGTCGCTGTGCGCTCAGGGATCAGAGCCCTTGGGCGACCACCGTACGTGCGGCCTCGATCAGGCATTTGGTCAACTCGGGTGACGAGAACTTGGTCAGCACGGCATTGGCCCCGGCGATCTGCGACTTCTCGCTGTTCATCGCGCTGTCGAGCGAGGTGTGCAGCAGGATGTACAGGTCACTGAAGTCCGGGGTATCCCGAAGTGTGCGGGTCAGGGCGTAGCCGTCCATCTCTGACATCTCGATATCGGACACCACCACGTTGATCTGCCGCGCAGTACCCTGCAGATCGAGCAGAACATCGATGGCCTCTTTGGCACTGCGCGCCGTGTGGCATTCGAGACCGAGATTGCGCAAGGTGATGATCGATTGCTGCAGCGCAACCTGACTGTCATCGACGACCAGAATCCGCGCCTTGCTCAGCAGTTCCGCATCCTCTTTGGCCAGCTCTGTGGACTGCACGACGATCTGCGCAGGGGCGATACCGTGGATAACTTTCTCGATGTCCAGTACCTGCACCAGCACGCCATCGACCTGGGTGACCCCGGTGATGAACGACTTGCTGCTCGACCCGTAGGGTGGCGGACGGATATCGGTGGTCAGGCAATGCACAATCTTGCTCACGGCCTGAACGTGCAGGCCCTGTTTCGAGCGGCTGACATCCGTGACGATCAGGCAGCCACCGTCGGGATCGGCCAGCGGCCGCTCGCCGATCGCACGACTCAGATCGATAACCGACAGCGACGAACCACGTAACGTCGCGATGCCTTTGACGTGTGGGTGCGATTCGGGAAGATGGGTCAGAGGCGGGCAGGGAATGATCTCGCTGACCTTGAGCAGGTTGATCGCCATCAGCTTGCCGCTGCGCAACGTGAAGAGGAGCAGCGAAAGTGAATCTGCTCGGACGTTCTTGGACATATGAACCTTCTGGCTGTAGGTGTTTCGTCGCCTGGTAGCGGCAAACAACTTTCTATGACAGGTTATCGACCTGAGGCGCGCTGGCTTGAGGATTTTTAACCGACAGCCGAGCGTACCGTTCGCTTGCCATTGGAAGTCGTTGCACTGCACCGTGGCGCGCCCGACAAGCGGACTGCCCACGTGCCGATGGTGGCAGTCTGGCTTCGGTTGCGTCAAACCTGGGGAGGGCTGCAGATTGTCGCGCTCTGTATTCCGACAACCTGCGTAGCGGGTTCCCACGCCATAGTGCTTTGCCAGAAAGGCGCCCTGCGACAAAATACCGCAGCTATATATAGAAGAAGAGCTGCGACAAACTGACGCACCCTTCTATATATAGAAGGGCTTTGCATCCGGCCCCTGCAAAAAACGTCCTGGCGGTCGTGGATCTGCTGCCATGCAGACCACCTGGCCGGCAAATGCGTCCGTATGGCTGGCCAATGCTTGAGTTGCCGAATCAGACAGATGATCATCGCGCACGCCTCGGCCCAGTCAGGCCGTCCCCACCGTTGAGGCTGCGCACCCTGCACGGCGCAGGCCAACCCTTTCATCAGTTCAGTAAGGTATGTGAATGAGCGACAACACGTTGTACCTGAGACGCGAAAAGCGCTTTCTGGTTTTGCTGGGCATTATCTGCCTGGCCCTGATCGGCGGCGCCCTGTACATGCAGATCGCCCTGGGCGAAGCGCCGTGCCCGCTGTGCATCCTGCAGCGTTACGCACTGTTGTTCATCGCCATTTTTGCGTTCATCGGCGCCGCCATGCCCGGACGCCGCAGCGTTACGGTGTTTGAAACCCTGGTCACCCTCAGCGCCCTTGGCGGCATTGCTGCTGCCGGCCGGCACGTCTGGATCCTCGCCCATCCGTCCGACAGCTGCGGCATCGATGTGCTGCAGCCGATTGTCGACGGCCTGCCATTGGCTACACTGTTCCCTACCGGGTTTCAGGTCAGCGGTTTCTGCACGACGCCATATCCGCCGGTTCTCGGATTGTCACTCGCGCAATGGGCGCTGACAGCGTTTGTCCTGACTGCAGTTCTGGTACCGGCGTGCATCATCCGTAACCGCCGCAACCCTTACTAACTACAGGGGCTTTCGCAAAAATGCCCCGTGAATGCGGGGCTTTTTTCGCGTGTAATGATGCGTTTGAAGAGCGATTGTTACGCATATAGAGAATAACTGTTACAAAATTAGGCATAGTCATTAAAAATTTACGTATCTACAATCCCCGTCAGTTGTCGTTCAGCTTGGCCGAACGATCAGCATTTTGAGGCTTGGAGCGTCCCCTGTGCACTCTGAACAGGCAGCGCAACGCTTGCCTCTGAGGGCGTATAATGGCCGCGTCGAAAGCGTCTGCCCGAAGTTTTGGGCAGTTCCAGCAACTCAAAAAACAAGAATCCATAGCTAAACCCGGACTTGTCGATACGCCGCTGTGCGTACTGGCGGCCCTTGTTCAATTCAAAAAAATTAGCCGGCACTGGCAGGGCGAAGTGTTGGCGGTCGAAACCCAACTGCACCGCGCAAGCTGCTTTTAGAGGTCGTGAAATGAGTAAAAAAAGGTACCCCAGGTTTTTTGGCTTCTTGGCCCTTTTCTGTATGCTTTTGCTCAGTGGATGCGATGGCGTACCTCTGCTCGATCCAAAAGGGCAGGTGGGTATCGAGCAGCGGAACCTGATCATAATCGCAACGCTGCTGATGCTGATTGTCGTGATCCCGGTCATCCTGATGACCCTGATCTTCGCCTGGAAGTATCGCGCATCGAACAAGGCCGCCAAGTACACGCCGGACTGGTCTCACTCCACCAAGATCGAAATCGCAGTCTGGGGCGTACCCATGTTGCTGCTGGTCTTTCTGGGGTACATCACTTACGTCTCGACGCACTCGCTGGACCCTTACCGTCCGCTTGATTCGGACGTCAAGCCGGTCACCATCCAGGCGATCTCGGTTGACTGGAAATGGGTATTCGTTTATCCGGACTATGGCATCGCTACGGTCAACAAGATCGTGTTCCCGGCCAAGACGCCGATCAATTTCCAGGTCACTTCGGACAGCGTGATGAACTCGTTCTTCATCCCGGGTCTGGGTGGTCAGATCTACGCGATGGCGGGCATGCACACCAAGCTGCATTTGATCGCCAACGAGAATCACGAATTCAACGGTATTTCGGCCAACTACAGTGGCGCAGGCTTTACCGGCATGAAGTTCAAGGCCATCGCTACCAGCCAGGCTGATTTCGACAGCTGGGTCAGCGAAGTCAAGAGCTCGCCCAAAAAGCTTGGCACGGCCGAATACGCCGAGTTGATCAAGCCGAGCGAACGCAACCCTGTCGAACTCTTTTCCTCGGTCACCCCGAACCTGTTCCAGATCGTCATCGACAAGTATGAAGGTATGAATCCAGGCAAGAAGGTTGTTGCTGGTGAGAAGGAAGTAGCCGGTGAGGCTGGTGCGGAAAAAGGCAAAAATTCAGCTGCTGGGGCAGAGGAGTAAACGATGTTTGGCAAATTAAGTCTGGAAGCGGTGCCGTTCCACGAGCCCATAGTCATGGTGACACTTGCCATGATCGCGCTCGGCGGCATTGCGGTTGTCGGGTTGATCACCTATTTCCGCAAGTGGACGTACTTGTGGTCTGAGTGGCTGACCTCTGTCGACCACAAGAAAATCGGCGTGATGTACATCGTCGTTGCCATGGTCATGCTGCTGCGCGGTTTTGCCGACGCGATCATGATGCGTACCCAACTGGCGATGGCCCAGAACGGTGCTGAAGGGTTCCTTCCGCCTGAGCACTATGACCAGATCTTCACCGCTCACGGTGTGATCATGATCATCTTCATGGCGATGCCGTTCTTCACGGGCCTGATGAACATCGTTCTGCCTCTGCAGATCGGCGCTCGCGACGTGGCGTTCCCGTTCCTGAACTCCCTGAGCTTCTGGTTGCTGGTAGCAGGCATGCTGCTCATCAACCTGTCTCTGGGTGTCGGTGAATTCGCCAAGACCGGCTGGGTTGCGTATCCGCCTCTCTCCGGACTGCAATACAGTCCTGGTGTCGGGGTTGACTACTACATCTGGGCGCTACAGTTATCCGGGTTAGGTACGACGCTGACGGGGGTCAACTTCCTCGTGACCGTTCTGAAAATGCGTACGCCTGGCATGAAACTGATGGACATGCCGATCTTCACCTGGACCTGCACCTGGGCAAACATCCTGATCGTGGCTTCGTTCCCGATCCTGACCGCTACCCTGGCGTTCCTGACCCTTGACCGCTACCTGGACTTCCACATTTTCACGAACGAAATGGGCGGTAACCCCATGATGTACGTGAACCTGTTCTGGGCGTGGGGCCACCCTGAGGTGTACATCCTGATCCTGCCGGCATTCGGCGTGTTCTCGGAAGTCATCTCAACGTTCTCCGGCAAGCGTCTGTTCGGCCACAAGTCGATGATCTTCGCCTCCGGTGCGATCTGTATCCTGGGCTTCATGGTCTGGCTGCACCACTTCTTCACCATGGGTGCGGGTGCCAACGTCAACGCCTTCTTCGGCCTGGCGACGATGCTGATCGCGATCCCGACGGGTGTGAAGCTATTCAACTGGCTGTTCACCATGTATCAGGGCCGTCTGCGCTTCACTGCGCCGGTGCTCTGGACCCTGGGCTTCATGGTCACCTTCTCGATCGGCGGCATGACCGGCGTTCTGTTGGCGATCCCAGGTGCTGACTTCGTGCTGCACAACAGCCTGTTCGTAATCGCTCACTTCCACAACGTCATCATTGGCGGTGCGGTATTCGGTTACATCGCCGGCTTCGCGTTCTGGTTCCCTAAAGCGTTCGGTTTCACCCTGAACGAGAAGTGGGGCAAGGCAGCGTTCTGGTTCTGGATCGTCGGCTTCTTCGTCGCCTTCATGCCGCTTTACGCGCTGGGCTTCCTGGGCATGACCCGTCGTCTGAACGCTACTGACATGCCAGAGTGGAACATCTACCTGGACGTCGCGCTGTTCGGCGCCGTGCTGATCGCCATGGGTATCGCTTCGCAGCTGATCCAGCTGTTCGTGAGTATCCGTGACCGCGACAACAACCGCGATCTGACCGGTGACCCATGGAATGGCCACACCCTGGAATGGTCCACTTCATCGCCTCCACCGTTCTACAACTTTGCCGAGCTGCCAAAAGCTGACGACGTCGACCCGTTCACCGATGCGAAACGTGCCGGTACCGCTTACAAGGTTCCTGCCCGCTACTCGGCGATCCACATGCCTAACAACACGGCGACCGGCCTGTACATGGGTATGTTGCTGACGGTCTTCGGCTTTGCATTCATCTGGCACATCTGGTGGCTGGTAGGCGCAAGCCTGGTTGCGACCATTGCCGTCTTCGTTGCTCACGCCATGCGTGACGACCAGGGCTACATGGTGCCTGCTGAAGATGTAGCGCGTATTGAAGGTGAGCATCACAAGGTCCTGGCGGCCAACGGTGCATACACTCCTGTCAAGTCCTCGCTGGAACAGGTTTAAACAATGTCAAATATTGCAATCAACTCCGGAGCCCACGATCACGGTCACGACTATGATCATGGGCATGACGATCACCACGACAGCGGTGGCATGACGGTCTACGGCTTCTGGCTGTACCTGATGACCGACTGCGTGTTGTTCGCCTCGTTCTTCGCGGTGTACGCCGTGATGGTCAACAGCGTCGCGGGCGGCCCGTCGGGCCAGGACATCTTCCTGCTGCCATTCGTGGCTGTGGAAACCGCGTTCCTGTTGGTCAGTAGTATCACTTACGGCTTCGCCATGCTGGCACTGTACAAGGGCAATAAAAGCCAGGTACTGGGCTGGCTGGCACTGACCTTCCTGTGTGGTGCTGCGTTTATCGGTATGGAAGTCTATGAGTTCCATCACCTGATCGAAGAGGGCTTCGGTCCTAGCCGCAGCGGCTTCCTGTCAGCGTTCTTCGCGCTGGTAGGTCTGCACGGCGTGCACGTGACCAGCGGCCTGATCTGGATGGCGATCATGATGTTCCAGGTCCAGAAAAAGGGCCTGACCAACACCAACAAGACGCGCCTGAGCTGCCTGAGCCTGTTCTGGCACTTCCTGGACGTTGTCTGGATCGGCGTGTTCACCGTTGTCTATCTGATGGGAGCTTTGTAATGTCAAATTCGCATCACTCCGCTGAAGACAATAGTCACGGCTCAGTGAAGTCGTACATCATCGGTTTCGTACTGTCGATCATCCTGACCGCCATTCCGTTTGCCCTGGTGATGTCACCTTCGCTGCCGAAGGACATGACGATCGCAATCGTTCTGGTCTTCGCGATCATCCAGATTCTGGTGCACCTGCATTACTTCCTGCATCTGGACTTCACAAGCGTGCAGCGTAACAACGTGATGGCCTTCGCCTTTACCACGATGGTTATTGTCCTGCTGGTCGGCTTGTCGCTGTGGATCATCTTCAGCGTCCACCGCGAAATGATGGCGCATTGAGGAATACCAGATGTCACTGAAGCACTTTATCCAAATCACCAAGCCGGGGATCATTTTCGGTAACGTGCTTTCGGTGGCAGGTGGCTTTTTTCTGGCTTCCAAGGGAAATATCGATTTCGGCGTGTTCCTTGCGGCGGTCATCGGTACTTCCCTGGTCGTTGCGTCCGGTTGTGTGTTCAATAACTGCATCGATCGCGATATCGATCAGCGAATGGAAAGAACCCGTAACCGGGTTCTGGTGCAGGGCCTGGTTTCTCTGAAACTGGCGCTGCTCTACGCAACCCTGCTCGGTATTGCAGGCGTTGGCCTGCTGTACACCGAGGCCAATCCGTTGGCCGCACTGTTTGCAGTGATCGGGTTCGTGATCTACGTCGGCCTTTACAGCCTGTACCTGAAACGCAGATCCGTTCACGGCACGCTGGTGGGCAGTCTCTCGGGGGCCATGCCGCCGGTGATTGGCTACTGCGCAGTGAGCAACAGCTTCGACTTTGCGGC